>JBHJIY010000240.1:0-52038 GCA_050042985.1 Phormidesmis sp. | reverse complement strand
GGTACAACGACCCAGCCAATAATGCTGGCTTGCGGGGCGTAGGCTTCGCTCGCGTGAAGGAACAGATAGCCAATGTACAGCACGTAATACAGCAGTAGCAGCACACCTTCTCGCCGAGAGACTTCGTTATCGGTAAAGAAGATAGGCAGGCACATAAAGGCGACGGCCAGCATCACAGGAATGTCGAATGTTAGTGCTGATTCAGAGATGTTGATGCCGGTTTCTGAAACGCTGCTGGTGAGGCCGAGTACCACTAATATATTGAAAATGTTACTGCCGATGACGTTGCCGACGGCGATATCGCGCTCACCTCGAATGCTTGCCATCACGGAGGTAGCTAGTTCTGGCAAAGACGTGCCAAAAGCGATAACGGTAAGGCCAATGATGAGAGAGCTAGCGCCGAAAAAAGTGGCGATGGTGACTGCGCTTTTTACTAACATTTGCGAACCGAGAACGAGTAGCGCTGCGCCACCAGCAAAGCTGACAACATTCAAGCTGGTTTCTTTGGCTGTGAGTGACCGCTCTCCGAAGTTGGCGTACTCATCTAGTACGCCCTGATCTTTCTCTTTGCGGCTTTGGTATAGCAAAAAGACGGTGTAGGCTAATCCGCCCAAAAATAAAACCACCCCATCGGAGCGGTTGATTTTTCCATCTAGGCAAAAGAGCGTTAGCAGTGAGGAAACCCCAATCATGATGGGTACATCTAGCCGGACCAGCTGCTGTGCTACCACCAGGGGTGCAATTAGCGAAGAGACGCCCAGTATCAGTAAAATATTGCAGATGTTGCTGCCCACCACATTACCCAGCGCAATATCCGCCTGACCATGCAGGCTTGCGTTCAGACTAACCGCTAGCTCAGGAGCGCTGGTGCCAAAGGCAACAACCGTGAGGCCAATGACTAGTGGAGATACGCCAATAGTGGCCGCTAGCTTGGAAGCGCCCTTAATCATGACCTCCGCGCCACCTACTAATAGAGCGAGTCCTATCACCAAAGAAACAACCGTCCAAATACTCATAGGCGTTGTGATTTTCAGGTCTCTCTCAAACTAACGGACGAAACAGTAGATAAAGCGGTAGAAAAAAAGATAGCAAATTAGAAAATTTGTGGCGTATCTTTCCCCATATCAAAATACCCAAATATGTAGCTGTGACTTATTCGGGAACTTATTCAGGCCGGCTACTTACTTTAGCGCAACCCTAAGATATACATACGCACAGCCTATCAAGGCTAGACGCCTTAGAATATCGACAACCGTTGCTTGGCACAAGCCCCACAGTTATCTTTCACGTCGTTTTAGGAAGCGTTTTCTATTGTCATTGTCCACTAGTCTCTCTGACTCATCAGCCGAATTGCTGACTTATCTTGATGCTGAGCTTGCGCCTTGGCGATCGCCTCTCTCTCGGGCGCTTCACCGCAACCGTGCTCAGGCATTCTGTCGTTTCCTTCAGCTGGCTACCGTTCGCGCGGATGGCACCCCGGCCAATCGCACTGTGGTTTTTCGAGGCTTTTTGGAAGGGAGCAACGTGCTGATGTTTATCTGCGATCGCCGCAGCGAAAAAACATCGCAAGCTCAGCAAAATCCCCATGCAGAAGCCTGCTGGTATTTCACCAAAACCCGAGAGCAGTTTCGGCTGAGCGGTCAGCTAGCTGTGGTCACTGCCGATACTGTAGAACCAACGCTGGCCCAAGCGCGTCAGCAGCTTTGGCAGCGAATCTCAGACAATGCCCGCTTGCAGTTTGCCTGGCCGCATCCCAAATCGCCTCGTGAGGAAGATGCAGACTTCAGCCCTCCAGCGCCTGATTCGCAAGCGCCGCTCTCTACTTTTTGTTTATTACTTTTGCATCCGCACAGTGTGGACCAGCTTTCGCTAAGAGGCGAGCCTCAAGACCGCACGATTTATCGGCGTGGAGATGAGGCGGATGAGAAATGGACAGTGTCTGATGTGAATCCGTAAGTTCTGATCCCTTATCCCCGGCCCTTTTTTCTAGCCCTTTTCCCAGCAGGAGAAAGGTGCTAGAGGCCAGAGCCGCCCAGAAATTCTTGCAGCGCTCTGTCTTCAATATTGCAGCACTGGATACCCTGGCAGTCTTCGACTACCGCTGCCGAAGAAGCGCCAACGCCAACGGCAACCAGCTGCTCTAGGCTAGAAACTTTCTCTTCTAGTTCGCTAGTGGGCTGAGTTCTTCGTATCTGTGAAAGCTCGTTTTCAAGCGCTTCTATGCGGTCTACCAGGGCGCGAATAGCCATGGCCTCAGAGTCGGGCAGGCGACCATGCTCCAATGGCTCAACCCTTTCACCCGAGCGATAGAGAATGCGGCCGGGTATGCCCACCACTGTGCAGTCGGAAGGGACTTCCCTGAGGACAACAGAGCCCGCACCAATGCGGACGTTATTACCGATTTGAATATTGCCGAGTACCTTCGCGCCTGCACCGACGACAACCCCATTGCCCAGCGTCGGGTGGCGCTTCCCCGACTCCTTGCCGGTTCCCCCTAGCGTGACCCCCTGATAAATCAGTGAAAGGTCGCCCACAATCGCCGTCTCACCAATCACAACTCCCATCCCATGGTCGATGAAGACGCCAGAGCCAATTGTTGCGCCCGGATGAATTTCTACGCCTGTGAGGGCCCGTGCCAAGTGGGAAATGAGCCTAGGAACGAATGGCAGACCCACATTCCATAGCCAGTGGGCAAAGCGATGCAGTACCAAAGCCTGGAACCCAGGGTAAAGGAAGGCGACTTCAAGCCAATTGCGGGCAGCCGGATCACGGTCGAAAATGATGCGGAAGTCACGAGCGATAGCCTTGAACACAGGCGTAGTTTCCCTTGGTAACAGCAGTGGTAAAACGGAGCAGCTCACGGACATCTTTCTATTCAATTCTATTGAATAGTCAGTAGGCCACGCTTATCTTAACGCTTGATTAATTTGCATCCAATCCATCGAAAGTTCCAGACGGTTCATCAAAAAGATGAGCCTGCAACAAAAGATGAGCCTGCACTAACCTATCCCTATCTTTACAGCCAAGCTAGGCGAAAGGGGCAAAAGAATCAGCAGCATCAAGAGTAAAGCCAACAGGGCCAGTATTGCTCTAGCGTCATCGGGCTCGGTGAGGTCGTCGGTACAGGGACGCTCGGGCTGGCGCTGTAAGAAGACGATGAGGACGGCCCAGTAGAGCGCCAGTGGATTAAACAGGCCTACTAATGCGAGCAGTACAAGGGTGACAGCAGTTGACTTGATCAGGGTTTTGCGGCCATAGATAGCCTGGATCATGCGGCCTCCGTCTAGCTGGCCAGCGGGCATGACGTTGATGGCGGTGATGATAAGGCCAATCCAGCCGATGACCATGAGTGGATGGACGTCGACCAGGTCGCCCTGTAGGGCATCGCCAAGGACGGCGCGGGCTAAGGTTCCGACGAAAATGGAGCCCTGGAAGAATTCGGCAGGGAGCTGGAAGAGGCTACCAGGATGAGACAGAACAAGGCCGAGGAATAGGAATACGAAAGAGAGCACTCCACCTGCGGCAGGGCCTGCAAAGGCAACATCGAAGAGGACGCTACGATTGGCCAGGATGGACTCGAAGCGGGTGATTGCGCCGAATGCGCCCAGCTGCCAAGCCGGTAGGAAGAAGGGCGGGCTGATCTTGACCTGTTCGCGGCGGGCTAGCGCGATGTGGCCAAGCTCATGCGTGCCGATGACACTGGCAAGCCCAAGGCTGATGGGGAGCACTTCGCGCCAGCGTTCGGGCGATTGAAAGATGTCGAAGCTTTGGAGAATGGCAGCGGTTTCGATGCAGGTGGCTAGGGCTGCGATCGCCAGCGCTACAGCCAATACCCTCTGCGCAGTAGAGGTTGCCTTTGGCCCGTTGGATTCGGGCAGTACCACGACAACCGGCTTATCTTCTGGATCTGACAATAAAAAGGAACGGTAGCGATCGCCAAACTTAGCCGTTAGCTTCTCACTGAGAATTTTTGCTGACTCATCTGGCTGGCCCCGCAGGTTGCCTTTAAAGATTGCCCCTTCCTGATAGGGCACTGTTTTTGTTCTAAAAAACGTATCAATGCTAAAAATGCCTTCAATGATGGCTAAATCTTCTTTTGGAATAGGCGGAAGATTGGCTTCTTCTGGTGTTTCTTTGGGTGTTTCTTTGGGCGTTTCTTTGGGCTGCTTTTCGACTGCCGTGTCGTTTTCTTCTGGGCTGTTTGTTGCGTTGCCTGGCAGGCTACTTTCTGCGCTGAGGATCGCACTACTTTTTGGGGTGACGTCAGCTTTGGCGACATCGGTGTTGGCGACACCCGCGTCCTCGGTAAGCTCTTGGGTGATTAACGTGGCTGCTTTTTGAGTGGCGAGTTCTTCCGCGCCTGCTTTACGGAGTTCCCTGCCTAGGTAAATATAGAGCCCCGTAGAGCCCACGACGAGGAATAAAATTCCGGCTAGGTTGAGATATAGACCAACGGCGGATAGGCCGAAGAAAAGTAGCCAGGGGCCCATGAGAATGACAGTTTGCAGCCAGGCTAAAATGCCCGGTTTGCCAAAGGGTTTGGCTTTGGAATAGCCCCAACCCAAGATGGCAATGGCTGCGAGCAAAAGTAAAGCAATGATCATAAGAGCGGGTGCTTGTGCCTGAGGCTGGGGGAGCCTCAAAGCCAGTAAGAAGGTCTAGATTATTAATTTTATTTTAGTAGAGGATGGTGGGCGTACTCGCATCAGGTTTACACTGACAGCTAATCGCGGTAAATGAGCCCATGGATAACGATTTTGAGAGCGAGCTACCCACTGATGTATCCGGTACTTTGCCAAATGGTATCCCCAACCGAAAAATGCCAGCTTGGCGCTCGGACGATGAGACTGCGAAGTCTGCTTTGCCCAGTCAGGATTTGCCCAGTGGAAGTGTGCTGGTGACGGGTGATGCCGCCGCTGACAAAGCTCGATATAACGATTCTTTTACGATTGACTACAATCCCGATCCCGATTTGCAATCTGATAATGAAGATATCCAGACCCATCCACTCAGTCGCTCCCAGCTAAATGGCCAGCTGAATGGCCAGCTAAATGGCCAGCTGAATGGCCAGCTAAATGGCCAGCTGAATGGAAAGACGATCTCGTCGGCTACAGGGAATTCGTCAGGCGTGATACAGGAGCGGTATCAGCGTCAGCCCGCAATTAACCCGATTAAGGTGGCTCAAGCGCCGATTAGTGTGGTTGCGATCGCCAGTGCCATCGTCGTCGTTATCGGCTTCACCCTCGCCAGCTTTTGGCTCACCCTGGCGGGCTCAATTGTCGCTTTTGTTGTTTCCCTACGGCTCATCGCCCCGACGCTGCAAGAAGCCCTTAGCGATCTCACTCAGCAGCAAAGAGCCTTACTGGTTGCTTTCCCTGGCTTGATTCTGGGCATTATCGGCCTGATCTATACCAGCGGCATTAGCCGACCGATTGCCCGCTGGGGCAGTGGCTTGCGCTGGGACATCATCAGCGCTCTGGGCGATTTTCTCGGTGCGATTGGCCAAATTTTTATTGCCGTGCTGGCAGTGTACGTCGCTTGGCGGCAGTACATCATTTCGCGAGACCTCACCGTTCAGCAAAACCTGATTACGCAGCAGCAGACCATCGACTCCTACTTTCAGGGCATTTCTGAGCTGGTGCTCGATGACGAGGGTTTGCTAGTAGACTGGCCCCAAGAGCGCGTGATTGCCGAAGCCCGGACCGCTGCGATTTTGAGCAGTGTCGATTCGAGCGGACGGGCCAAAGTGCTGAGATTTCTGTCTCGCTCCAAGCTATTGACGCCGCTAGCGCGTGACCAGCGCTTAGGACGACCCATTCTTGATGGACTGGGCGGCTATGCGGAAGATCGGCTGAGCGGTACTCGAGTGATTGATTTAGGCGTAATGCTGGCAGCTAGTCAGCTAGTTGGCACCGACCTGCGCTGGCTAGATCTGAGCGATGCGAATTTGATTCGCGCAGACCTTACAGACTGCGACCTTGTGCGCACTAACTTTGCGCGCGCGATTTTGTGCGATGCCAACCTCACCAATACCGACATTATGGGCGTGCGGCTATTTTACGGTGAGCTAGAAACAGCGACGCCGCGCACCCGGCAAGACACACCCGACTACGCCACCGGAGAATTTACAGGGGCGGTGGTAGAAGGGACTGATTTAACCAATGTGCAGCGGCTCTCGGAAGTACAGCGCTGCTACCTATGCGCGTGGGGTGGCAGCAAAACTCGCGGTACCATTCCCGGTGGCTGTGAGGGCGTACCCAACCGCTTAGGCCGGTAGCTCTACTTTCGTGAAGATCCCGAAAACCGGCTTTCACAATTGAAGAAGATTTAGTACATACCTGTCGTTAGCACTCTGTTTGTCCGCAGCTTTGTCGTCATGATTGGGTAAATTTGATATGACAGGTCTCTTAGATCCACACCTAGATCCACACTCGCTCCCTCTCCCCGATTAACCTATGGTTTCACGCTCGTCAGGGAAACGCTCTCTCAAAAAATCTATTAATAAGCGGGGCAAAAAGCGCGGTAAGCAGGCGAAGGATGCTCAGTCGGCGACTGGCAAAAAAGGTAGGAGCAAGAAAGGGAAAGCTGCCGCAGCTGGGAAATCCGACAAAGCTGGCTCCGAAGTCGAGGAAGAACTGTCGCCTCGGCAGAAGCTCATTTTAGAAAGAGCTGCAGCGGCCAGGCGTAAAAAAGCAATCTCTTTCGTTACTACGACGGTCTTTGGCTGTGCTTTTGTCGGGCTGCTGCTAGGGCTAATTGTTGAACCTAAGCTAGGTGTGGCCGCTTTTGGCGCGCTGATGTGTCTAATCCTCTCATTCAAGTATCAGCGGCTTGCCCTGTATGCCTTTATTATCTATGTGCCGTTTGCCGGTACGGTGACCTATAGCTTAGGCGGCAGCAGCATTTTGCAAATTGCCAAAGACGTTTTTTATATTCCAGCACTAATTGGCGTGGTTCAGTTTTGCCGCAGGTATAAGCTGCCGATTATTTTACCGAAGGCGATTAAGCCGCCTGTGATTTTGCTGGCGATCGTGGTGGCTGCTACGGTGCTGGTGACCAATATTCCAGACCAAATTGGCCAGGTGGATGGCAAGCTGCCCATTGTGATGGCGATTTGGGGTGTAAAGCTGCTATTTGGCTATATGCCGCTAGTAGCGTGCATGTATTACCTCATTCGCAACAAGGAAGATTTGGTGGGTTTGCTGCGGATGCAGGCGGTGCTGGTACTGATTGCGTCTTCGCTGGGGCTGGTTCAGTATCTGATGCTCTCTACTGGAATGTGCCAAGGCACGATAGGCGTGGGCAATGAGATGTTTCGTGCCTCGCTAGAAGCTCGCTGTTTTGTCGGTGGGTCTTTGCTGTATTCGCCTGAGGTAGGTCAAATTAGGCTGCCGGGGACGTTTGTTGCGCCTTGGCAGTGGGGCTGGTTTTTGATTTCGGCGGTCTTTTTTAGTTTTGGGACTACGTTTAGCGATCGATCGATTTTCTGGCGGTTGGCTGGGGCACTTTCACTGCTGGCTGTATTTGTGATGGCGGTGGTGTCAGGGCAGCGGATTGCGCTGGTGCTGGTGCCGACTGCCTTTATCGGACTGCTGTTTTTGACAGGTCAGTACCGTAACCTCAAGCGATTTTTGCCGATGGGGATACTGCTGAGCCTAGTAGTGGGCTACCTGATTGCCACTAACCCAGCGATTGTGACGGGCCGAGTCGATAGCTTGATTTCGCGCTGGGAAGCGTCACCGCCTCAGCAGTTTATCGTTGAGCAGTTTGAGCAGGTGTGGAAAGATCAGGAGGGTGTGTTTGGCAATGGCGTAGGCCGTGCGACCAATTCAGCGCGGGCCTTTGGTAAAACCACGCTGATTGAGACCTACCATCCTAAGTTGATTTATGAGCTGGGGCCTTTGGGCTTGATTGCAGCGCTGGCGGTGTATACCACTTTGACGGTGGCGACGTTCCGGATTTATCGGCAAACCAAGGATAAGAACCTGCGGATCTATGCGGCTTCTATGTGGGTGTTTATTCTCTTTATTAGCTACTGCCCGTACTATTATCCGCTAGATGTGGACCCGGTCGGGGTTTACTATTGGCTGGCAGCGGGCATTGTATTGAAGATTCCAGAGCTAGAGCGGCAGGAGGAGGAGAAGGCAGCGGCGCTGTTGAATCCGGATGAGCCGGTGGCGATGACGAGAGCAGCCCGGCGCCGGCAAAAGATGAAGGCGATACCGACCTTTGAGTAATGGGTCTTTTGGAGTAATGGGCCTTTTGAAAATCCTGTCTTTGAGCAACAAATAGTGCTGTTGAGATGATGACTGAGACGACGACTGAACCTGTGATACCCGAATCGATAGCGCTGCCGTTGATTTCGGTTGTGATTCCGACCTACGGACGTGAAGCGGTGCTGTGCGACTCGATTAAAAGCGTGCTTGCTCAGGACTATCCGTCGTTTGAGCTGATTGTGGTGGACCAAACCGAGCAGCACGAGGTGACGACGCAATCCTTTTTGGAGCAAATGAGTGCTAGTGGCAAAATTCAGCTGCACAAGGTGAGCTGGGCGAGTTTGCCGGGGGCGCGCAACTATGCGATTGAGCGCGCTAAAGGCGATATTTTTTTGTTTTTGGATGATGATGTGGAGCTGCCAGCGGGGTGCTTGGCGGCGCATGCCAAGGGGTTTGCTGGGCGGCCGGAAGTGGGTGCGATCGCAGGCCGAGTATTTGACCGGATGAAGCTATCCGAATCGACTAAGCCCACTATTGAAACACTTCCTCCTGAGGCGATGGACCCCGGCATTGCTTGGTACCACATTGATCTGGTGCATACGGTAAAGCCGCAGCGAGTTCTCACCGCGCGGGGCTGCAACATGTCTTTTCGACGCGAAGTGTTTGAAGAATACGGCTTGCGCTTTGATGAGCGCTTTGCGGGGAGTGCGGTGCGCGAGGAGTCGGACTTTTGTCTGCGGCTGCGTAAAACGGGGCTGATGATTTGGTACGAGCCTGAGGCACATTTGGTGCATTTGGGTGAGGAGACCGGTGGGTGCCATGACATTAGTACTAGGTCGCTAAAGTATCAAACGACCTTCTATCACAATCACTTTTTGATGGCGCTGAAAAATCTCACGCCTGGGCAGTTGCTACGCCTAGCCAGTAGCCTGTTTGATTGCCATGTGTTGGGTAATCCGCCCTGCAATAAAGGTGGTGGACCGGTAAAAATTGTGAGCCGGTTCGGTTTTTATGTATTGGGCTTCTTGCAGGCGTGCTGGACGCTGCTGAAGCCGGGACATCGAGATGGGCGGCTTTACAGTGAGCCAGTGGCGATGTGATGAGCGCTGAAAGGTTCGTTTTGGAAGGGGCTTTTGCTAAGATTGCTGCATCGTTATAGCTTGAATTTTAAGACCTGTTTAGGAGATTGATGAGGAAATAACGTGGATGTAAAAAGCGCTGTCCAAGCTGCAATGGACTACGTCCAAGACTTATATTCAGACAATAATTTGCGTGACTTGTTGCTCGAAGAAATTGAGTTCTCTGAGGGCTCTGATGAGTGGTTGGTTACCGTGGGGTTCTCATTGTCTGAAAGTAAGGATGATTCGGCTGCGCTGATTACGCCGAGTAGAAAAAGCCGGGCGTTGTCTCGCCGCTACAAGATTATCAATGTCGATGCCAAGACAGGCCAGCCTATTTCAATGAAGATTAGACCTGTGTGATTTGATGAATATGCGGATTCGTTCTAGAACGCTTTTGCTAGATACCAATTTATTGCTTTTACTCTTCATTGGTGGAAAAAATCCTTCGCTGATCCAAACATCAAAGACGCTTTCGGCATTTACAGAAGATGACTATGATTTGCTTGAAGAAGTAATCAGTGAAAACTCGTTTAATCAGCTTGTCACGACGCCACACATTATGACTGAGGTTTCCAATTTGCTAGGCAAGGATCGTGGAAGCATTCCGCAACTTGGAAGAGAGGCTATGGCTGAGTTTCTAATGAAATGTAGAGAGCATGTCGATAGTTCTGCGCTTCTCGTGTCTGACCCGATGTTTTACCGGCTTGGATTGACTGATGTGGCGATTTCAGTAGCTTCTAAACTGCCTGCGTTCGTGCTGACAGTTGATGCCGATTTGTACTTCCACGTTAGCAAGGCTGGGTTAGAAGCTGAGAATTTTAACCCTATAAGGCAAGGTTCGTGGCAGTAAAATTAAAGAGAATCTGTGTCTAATGAAAGTCCTTGTTGCGAGTCATACCTATATAGTCGATCTCAACTGTGAGAAGCTGCGATCGCTCACCCGCATAGACCCTTCTGTAGAAGTGACGGTAGTGGTGCCGAAGCGCTGGACGCCAGGTGGTGTGCAAAACCGAAAAATAGAAGCGCAGCCACGAGAGGAAGGACGCTTTCGAGTTGTCCCAGTTTCTAACTTTAGTGAAAACAATCAGGGTTTGCTGAGCTTTGGCACAGATATTGTTTCACTGTTAAGAGACTTTCGACCTGATGTTATTCAGGTAGAGCAAGGCTCTAAATCGGTTGGCTATGCTGAGCTGATAACGCTCAATCGGTTGCTCAGGCTCAACGCTAAGAATGTCTTTTTTACCTGGTGGAATTTACCCTATGAGGTGAAGTTTCCGCTGTCTCTGCTGGAAAGCTACAATTTGCGCCATACCGATGGTTTAGTTGTCGGCAATCAAGATGGCGCAGATATCTTGAAAGATCATGGCTATGGCGGCCCGGCCTGTGTCATGCCTCAACTGGGGGTAGATGAACGCTTGTTTCGCCCTGCTGAGCAGCCAGAGCTGATGGCTCAGCACGGTATTGACCCAGGCGAATTTGTGGTTGGCTTTGTAGGGCGCTTTGTTGAAGAGAAAGGGCTCCTGACGTTGTTTAAGGCGTTGGGGCAGCTGCAAGCTCAAGGCCCAGCACAAGGACTAGCGCGTTCATGGAAGCTGCTGCTGCTGGGGCGAGGTGAGCTGAAAGAGACTTTGGTACAGCTGGCAAATGAGCTAGGAATTGCTGAGCGCATCATCTGGGTAGAGAGCGTTCCCCATGCAGATGTGCCTCGCTACATCAACCTGATGGATACGCTGATATTGCCTTCTGAAACGACGTACAAGTTCAAAACGCTGAGCGCGGTGGGCTGGAAGGAGCAGTTTGGCCATGTGATTATTGAAGCGATGGCCTGCAAGGTGCCGGTGATTGGCTCGGACTCAGGTGAGATTCCTCACGTGATTAAAGAGGATGGCCTGGTGTTTCCGGAAGGCAATGCGGCGCTGCTAGCTGAGAAAATTGCGATGTTGATGCGTCAGCCAGCGCGGCACGAGGAATTGGCTGAGCGCGGCTATCAGCGAGCCATGCACGAGTATACAAATGATGCCTTGGCTGCCCGATTGCTCGAATTTTATACGACTTTACGCTGATAGCCTGAGGGTTGGTGTGTAGAGCTGAAGGCACTCTGATCTTTAGAGCATTTTTGAGAAGCTTTTTGTGGAGGCCTGTCAGGGAATTTACTGGCAAGTGATTACTTCAAAGCTACTTTTGGGAACCATCAAATCAAGAATACTTTAAGTATCAAGTAGCGCACTACCTCTCTCCTCGGAGAGCTTCTCTCTGGCGTTTATTAGCTGTTTTTTGTGACTCACCCAACTCATTTTCGTCATGTGTGGCTGAGGCCTGTGATGGTAGCGGGCTGTGCGGCTATGCTAAGCAGCTGCACAGACGGTACGCCTCAGTCTGTACAGACCATTTTCTTTGATGAGGCCACGAACGGAGAGCTGTTTGTACAGCCGATTCAGGTGTGCAACGACAGCGGTGAGGACTGTGCTGGGGTCAACCTATTTGCCGATATCACGGCGAAAATTTTGGAGCAGGCCCGGCTCACAGTGAACTTTTTGCCGACAAATCAGCTGAATGCCTCTCGGTTTCTCTCTATTGACGACGGCAGTTCTTCTGGCACCTCAGAGTTTTACGAGCTTTCGCGCTCTGGTAGCGCAGGGGCTTTTGGTCGTCATCCTGACTCTACGCGCACCAGCGGTCCGATAAACGTTTGGTTTGTCGATTCTATTGAATCCGCGAGTGGGTTTACCCAGTTTGGCTCGGCTTGGGTGAATGGTAACGGTGTGGTGGTGAGCGCTGCAACCCAAAGCTTTAACGGTGGCCGAGGGCGTACAGACACGCTGGCCCATGAGATTGGTCACAATCTGGGATTGCGCCATACGACGCTGGGCGCTGGCGGGGCGAATAATTTGCTGACAGATGGCAACAGCCGCAATATACCGGGTAGTGTGAATGATGTGTATCCTAATGGAGCTGGGCTCAGTCAGCTGACTTCAGCGCAGCTTCAACAGATTGTGAACAGTTCTTTTACGAGCTATACGGTGACGGACAGTGAAGATAGTGGCAGTACGACGGATAGCAGCACAGATGCCATATCGGCTGACTTGGCTGGATTTTCGCTGACGAGCTTGCAGTTGCGCTCGGGCGCGTCTGCGGCTAGTAGTATTCCAGAACCGTCTAGCTGGGTTGCGATCGCACTCACCGGTTTCTCCGCCACTCTGTTCCTCAAAAGGCGCAGCACTCACACCACACAGCATTGAACATGAGACGGCCCCCTATGGCTCGAAAGTGGATAGTATTGTGGAGTGCGATCATCCTTTGGATGGGCTTTGCCATCGCCGTTGTTCTGCTGTGGAAACTGTCTGATGTGCAGGGTTCTCAACCTGCTGTAGACCTACCGATAAGCGCGATGTTCTCTCAGAAAGACTCTGCCAGCGCCGGCGATCAGCTCGCCCATCCGCCGCTGTCTCAATCGTTTGCTACGGGCGACTACCGCTTTGAAGTTACAGCTAGTGATCAATGGCAAACGCCTAGTACCGTGGGTCAGCTCTATAAAAGTGGCCGTCTGCTGTGGGAAAAAACACTCCCTCAGCAATACGGCCCTCGGTTTGTCGTGGTGGGTTCGCAGGGCCAGGTTTTGCTCATTGATGAATTTATAAATGTTGCTAGTCCTTATGCTTTGATGCTGCTAGATGTTGTTGGTGAGCCGATTGCCACCTACTCCTTTGAAGATATTCAGCAGGTATTGTCGGTTTCTGCCGCCGAGCTGACGAGTCAGGCGACCAGCGGATGGTGGGTTTCAGATGCGCCGCAGCGGGTTCAAAACGCAGCCGCACAATCCAACGAAAGTATCACGACACATGTCATTCTTATTCCTGCTGGTGGCACCCGCCTCGCTGTGAACTTGCTCACAGGAGAACTTATCAACTATCAAGACCTATAGTGAACTTAATCTAAACAGCTTTCTGATATGCCTCCAAAGCCGCTCCGCATTCTCCAAATTGTTCCTTCTATTTCTTTGGTGTATGGCGGACCGAGCCAGATGGTACGCGGACTGGCCGCTGCCCTAGCGCAGCAGAATGAACAAACCGTTGCTAAGGTCACGGTGATTACCACTGATTCCAACGGAGATGTCGATGAAGCGCCGTTAGATGTGCCTCTGGGCGTTCCAGTGGCTGAGGATGGCTACGAGGTTATTTACTTTCGCTGTGCGCCTTTTCGTCGCTACAAGTTTTCAACAGCTCTGCTTAGTTGGCTGTGGGCCAACGCGCATGACTATGACATTGCTCATATTCATGCGCTGTTTTCGCCTGTAAGTACTGCGGCAGCGACTGTTTGTCGGTGGCGTAAGCTGCCTTACATCATGCGTCCATTAGGAACGCTTGATCCAGCCGATTTACAGAAGAAAAAACAGATTAAGAAGCTATATGCCGCGCTGTTAGAAAAGCCAAATTTAGCGGGCGCGGCGGCAATTCACTTCACCAGCGAGCTAGAGTCAAAAGTCTCTGAAAGATTTGGCGTAGGAACACCAGATATGGTGGTTCCATTGGGTGTGGCGTTACCAGATTTACCGGATCGTTCAGCTTCTAAAACTGAGATTCGAGAGAAATTCAATATTCCAGAAGATTGTCCACTCGTGTTGTTTATGTCTCGGATTGACCCTAAAAAAGGATTCGATTTGTTGTTGCCTGCTCTGGAAAAACAGTATCAGAACAATCGGCCTTTTCACTTTTTGCTGTGTGGGGCGAATCCTCAAGATAGAGACTACGAGAATCGTATTCGCCAGCAGATTCGTACGGCTGCTTGGCACGAGCAGGCAACCATCAGCGGCTTTGTGGGTGGTGAGCTGAAGGCGCAAATTTTGAGTGCTGCCGATGTGTTTGTGCTGCCTTCCTACTACGAGAACTTTGGAATTGCGGTTGCCGAGGCGATGGCGGCGAAGATTCCAGTGATTATTTCTGACCAAGTGCATATTTGGCCAGCGATAGAAGAGAATGAGGCGGGATGGGTAGTGCCAACTGAGGTGAAGCCTTTGGCTGAGGCGCTGTCAGTGGCTTTGGCGGATGGCGAGGAGCGTGAACGCAGGGGAGAGAATGCCCATCGATGTGCGGCGGAAAAATACGGTTGGCCGAGTATTGCACGGCGGCTGGTGGGCAAATATCAGACGCTTGTGTAGAACCGTTAGCAGGTCTGCCAAAGGGTTCTTTCCTGCTGTGCAGCTTTCCCTTTAAACTAGGACTAGTGCCCTCAAACCATTTTCTTCCTCATGACTGATCAGATTGATCTTTTTAGTGCTAGCGGTGTCGATGCGACGCCACCGCCTACCGACTTTGACCCCGATAAAATCCCAACGAGTGCTAAGGTTCCTATTCCGTCAGGCACGTACGAATCTTTGGATCCATTGGCGGTGCACTGTAAGAGCTGTCAGCGCTGCGGACTGGCCGAAACGCGCACGAATGTGGTGGTGAGTCGCGGTAGCCGCACTGCGCCGATTATGGTGATTGGTGAGGGGCCTGGTCAGCAGGAGGACGAACAGGGATTACCATTTGTGGGTCGTTCTGGGCAGCTGTTGGAGAAAATTTTGGGCTCTGTGCGGCTTGATACGGAGAAGGACGTTTACATTTGTAATATCGTGAAGTGCCGGCCACCGGGTAATCGTAATCCGCTAGCTGCCGAGGTTAATGCCTGTCGTCCGTATATTTTGGAGCAGATTCGGCTGGTGGATCCGAAGATTATTTTGCTGACTGGGGCAACGGCAGTAAAAGGAATTATTCCAAGTGAGAAGCGCGGCATTACTAAAATTCGTGGTAGCTGGATAGAATGGGAAGGCCGCCAGTGTATGCCGATTTTGCACCCTGCCTATTTGCTGCGTAATCCTTCTCGTGACCCTGGTAAGCCAAAATGGCTCATGTGGCAGGATATTCAGGCGGTGAAAGCGAAGCTTGATGAGATTCGAGCGGAGGGTTAAATATTCACTGCTTTCGTAGTAGCGGCTCGATGTAGTCAATCAGCTCTGGGATGTCAGAGTGCAATGCAGCCCAAACAAGAGAGATGTCAGTTTCTCTGTAGTCATGAATAAGCTTGTCTCTCATTCCAGCGACTTGTTTCCAAGCGATCTCTGAGTGCTTTGCTCTGAATTCAGCCGATAGTCTTTTTACGGCTTCTCCTATTATTGTGATGGCATAGAGGACAGCGTATTGAGCTTGTTTGTCTAGCTTGAAGTCCTCTATGTCCATACCTTCACTCATTTGCTTAGCCTCTTGAGCATAGTTGTAGACATCAAGCAGATAGGACTCTTCGCGATTCATAGATGATTTTGGAATGGTTTAGAATTTCATTGCGACGTATCCAATTTCTAGAACTTTCAACAGAGTTTCGCGTTAACAGATCTACATCTCGTCTTAGAAAGTCCTCAAATTTATACTCTAAGCCAACGAAATCTACTAGACTCATTTTACAGTCTGGCTCTAGCCTTACTAAGATATCTATATCACTTTTGGAGTGGAAGTCTTTTCGTATGACAGACCCAAAAAAAGCCAGTTCGATGATTGGATGCTGTGCACAAAAGCTTTGAAGTTCCTTTGCCGAAACGCCCAATCTTTCGTATAGCTGTGCTGTCGAAATTTCCATAGCTACATCATATAGGATTCGTTGACAGATGACGCTGAGACCACCAGGCGAAGAGGCCGCTGATGGCGAACATCAGTAAGGAGTAGACGGCGGCGGGGATGGCCATGCTGGGAGTGTTGAGAAAGAGCGGTGCGCTGGCGATCGCAATAGCAAGCGTACCGTTCTGAATGCCAACTTCTACAGTGATGGCGGTAGTACTTTGTGGGTCTAATTTGGCTAGGGTGGCGATCGCATACCCCAACCCCATCGTAATAATAATCAGTGCAAAGGTCACGCCGCCTGCCTGCAAGAAAAAACTAGCGACCTGAGCGCGTTCTTTCAGCAAAAGTCCAACAATAATCAGCCCGAGGAAAAACAACGATAGCCACTTTACCCACTTCTCAATGCCAGCGGCTAGCTCGGGTGCTTTGTTGTTTAAGAGCATGCCCAAGGCTACAGGAATCACTGTGATAACTGCAATCCGGATCATTGTTGCGAGTAAAGGCAGCTGAAGCGTGGTGCCAGCACTCAAGAAGCGCGCCATGGCGAGGTTGATGACCAGGGGAATCGTAAATACGGTAATCAGGCTAGAAATTGCGGTGAGGGTGATGGATAGCGCAACGTTCCCTTTGGCCAAGTAGGTAACCAAGTTTGAAGTAGAGCCGCCAGGACAGGCGGATATAATCATGACGCCTACCGCGAGTTCTGGGCTGAGCGGAAAGAGACTTGCCAGTGCAAACCCAACAAGCGGCAGAAGTAACAGTTGCGCGACTAGCCCGAGAACGACGGCTTTGGGATTGACTAAAATACGTTTGAAGTCGTCTGGGATGAGCCCTAACCCCATGCCGAGCATGATGATGAAAAGTGCTAACGGCAAGAAAACGGCGGTTAAAAAACTGGATTCCATGAAGGGTACTCAAAGAGACAGCTGTAGCTTCTAAAAAGCGTCTTAAGGCGTGATATCAGGGATTAATGAAAGCGTAGCACTGTGCGATCGCTCCAACTTGCGATCGCTTCAACCATAAGACGCTTCAATTCTGCGTATAGGCCACTTCCGAGAGTGCTTCGTCTGGCAATACATATGCGCTAGAGAGCAGTTCGTTTTGCTCGTTGATAACTTCTGGAAACACAATGCCTGGAATCGACTGTACGGCAAAAATCTCTTGCACAGCATCTTCAAACTTTACAAAGGCAACTGTTTGACCTGTTTCGATATTGATTATCCACACCCCGCAGGTGCGCTCTTCGCCTGCTTCTGTAATGGGGATGCTGCCGAATATAGCAGTTTCTCTTACTTGCGAGAGTCCAACAAAGGCAAAGGGGCCGCAGAAGTCGAGGCCGCGCGTGAAGCCCGGCATTTGAGCGATGATTGTTGTTTCCCCGGTTTCAACATTTACCGTAGAAAGGGATCCCTTCCCAGACTCCAACACCCACAGCCGGTCCTGATACCAGCGAGGGGAATGTGGCATGGAGAGGCCCTCGGTGACGCGTCGGTTGGTTTCCACATCAATGATAACGCCGCCTTTGGCTTTGTTTGGTCGCCAGCCCCGAGGAGCGTTCGAGGTGCCGAGTGCGGTTACATATTTAGGCTTGCCATCTATCAATGCTAGCCCATTGAGATGGCATCGATCTTCGGGTGCGTAGGAGCTGATAAAGTCTGGTCGCCAGCGCGGCACAAAGCTGTGGTCGTTGTTGAGCGTACACAAACAACAGAACCGAGTGTTGACAAACCAGAGGCCCTCGTTGCCCCAAGCCATTTCGTGAATGTCGATGTCGCCGGTAATGTGTGTGTTGCGTGGGAGATAGCAAGCGTCGTGTTTGTGAGCCGGTTCTACTTTTGCGGCGACGGCAGGGACGTTCCACATATCCCAAATGGTAGTGCGGGTGCCGATGGCCAGTCGCTGCGGGTTGACAGCGAGGCCCATGGGTTTGTCGAATACGCGAAAGTGGGTATTTAGCTGCCCTTCGTCGGCTCTGAGGACGACGACTTTTCCTGCCTGATAAGTAGAAACGACCACAGAGATGTTGAGCTGCTTTAGCAGTGCCGGAAACGTTGTAGTGTGAATGCTCCGTAGGGGCTCGGGTGCTTTCTCTTCAGCAGGAGGAATCGTCGTCATCTTATTAGCTGTCATCGATTTATCTCACACTAGAGCACAAAGCTGCTTTCATCAAAATCAGCTGAGTTCACGTGGCGAACGATGGCGAGTTCTTTGAAGACTTCGCGCCCGTTTCTAGACGCCGTGGCATTTAGCACTTCTAGACGTGGGTTTCGTCCGACTTGCCCGAGTCGAACGGAGTTTTCAAAGGGGGGTGTACTGTCGTATCTAGCGCCGTCGAAAATGGCTGAAAGCTCGATAGGTCTTGGCCGATTTTGAAGTCTAGAATGACGTCCTTTCCTTCGTGTAGTCCTTCGTATACAAAGGTGTTGCTGCCACCACCGCCTTTGAGTTTGTCTTGGCCTAGTCCGCCTGAGAGGATATCGTGGCCGCCGTCGCCAAGGAGCCTGTCAGCCCCTGAACCACCGAGGAGGATGTCGCCGTCGCCTCGGCCCTTTAGTGTGTCGGGATTGTTGAAGCCACTGATGCGATCGCGCCCTTCCGCCCCAAAGAGCCGGTTCTTACGCAGCACAGAAAGCGTTTCCCTGCTAAAGGTGCCGCCACTGTCTGCGGCATTACCTTCAGAAAGTGTGACGCCCTCAATTATCACTTCGCTAAGGCTGCTTTCGTCACTGTCGTCAATGCGAAAAATCCGTGAGTCGTTTTCCCCGCTGATGGTAAGCTCGTCTGCGCCGAGTCCTTCTATGCGCAGGCTTTTGTCGATGATAAGCTCGCCTATCTCAAGGCCGATTGTGCCTTCGCCAGCACCCGAATCTTCATTGGCAAGTCACCATCATTTTTATCAACTAGCATATCGACTCGAATACGAGAAAGCGCTGAACCCATTCTTTCTCTTTATTAAAGAACCTAACTGTTGCTTTTTAGATTAGGAGATGTACTGACTCTGCACATTCACTTATTCTGCACGCTTAATTACCAAAAGTGGCAACTTGCAGCCGCTATTTCAAGGGGCTTTGCTATCGCCAATATGCAGGTTGCCTGCTTCTTTCAAGCTCCCGATATTAATGTTATATTTTCCCTTCTGCACCACATTGCTAACACTGACGACATTGCCATCTCCTGATACAACCGTCGCGTCGTTGGCGTCACCACCGATTGTGATGGTGCGATTGCCGGAAACGCTTGCCTGTTCTGCCTGGCCGTTCAGCTCTCCAGGCACAGATTCAATCTGCGACCCATTCTGCAGCTCAGCTGGCAACTCCTTTTTTTTGTGGTTTCCACCCGCGTAATAGCCCAACACAAAGTTATCAGCTCTTTCAATATCTAAAACGGGATGCTGTTTATCTCCAGTCGCAATAGATACTGCGCGGCTAGTGTACATCGCCAAGTCAGTAGCTCGAATATATCCATCCTGCTTTGATGCGCCTTTGCCACAAAATCCCTCAATCAATGCTGTGGTAAATGCACTGTAGGGCTTCCCTGCGTACGAAAGCTCATCAGGTGAAGATGAGCCAATAATCATTCGTCCCCCACCTTTTGCAAACATTCGTTCAGCTTCTGGTGGCAGCGGTGATTTTTTCAGTTCAAACTCGGAGATATCAGTTAGCCCACCCGCATGGCAGCAGTCGAGCAATAGCAACAGCTTCTGAGCTGGAATCTCTCGTAATAGGTCTACCAGCTCGCTACCACTGATACCTGTTTCGGGTAGTTTTTCCAGATCATAGGCGTAGGGCAATAAATAATAAGACTTGAACAGAGAACTCGTTAGCTGATAGCCATGCCCAGAGTAGTAAACGAGTACGGTAGATTCGGCATCTGTTGTCTGCGCGAGCGTTTCAAGGGTAGAGATAATATTTGCCCGAGTCGCATGGGTCTCTGTAAGAAGATGCACTTGCCTTTTAGGATAGGCGCATCGATTGGAATCTATCAAAATATTGCTAAGACCGCTGGCATCGTCCACAGTGCAAGGCAGATCGCCCCCCACTCCAATGATGCAAGCATGACCTGCTGAGAAAGAATGACCCACTGCCCCTCTCTTGCTTTAGCGTTTGCAAACTACTTCAAAAGCATAGCGCCTTGAGTGAAAAAGGATCGATTGTTCTAATCAGTACATTGGCTTTCTACGTAACGTGACTTTTGAATAAGGTACTCGCACAGGTACTACAAATAGCGACATTGGTCTGATAAAACTAAATCAGCTCAGGCACGCATTCACCATACGTATTTGAAAAACTATGACTACTCAAGAAAAAGAGCTAGTACAATTAATAGACAAAAAAACAGAAGAAGACGTTTCCGACGAGCTACAGATACATATTCCTGCGTCTATCTTGAACGGTAGCAGAAAGGAAATTCAGGAAACTTTGAAGGTGCTAGAAGGTGAGCTACCTCACGATATACATGGCCATGTGTTTGTTGTAGGGCCAATGGCTCATACCGAAGAACAGCAGAAAAAGAGAGAAGTCCTAATTTATAACGGCGATGGTATGGTCTATCGCTTTGATTTTTTACAGGAGAATTCTAAAACGGTGGCGAAGGTGACTTCAAAAGTTATGAAAACACCTTGTTACTATGCCGACAAAGCAACCCAGCACGAACCACATAAGAAGTATGCGTTTCGCAGTCATGGAATTGCTCGCATTGGGCGGCTGGGTTCCCGAAACCAACTCAATACTGGACTCGTTGCCGCAGGTAACAATTTGCTTGTTACCTATGATGGTGGGCGGCCGTATTCAATTGATCCAAACAGCTTAGATCTCATCAGACCTCTTGGCACTATAAACGAGTGGAAGGGGGCTTTTGAACTGTTGCAGCGAGGAAAAGTTCGCTCTACTCAATCCATTTTTCCAACTTGTTTTACACCCGCTCATTCTGCTTACCATGTCAAAGAAAATGCAATCTTCTCTGTGAATTACTCATCTGGGTTTGCAAGAGTATTTCCTGAGGCGTTTCGTAGCAGGCTAAATGGTTCTCTAAAAGCTGCGATGCGTGGCTTTACCCATTTAGTACGTGTTTCCCAAAAGCAAGGCCTGCCAAAATTTCAAAGATGGCAAATACAGCTAACTAATGATGAACCGCTGATTATCGATCAATCTCTTCACCAGGTTGCCGTTACTGAAAACTATATAATTCTGGCCGATATTGCCTTTCAAATGGAAATATCACAAATTCTTGTTCCTTTCTTTTTAAACCTTAGCGGTTCTAGAATGCCTGCTCTCATTAAAAGGTTCCTGACCCGTATTTTTCTACATCCCAAAAAGCAAAAGCCCTATACAAACCTGTACATTATTAACCGACATGCGTTGGACGAAAAGGCCTCTAATTGCAAAAAGTGTATTAAGAAAGTCAATGCGAAGAAAGTCGTCATTCCTCGTGAAATATCTCACTTTATCACTGGTTTTGACGACACTGAAGATTGCATTACAATCCATGCCTCTCACAACAATGCTTGGGACGTTACCGAATGGATTAGGGCGTACGACAAATCGATTACAGGAGAGAAACTAAGATCTGACTTGGCTAGTCTGGTCGTTGGTCCTATGGATGTTGGTTTTTTGGGTCGATACAAAATTGATGGAAAAAGTGGTGCCCTGCTTGAATCGAAGACGATGTGCGATCCTAATTCTACTTGGGCTATTTCGTTGTATACCTACCGTGAAGCTGATGCTAAGGGCAATCATACTGCCGAGATATCTGGCAAAATTGAAGACATTTACTGGCTATCTTGGGGCTTTTCGGCAACGGTTATTCCTAAACGAATTTACGACTCCTACAAAGACTATCGATACAGAGGCGTCCCGATAGAAAATCTAAAAGAATCAGGAAAGTTTGTAGATAAACCAGTTCAGCTACTGAGATTAAACACAGATTCTATGGAGATAGAAGACGCTTACAAGTTTGAGCCTGGCTATTTTGTCTCTTCACCCCAGTTCATCCCAGTGGATGAGGAAGAATCTGTCACTACAGGTGTACCAGACAACGACGAAGTATCCGGTGAGACAGCACAAAATGAAAAAGCCTCAAAGGCAAAGCAACTTTCTACATCGGGCTATATAGTTTGTACTGTTTACAAAGATGTGATGCCGTCTCAAGATGAAATCTGGATTTTTGACGCTGGTAATCTGGCGAAGCCTATCTGTAAACTGGGTCACGAAAATCTAGATTTTCATCTAACTGTTCACTCAGCGTGGCTGAGTAGTCTGGGTGATTCGTTAGATCCAGAAGCGCTTAAAGATGCTCGTCGGGCCTCTGTTAGAGATGAGTACGAAGCCTATGTCAAGGAAAATTTTCCCGACTTGGCTGATCTGTTTGAAAGAGAAGTATATGAGAAGTACGCTGCTCAAGAAATGGTAGCGCCCGATGATGCGCAATAGTCGCGGATGCGTTTGTGGACGAACCTATATCGTCCACCTACCCTTTCTAGAAATCTTCGTTCTGTTGCGTAGTTGAGAAAGCTAGCGCAATTCCAAGGAATATCTTTGTTGATCCATAGGACAGCCCGTACGTTGAGGTGTTGAATGCAGGCAAGCCCTCCGCCCACTAGCCAGCCACTCAATCCACCCGTCAAAAAGCTGAAGAGTAGCCAAAATTTTTCGTCGTATCCTTCTATCTCTGAGATTTGACCCAGCAAAAAGCCTAAGGGTGCTCCCAGCAAGGCGCACACAAGCCCCACCATTAATGCGTTTCTGCTAGATTTTTTAATGCCTTGGTTAGGAATTTTCTTAAGATCAATCTCTGGGCCTTTTAGGGCATCGTACATGACATGGAAAGTTCCACCTGCAATGCAAGAAATGAGACCTAAGCCCAAGCCTGTCTGATAGCTTCGAGTTAGCCATCCCGACATCAAACACGATGCCATCCCATATCCCAATCCAAAGAGCACTCCTTTCATCAGACTCTTTTTAGCCAAACTCAAGGAGAAGGCAATGGTCTCTACCGGTGGAATGTTTCTACGGCTGCATAGCTGCAAGCTCATGCTACAGCCAAATATAAAGCTCATTTCCTTACTCGCTATGGGAAAGAAGACAATGCCTGAAACTATAAAGCTAATCACGGTGGACAAAAGATAGTACTGATACCGTTTCTTTTTACTGCCAAGAGCGCTGAGCTTAATATTCTCTATGAGAACTTCTGTTTTTTGTTCTTTTTTTATGAGGGTTGCTATCCACTTTAAGTACCTCAAGGTCAGTTCAGGTGTTGGCTTCTTTGCCTTTTGGTAAACTCTACTTTTGAGAGGTCTCTTTAGCATTGAAGTTATATACGACCGGCATAGAAAATGCTCGGCGGTCTCGTTTGGCCTGATAGATCCTGCCAGCAATTCCTTGTTTGCCAGTGCTGACAAACAAACCATCAGAGGGGACTGAAGTAAGGAGAATGTATCTGGGTTGTCGTTGAAGCTCGCAATACCATCTTCGATATTCACTGCTTGAAAGTAGTCGTGTATTTGCTGCCCACTGAGCGAGTGGAGATAAATAGCAGTATTAACTTTTAACTTGGTGCCCAACAGCCCGTAAGACTGGTCTCGACTACAGACCACCAAACTCTGAGTCACCGTAGAAATGGTGTTAATCGATTCTATAAAATGTTCTTGAGTGCTGTTGCTAAGCTCATCCAATCCATCGATCAATAGAACGAGACGATGGTCGATTAGCCACTGCTTTGCAATGTCTGGGCGTATGCCGTATACGATTCCCATTTCCGAAATTAGCCAGTCAGCGGCGGTTGTGCGGGCACTGTCCCAGTTTGCACAGGAGAAGAGGATAGGAATAGCCGTTCTTTTACGGCTGCTTTCTATGCGCTCGATCAATTCTCTTGCTAATAGAAGCATTGTTGTTGTTTTGCCAGCACCCGCTGCGCCTAAAATAAGCAGCTTGCCATTAGCGCGGTCAAATTCTTCTAGGGTGCTGTCGAATGAAGTGCCGCTTGCTTCTGCGTAAATCGGTGTAATTGCGTCTGCTTCCCAATGAGGCTGAACTCTATAGGGCTGCAACGTTTTACAGATGGGAATAATAATTTCCTGATGAAATATGTTGGCTAGAAGGGCGGAGCTGAGGCGAATTTCCACCTCTGACTTTATGCCTGTTAGCAGCTCATTTAGGGCGTTGTCTTCAGGACTAATTTTTCCTCTGTGCTCTCGAAGTAAGTCTCGAATTTCAACTAAGAGATCGGTATCGAGAGCTTCTAGGGTATCGCCAATAGTGTTGCTTCCAGATAAATCACCCGCGTTGATGTTGTACTTTCCACGCTGCTCTATAAACTGAATGACAGTTCCATGGTTGTTCCCCAGCTTGGTCAGATTCGCCAGCTCCGAAAGAATTTCGCTACGGTTTAGCACGTGTTTCAAGCACCCTTCTTGAACGGCTAGACACTCGGGTAAAAAGCAAGAGTCCGAATGCCTACCACTCAGATTACAGGGTATTTGCCCTCACACAAGTGATACTGCTGCTAATCCTATTGCTACTAATCCTACTGCTACTAATCTTACAGAGCAAAGCTGCTAGCATCTAAGCCATCTACGCTCACACCGTTCAGTAGCGCAATTTCTCTGTAGACTGTTTTTCCAGGGCGGGTGCGATCAATATCCAAGACAGATATTTTCGTTCTATTGCTAGCCGATGACCCAATGTGTACATACTCCTCAAATGGCGTGGGGCTAGTGTATTTTGCATTGTTGAAAATAGCGGACAGGTCAATGAGGTCTTCTCCTACCGTGAAGTCTGTAATGGTATCGCCGCCTTCGTTGAGTCTGCTGTAGGTAAATCGGTCGCGCCCTTTCCCGCCGCTGAGGCGATCGCGCCCTTTCCCGCCACCTAGCACGTCATCCCCTGTTCCACCTTTAATGCGGTCATCGCCAATGCCACCTTGAATGTTGTCATCGCCGCCTTTGCCGTCGATGAAATCGCGCCCATTCCAAGCCCGAATCAACTCACCAACATCACTACCAAATATCCGATCGTTCTCTCTAGTTCCCCTTAGTTTTGGCAGCTCATCCGGTGTGGTGGGCACAGGTTCAGCAATAGGTTCAATAGGCTCAATAACAGCCGGTATCGACCCGCTCAGGTCTCTAACCGCGCGGCTAATATCGCGTGCACCATTGCCTGTAATAAAGCTGCCTGCTGCTGTAATGCGCGCATCTGAATTTGTTGCAAATGCAGCAACCCCATTTTCCCCATTGTTAGCGATGCTGCTATCTACCATCACCATTGTGTCGTTGATGACCACGCCAGATAATGTGTTGCTGCTAATTTGGCTATTCGCAATTTGCAGCTCACCAACAGAAATAATGCCGTCTCCCTGGTTCCCAGTGATGCTCGCATCTTGGGCCAAGAGCTGTCCTACATGCTTAATGCCGTCGCCAGTGTTACTTTCTATCTGGCTACTCAACAGCTGTAGGCTACCGTTGCTGACAATGCCACGCCCCTGACTGTTTGCCACACCGCTGCGCTCTAGTGATAGCGTGCCAACATGTCGAATGCCTACACCTCTGGTGCCGATAATGCGACTATCGCTGAGGGTGAGTTTGCCCTGGGTAGAGAGTGCAAAGTCTTGGTTGGAAAAGAGCAAGCTGCTTTGAATCAGGATGTCTGCGAGGGGGCCGCTACCCTCGCCTGAAGGTGAGAGCGTGCTGGCGATACCGCCCGTATTGTCTGTCAAATACCCTTGGGAAAATATCAGGCTTTCACCGGCTGTTAGGATGCCACCGGCCTGTTCTCCTACACCGTTTGCGATCGCAAGCCCAGCCATCGTCACCTGGCTACGTACAGAATCATTCCCATCATCTAGCCGAAACACTCTAGACTGCCCGTTACCGCTGATGGTGAGTGCCTCTGCGCCCAAGCCCTCAATGCTCACACTTTTATCGACTACCAGCTCTCCTAGGGTGAGCCCCAATACGCCTTCGCCAAAGCCAGCGTCTTGATTTGCCAGCTCATCAGCAAAGGTAATCGTACCGCCTGCTTTTACGGCTGCTAGTGCCTCACGGAGTGACACATCACCCGCTGCTAAGCTGCCATCGCTTTCGTCTACCAGCGTGTCTACTACCAGCGTGTCAGGTGCAGGTCTACCAGCGAGAGTACTGGAAGTTGCCGTACGATTTTCCATGGGTGCGAGCGTCCAAAACTGTTGATAGCGCTTTCGATCAAAGGAATCAAAAGCGCTATCAAAAATGACTCATATGTACCTAGCAAGTTCCAATATTTGGCTTTTTGCTTTGGTTGCTTGCATGGTCTTATGGCCAACCCGCGCTACGGTTTACTGTTCCTGCCACAGCAAAAAGTTCCAATAAAAAGTTACAACGAAAAATTACAGCAAAAAGCTGCTCGCATCTATTTGGTCAACTGTGACGCGATTGACCACAGCCAGCTTACGGAATACAGGACTGCCGCTTGCCCGAGTCCGATTGATATCGAGAACTTCGACACTGCTGTTGCGTCTGCCAGCTGAGCCAATCCGCACGTAGTCTTCAAAGGGTGTCGCACTGTCGTATCGGCGGTCTGAGAGAATCGCTGAAAGATCGATCACATCTGTCCCTAGCTCAAAGTCAATAATGATATCCGTGCCTTCGTTGACTCTGTTGTAAACAAAGGTATCGCTACCGGAGTCGCCTCTCAGCAAGTCACGACCTTTGCCGCCGCCTAGCACGTCATCACCCGCGCCCCCTCGAATTGTATCGTCACCCGCATTACCTTCTAGGACGTCGTTGCCGCCCAAGCCAAAGAGATTATCTCTTGCCCGCAATCCTTTGATGAGATCGCCATCTTTCGTGCCGATTAATCGATCTTGTCTGCGCGTACCTGTAATTGGGTTCAGAGGTATCTCGTTGTCCTGAGCTGGGGCCTCGAATGCGCCGATATCGACGACTGCTGTGCCATTGCCATCGCCATCTAGCACTCGCTCAAAGTCTGCGCCGCGCTGGTCAAATCCGTCAGCAGTGCTAGGGTCACCTGCGTCGATAGCAGGACTCCCCGGTAGCAATGCCTGGGTGAGTGTTGGGCCGCCGTTGTCTTTGATCGCGCCTAGCTTAGGGTCGATAGGGTTACTGGCTGTACCGATAAGGTCTCCGGTTGCGCCGAAACCATCTGCACCAGTTCTGTCGCCAATGAGATTGTAGCCTTGGCTAGTGACTATACCCAGCACGTCTGTTGTAGCCCCTGTGTTGGCAGCAACAATAGTGTTCTTAAAGGTACTTTCTCGGCCAAAGTACTCATCTGCTTCGGTCGAAAGTTCAACGCCGCCCACTCGCGTGCCACTGTTACCGCTCACTGTTGAATTAACAATCTCTAAACGGTTTCTATAGTAGCCATCGTCAGACCCGCTAGAGATACCACCCACCTCTGCTGTAGAGCCGCCGTTACCAGAAACAGTACTGTTGTCTATTCGTAGCGTAGCGGTATTGGGCCCGCCAAATCGACTAATAGGCTTAATGCTGTTGACAATACCGCCACCGCTGTTTTCAACAATGCTGCTATCTGTCACCGTGCCCAAAAAGGTAGAGCTAACCCCTATGCCTGCGTTACCACCCACTGTACTTTGGGCAACCGTTACTGTCCCGCCCGAAATACCATTGCCCGAATTATTAATGATTTGAGATTGGCTGACAGCAATATCGCCGTCGTAGCCAGCATCTGCAATTAAGCCAGCGCCGTTATTTTCAACAGTACTGTTGCTGATATCAATGGACCCAGCATAGTTACCAAATGCGCCCACGGGTGCATCAACGCCAGCGTCTGTATTGCCAGAAATAACACTGCGTTCAACAGAGACGGCCAGCGTCGAAGAAATGCCGTCTTCTCCATTGTTAGAGATTGTGCTGTCTGTGACGGTAACTCTGCCATCACTGTTAATGCCATCTGCCTGATTGTTGGAAATGCTGCCCCCAACTACCGTGAGGTCGCCGTAGGTGTATACGCCTTCACCCCCGTTGTTTGTAACGTCGGTGTTCTCCAAGGTAAGAAATAGGCGAGTGGCCACGCCGATGTCTGCATTGCCAGTGATGACGCTGTCTTTAATCGTCAGTGCGCCACCGTAGCCGACAACACCGGATGAGCCACCTGTAACGGTAAGCCCCGCTAGTAGAGTCGGCTCAATGCCAGTGTTTCCATCGGAGTCAATGTCAAATACAGCAGCCTCGCTGTCCCCCTTTACCGTGAGGAGGTCTGCACCTAGCCCTTGAATTGACAGCGATTTTGCCGTGGTAAGCGAGCCGAGCGATAGCTCAATTACGCCTGCGCCTGCGCCTGCGTTTTCGGTGGCAAGGCTGGTGGCAAAGTCGATGGTGCCGCCTGCTTCTACGGCTGCGATCGCCTCTCTTAGCGACACATCTCCCACTGAGAGATCACCATTATTTTCATCGACAAGCGTATCGACGGTAATAGTCGGTAAATTCAAAGTTTCTTCCATTCGTTAGTGCATTCCTGTTGGTTGCTAAGCTGCTGCATTGATGCTGCACTATGGCTGAGCCATGTACCTTGACCTACGCGGCAACAGGTAAGTTCCAAAAATGTAACAAAAAAACTTATTGGGATCTTGGCGCTACTCTATCGATGCGATGAAGTAGCGCCAAGATGGAGAGACCTCTCTATCGCACGAACATCTAAGAGCGAATCGCCCCGGATCGACAGTCCCTTAGCCATAGCTGTACAGCCTGCCCTACGCTGCTCTCACTACTTTCATTCAGCGGCAGTGCCGCGCGTGAGGTTTGGGCATTGTCTACCGAAGAGAACATAAAAGCTGGCCACCAGCCATCTGTTGTTTGGGCTAAGAATATCCAGTGATACTCCTGCACTTCGCTAAATTGCAATCCGGAATACTGGCGCGACAGTGTTGTAAAAAAGACTTGAGTTAAAGGTCCACCTGCTGCCGATTCGGTGGTGTAAGTATAGTTATTCAAATCCAACGGCGTCAGGTTTACCTGCCCTGCGACCAACACATGAGAGGGACGATAGGGTCGCCGCACGAAGGCACCGTCTCTCTCTCTTTGTTCATCTTCTTCTGTCCATGGCAGCACAGCAACTGTTCTTTGCAATACGCGATTGGTGTAGTTTGGCAAATCGCGAATCATCAGCTCGGTAAGCTGAGAAGGCTCTGCGGGGCAAGTTGTCGCAGGGCGTAGTGGCTCGTGCTCTACGGATTCTTCTAGAGGATTTATCGTTTGTGCGCTGGTAGCACCACCATCCCACAGGAAAAGTGTTCCTGTAAAAACTGAGCTCAGGGCTAAACGCCATAAGTTGTTGCTGAGGAGAAGACCGCTGCGCATTACGACGCTATCTCCTGACAAATTCGGTCAATGGCCGCTGCCGGATCGTTCGCCTGTGTAATAGGGCGGCCGATGACAAGATAGTCTGCGCCTTGGGCGATCGCATCTTTTGGCGTCATCGCCCGCTGCTGATCCCCTTTGTGTGCCCACGTCGGCCGCACCCCTGGGCAAATTAGCCAAAAGTCTTTGCCGCAGGCTGCTTTCAACAGTTTTGCTTCCTGCGGAGAACAAACCGCACCCCTCAGCCCACTGTCTTTAGCTAGCGTTGCCATGTGCTGAGCGTAGTCTGCTACAGGCATCAAAACTTTTAGCTCAGAAGAAAGCGCCTCAGGGTTAATACTTGTCAGCAGGGTGACGGCAATGACTCTTGGAGAAGGGCATCCTGCCTCCTTTGCCCCGTCGTCTGCGGCAGTTTGGGCGGCGCTAAGGGCAACGCTACCCGCAGTAGCATGTACCGTCAGCAAATCTACACTGTATCGACCGGCGGCTCGGCAGGCACCTGCCATCGTGTTGGGAATGTCGTGAAGCTTCAGGTCCAGAAAGATGCGTTTGCCGCGTTTTTTTAGTGCGGTGATGATGGTAGGGCCACTGCTGACGAAAAGCTCCAAGCCTACTTTCCAAAAGGTGACTTGAGGTAGGGTGTTTATGAGTGCGATCGCTTCCTTTTCCCCTGGTACATCCAAAGGCACAATAATTCGCTCCAATGGCGTCATACTTTGATTCATTACGCCACCAGCCTCACAAATTTCTTTTTCCCAATCTGCAACACTTTACCCACCAGCTCACCCGGCTCCTCAAAGGTCAAATTCGGATCAACAACCTTCTCTCCATCCAGTTTCACCGCGCCTCCTTTAATATGTCGGCGCGCTTCACTGCTGCTTGCACACAGCGGCGTCGCCCCTAGCAGATAAAACGCCTTGGCAGGAAATCCCACCTCCGTTAGCGAAAACTCAGGCACTGCTTCTGCGGCCTGTGCCTTACCAGCTATCAGTGTCAGCGCATCTTGCTGTGCCTGCTGTGCGGCAGATTCTCCGTGAAACTGTCCGGTGACGGTAGTCGCCAGCAGCTTCTGCTGCTCACGAGGATTCTCCGGCAGTGAATCCAGCGGTAGATTGGTCAGGTAGGTAAAGTAGTCCCCAATCACCGCATCAGGCACTTTCTCTAGCTTGGAGTACATCGACAGCGGATCTTCTTGCAGGCCCACGTAGTTGCCCAGCGACTTCGACATCTTCTGATGACCGTCTGTCCCTAGTAGCAGCGGCAGCAGCATGCCAAACTGCGGCGACTGGCCAAAGTGCCGCTGCAAGTCGCGACCCACCGCCACGTTAAACTTTTGGTCGGTACCGCCAAGTTCCACGTCTGACTCTAGCGCCACCGAGTCGTAGCCTTGCAGCAGCGGATACAAAAACTCATGCAGATAAACCGGCGTGCCTTTCTCGTAGCGATTGGCAAAGCCTTCTTTGGCTAGCATTTGGCCCAAGGTCATCGTACTCAGCAGCTCTAGCATTTTGCCGAGGTCTATGCCGCTGAGCCACTCGGAGTTATAGCGAATCTCTAGCCTACCGGGTGTGTCAAAGTCCAAAATTGGCTTTACCTGCTCAATGTAGGTTTCAGCGTTGGCTTTTACTTCGGCTTCTGTGAGCTGCTTGCGCACTTCCGATCGGTCGGTCGGGTCACCGATGCGGGCGGTAAAGTCGCCAATGAGCAGGACAGCGGTGTGCCCGGCATCTTGAAAGTTGCGCAGCTTGCGTACCAAAGTACTGTGGCCCAGATGGATCTCGCTGCCGGTAGGATCGATGCCCAGTTTGATTCTGAGCGGGCGGTTACTTTTGCTGAGTCGCTCGTTCAGGCTGTTATCTATAGTTATGTCATCAACATTGGTTGATTTTGGTTGAGATGGGAAGACTTCACAAACACCTCTATAAATGTCGGCAAACTCTGCCGGAATTTGTTCGGGCAAACCGTTATTTGCCGTGCCGTTTGTGGAGGGTTGCTGGATCATGCCGAAAGTAATTAGGAGGCTATGCCAGTGTATCCCCACGGGCGAAGAATCGAAAAACTTCAGAAATAATTGATAAAACAGTAGAAAAGGACTAGACATTCGTCAGAGATCCTCTATATTGACCAGTAACCAAAGCGAAAAGACCGCCCAGCCCCCACGCCCCCTCTTGCCACCTTTAGATTAGGAAATATCGTCTCCCTGTGTCTTCTAATAGCTTCCGCAAAGTTCGTCCTCGCGCCCGTCGGCCTCAGCCTATGGTGCGATCGCCCAAAGTTCTTCGATACATTCAAGACGTCGGTCAAGTGGGTGCGGCGGCGCTACTCACCGTTACCATGCTGGGCAGCTCTGTGGTGGCCGGTGGCCTAGTAGGCCTTGCCATTAGCTTTCGCAACCTGCCAGACGTGCGCGTACTGCGCAACTTCAGCCCTTCAGAAACCAGCTACGTGTACGACGTTAACGGCACTCTGCTCGACAACGTTCACGACGAAGCCAACCGCGAAGTCGTCGATCTCAACGACATCGCTCCCAGCATGAAGCGGGCCGTCCTTGCGATTGAAGATAGCTATTACTACTCACACCAAGGCATCAACCCTGCGGGCATTGGCCGTGCCTTCCTGGCAAATTACCAGGCCGGAGAGACCGTGCAGGGTGGCTCCACTGTGACCATGCAGCTGGTCAAAAACCTCTTCCTCTCTCCAGATCGCACTATCAGTCGCAAGCTCGTCGAAGTCGTGCTTGCCATGCGCATTGAGCAAATCTTCGAGAAAAATGAAATCTTTGAGCTGTATCTCAACCAGGTGTACTGGGGACACAATACCTACGGCGTAGAGACCGCCGCCCAAAGCTACTTCAATAAGTCTGCTAAAGACCTGACTTTGGCTGAGTCCGCGATGATGGCAGGCCTGATTCAGGCCCCAGAGAGCTTCAGCCCCTTTCTCGACTACGAAGAAGCCAAGGTGCGCCAGTCTCTGGTGCTAGGTCGCATGAAAGACCTGAACTGGATTACTGCCGCCGATGTCGAGGAAGCCAAAAAGCAGCCAATTAAGCTCGGCGAAATTACGTCCTTCCGCTCTAGCCAAGCGCCCTACGTGACCGAAGCTGTTATGCAAGAGCTTACCGAGCAGTTCGGTTCAGAAGCCATGGCTAAAGGCGGCATGCGCATCCAAACCACCATCGATTTGGACATGCAGCAGCTGGCCGAAGATGTCGTGGCCGACAGCTACTACCGTTTCTTTGGCAGCGGCGCATACGCAGACCAAATCGCCCTCGTAGCCATTGACCCCCGCACGCACTTCGTCAAAGCGCTTGTCGGCGGCGTTGACCACGAATCCAGCCAGTTTAACCGGGCCGTCCAGTCTCGTCGTCAGCCGGGTTCTGCCTTTAAGCCATTCGTATACTACGCAGCGTTTGCCTCCGGTAAGTACACCCCCAACAGCGTCATCAACGACGTCAAAGTCACCTATCCCGATGGCTACGAATACTACACGCCTAGAAACTATGACGGCTCATTCATGGGCAGCATTACCCTGCGCAAGGCGTTAGAAACTTCGCGTAACGTACCGGCTGTGAAGCTTGGCCAGTCTGTCGGTATCAACCGGGTGGTTGAAATCGCCCGCACGCTGGGTATCAAGAGTCCTATGGACCCTGTTATCTCACTACCTTTGGGCGCGGTAGACCTCACTCCGCTAGAGCTAGCGGGTGCCTATGCCACCTTTGCGAACTATGGCTGGCATTCAGACCCTACGCTGATCATGCAGGTAACAGATAGCAAGGGCAACACAATTTTAGACAATACGCCGAAGCCTCAGCTGGTGCTAGATCCTTGGGCCAGTGCGGCTTTGACAGATGTATTGCAAGGCGTAATCTCGCAGGGTACCGCAACCAATGCCCAAATTGGACGACCAGCCGCAGGTAAAACAGGCACCACAGATTCTCAGCGCGACGTTTGGTTTGTCGGCTACGTACCCCAGCTAGCGACAGCTGTATGGGTCGGTAACGACGACTACCGACCCTTGGGCAAAGGCGCGACTGGCGGCGGCTATGCAGCTCCGGTCTGGCAGAACTTTATGCAGCAAGCACTGCGCGATGAGCCCGTAGAAAACTTTCGCTCACCGAGCGAATTTATTCGTCCGTAATCTCAGACTTCATCCGCTCCAGCGTCTGATGCATCTGCTCAAACATCTGCTGTGGTGTGGTGCCAAACTGCCCCAGCTGCGTCTTGAGCTGCTCCATCGTCATTTTCGCCATAAAGTCTTCAGACAGCTCAAAGCGCTTCATGAAAATGCGATAGCGCTCCATTACCGACTCCATCTGATCAATAAAGATCTTCTTCCCTTTTTGATCAAACTTGCCGTAGTTGCTGCCTAGCTGCATCAGGGATTGATAGTCCTGAAATAGCTGGTTGGCTTCTTGCTGCACTAGTTCCGAATCGAACATTCCCATGACTATCACCACTCCAACGTCAACGCTAGATAAGCTGTGTTCCTAGCCTACGTGTTTTTTGAATCTACAGCTACAGCGTAAAAGGTCTTTTCGATGCACGCCAAGGCGAGATATCACTACTCTGATATCTCAGTAATTTACCGCTTCAGCAATTTACCGAGCCAAGCGCGTTTTGGTTTAGGATTTGCCGTCGGTTCGCTGTCCTTGGCAGGCTTAGCCTCTTTTGAGGATGAGTCAAGTGGCGGGTTTTGTGCTGTTGGCTCATCGGTGAGGCCGAGGAGTTTGCCGTATTTTTGGGCTACTTTGTGGTTTGGCTTGAGCTTAAGGGCCTGGCGAAAGTGGGCCTTGGCCATGCCCGACATTTTTTGCTTGTAGTAGGCTTGGCCCAGCATGGAGTGAATTTCTGGGTTCTGAGGCGCTAGCTTGACGGCGTCTCGAAGCTCTTGAACGGCCAACTCGTAATTTTGTTTGCCAAGGTAGGTTTTGGCTCTCTTGGTATGTTTAGCAACGTAGTCAATTTCGCTGCCTGTTGGATTACTTGTCTCATTACCTACTTGCGCGGCAGTGATTGGCCCACTTGCAGGGCCGCTCTGTGCATTGCCCTGTTGCTGCAGCGCAGCAGCGGCAAAGGCGGTGGTAGAACCAATGGTGGCACCTGTGGGCGTTACCGTACTGGTGATGAGGCCAGCACGCTTAGGTCGAATCACCAGATCTGCCATCTTGCGCCGCAGATACATCAAATTCAGCTGGCCGATTTCTAGAGAATGGGTATGCAAATCTCCCATGGAGCGAAACTGAACGGCTGCGAGCTGACTCATGGCCTGTTCATAAAAAACGTCGACGTTTTCTTCGGCAATATTTTCTAGCTGCTGAGCGTCGCTGAAGGTGGGGACCAATTTTTCGGTGCGTACAAGTCGCCGTACTCTTAGCCGCAGTAGGGTAAGCGTTTCCTGACGGCTCTTTTCGTGTTTGAGCTTTTGATAGGCAGGGTTAACAATTCGCGCGATGATTTGGGTGGCTAATTCTGGCGTGAGCCCCACGCAAGTATCGTCTTCACAAGCAAGGGCGTCTGGATGCAGCTGTTTTGCAATTTGACGGTAGCGCTTGGCAATTCGTTTTTCGTCTGCACTCACAGAAATCCCTAGCAGTGCGAAGGGATCCACTTCTACTAGGTTCGTTAGTTCGGTAAACAGTACAGCGTTTGGCATGCAAAAAAACGGCTCGATTAGTTGAGTTACTTCCCTTTGGAACTCTTTCCTAAAGTGCCCATTCTTTTTGCTCAAATGTTTACTCAAAGGTAAATACCAAAAGTGAACTGATCCCAGTACATAGTGAATGTACAAGGCTTACGTCCAGTAGGTTTACTCAGGCGTCCCGGTGAGTACTTTGCTCACAAATGTGCCTATAAGCGCTATGCTCATCCGGTATTGGTCTATCGCTTTTGATGGTGACGAAGAATAGAAAAATTGCGATCGCACTTGCCTTCGCCGGCAGCCTCCCAAGCCCGCTTCCCCTAACCTGGCTTCACAAGTTTTACCTGGGTGAGTATCTGTGGGGCGTTGCCTATTTGGTACTAGCGCCGACTATGCTGCCAACTGTGGCCTGCTGTCTGGAGGGCGTTTGGTATTTGACCCAGAGCGATGAAGGATTCGCTGGGCGATTTCCAAAAGCGGGCTCTTTGCTGGCATCTACTGCTCCTAACAGTGATGTTGTGACGCAAGCAAATCATAAAGATGAACCTGTACAAAATGCGAAAGCGCAAGCTGCTCAACAGGTTGCGATCGCCCTGCGAGACCTCGACCAGCTACGTCAAGACGGACTCATCACCGAGTACGAGTTCGAGCAAAAACGCCGTAACTTGCTCTCTGAAATTAGCTGATTGCTAGGCCAACTCACCCATGCTCAAAAAACTATTCTCAAATGCGCGTAGTTCGTTTCAGGGGCCACTTCAGCATCCGCTCAAGAAGCGCTTACAGCAAGAACCCTACTATCGTTTTGCATCTTTTGAAGAAATGCAGCTTGCCGCTAGCTGGGGTGTGAGCATTGATGCTAACACCGCATCTGTGGATGAATGGTTACGACTGCCGGGCTTGTCAATTCATCAGGCAAGAACGCTGCAAGCGTTGACCAGTAAAGGGCTTTCTTTTAGCTGTATTGAAGATGTGGCAGCTGCGATCGCACTCCCTACAGAACAAATCCGCCCCTGGGAAGCAATGCTGCAATTCTGTTACTACGACCGTGAAGCGGCGCTCACTCCGACCGCAGTCAACGCCAACACAGCTGCTGCTGAAGAGCTTGCAACGGTCCCGAACCTAGATATCTTTCTAGGTCGAGCGATTGTCCACTACCGACAGCAGGGGCCCTATCGAGATTTAGCAGACCTGCAAGATCGGCTGAGGCTCACAACAGCGGTGACAGCTCAGCTGCTGCATTACTTGTCCTTTTAGCCCTATTCTTTTACCGACAGCTGGTCAATCTGTGTAAACTCAGGCTTCCATCGATACTGGCCCAAATCCAACTTTCTCTTTTTGAAAACGATCCCCTCGCCTTCTAGCAAGATCTGCTGCAAGTCATCATTGCCGTCTCGCAGCGACGATCTCGACACTTCACCCTTAGCATTGATCACTCTATGCCAGGGAATATCATCCTGATCGGTTACTCGGTACAGCGCGTAGCCAACGACTCTAGGTTTGCCAATGAGCCCAGCGAGTTCGGCAATCTGTCCGTATGTGGCAACTTGCCCGTAGGGAATGAGCCGAACAACGTCGTAAATTTTGGGATAGCAAGACATGATGGCTGAAGGTCTTATGTAGAAGAGGTTGCTGACGAGTTTTCCGCCTGATTGAACCCGACGAGACTAAAGCAGTGCGGACAGTCAAGAATAGTCAGCGACCTAGCGGCTACTGGTACGGGCTGGTCCCGCTTATAAATTTTACCGCCTTCTACAAATCCACTGGTATGGTCGGTATCGACAACAACCTGCCATTCCTTGGTTTCAACCGATTCTGGAATGATAAATTCCAACGCTTTGCCCGAAGGATTGAACAGCAGTACAAAGCTGTCATCCAAAATGCGCTTTCCTTTGCTGTCTAGGTTAGGAATTTCTGCGCCGTTCAGAAAAATGCTAATGGCCTGAGTCGAGCTATCGTGCCATTCAGCGCTATTAATCTCGCTGCCGTCAGGATGAAACCAGCCAATATCCACAACGCCAGAGCCATGAATCTCGCGGCCAAAAAACCACTGGTGGCGGCTAAAAATAGGATGGTCTTGGCGAAATTTGATCAGCTTTTGCGCAAAGGTAAGCAGCGACTGTTCTGATGCCGATAGCTGCCAGTCGAACCAGGACAGCTCATTGTCCTGGCAGTAGGTATTGTTATTACCTTGCGTACTGCGCCCCATTTCATCACCGCCCAGTAGCATCGGTACCCCTTGGGAAAGCATTAGGGTTGCCAGATAGTTACGGCGCTGCTTAGCTCTTAGCGCGAGTATTTCAGGATCCTTAGTATCTCCTTCTGCGCCGCAGTTCCACGAGCGGTTGTAGCTTTCTCCATCGCGATTGCCTTCGCTGTTGGCCTCATTGTGCTTTTCGTTGTAGCTCACCAGGTCATTGAGGGTAAAGCCATCATGAGCCGTAATAAAGTTGATGCTGGCATGCGGTAAGCGGCCATCATCCTTATACAGATCAGAACTACCGGTAAAGCGAAAGGCAAAGTCTCCCAGGGAGTAGCTTTCGCCCCGCCAAAAGTCACGAATAGTATCGCGATACTTCCCGTTCCACTCAGACCACAGCAGCGGGAAGTTTCCCACCTGGTAGCCCCCTTCCCCCAAATCCCAAGGCTCGGCAATCAGCTTGGTGGTAGAGAGGACTGGGTCTTGATGAATGATGTCAAAAAATGACGACAGTCTGTCCACTTCGTACAGTTCTCGCGCCAAGGCAGAAGCTAGGTCAAATCGGAATCCATCGACGTGCATTTCGAGCACCCAGTAGCGCAAGCTGTCCATAATCAGCTTCAGCACTTGAGGGTGTCTTACATTTAGGGAATTACCGCAGCCGGTAAAGTCCATGTAGTAGCGGGGCCCGGTTTCTACCAGTCGGTAGTAGGCCGCGTTGTCGATGCCGCGTAGGGAAAAGGTTGGTCCTAGGTGATTGCCTTCCCCGGTGTGGTTGTACACCACGTCTAGGATGACTTCTATGCCGGCGGCGTGCAGGGCTTTGACCATGGCCTTAAATTCTTTTACCTGTTGGCCGCTTTTGGAGCTGTAGTCGGCCTGCGGTGCGAAGTAGGCGAGTGAATCGTAGCCCCAGTAGTTGTGGAGTCCAGTTGTGACCAGGTGACCGGGGTATTTGTTGTAGTGGTGTACGGGTAGGAGCTCTACAGCGGTGACGCCGAGGCTTTTGAGGTGTGCGATCGCTTCAGGATGCGCCATCCCCGCATAGGTCCCCCGTAGCTCAGCAGGGATCTTTTCATGCTGCTGGGTGAAGCCACGAACGTGCACTTCGTAAATAATGGTTTGATCCCAGGAAATGTCTGGATGCTGGTCGCCTTGCCAGTCGAAGTCAGATTCTACAACGACTGCTTTGGGCATGACGTCAGCGCTGTCTGTGGGTGAGAAATCTAGGTCGCGATCGCGATTCTCAAAATCGTCCATCGGAAAGCTAAACAGCTCCGGGCCAAATCGAATATTGCCCGTTAGCGCCTTGGCATAGGGATCGATCAGCAGCTTGTTTGCATTGAACCGATGTCCGTGCTGCGGCTGGTAGGGGCCCTCTACACGAAAGCCATACCGCTGACCTGGCTCAATACTCGGTAAAAAACCGTGCCAAACGTAGTTTGTGACCTGGGGCAACCGTATCTGCGTTTCTTCGCCTGCATCATTAAATAAGCAGAGGAGTACCCCAGTCGCATTTTCGGAGAATAGAGCGAAGTTTGTCCCTTCGCCATTCCAAGTTGCGCCAAGGGGGTGAGACCGACCTGGCCAAACTTCTATGGTCATAGATGTCACGCTTCTGATTTTCGTCTGTGCTGTTGAAAATCCATCTTTTAAAAAACAGTAGGCCCTAAAAAACAGTAAAGCCTAAAAAGTGGAGAGTCTAAAAAGTAGCAGAGCAAACTCTATTGATAAATTGCCCTCTAGCAACCGTACCAAAAATCGCCTAACCGCACGCTCTAAAAATTTGGCCCAACCGCTTAGAAGCTTCGGAATACGCGGAAATTAGTTGTGATAATTATCACGGTTAATTGCTGTAATCATCACAGCCGTTGCATTTGAGACTGAGTATCTTTAGTTAAAGTGCGTTTACACTCATCCAAGATGAAAAAGCCAAACCGCCCTATGTTGAAGCCCAACCCCTTTGTATCCCTGCGCGATCCTGTGACAGGCAAGTGGCGGGTGATTTTCAAGTTCCCGCAAGACCGCAGTGTCAAATCCATCGCTCAATCTACGCAAGATACGTCTGCGGTACATGCGATGTCGGCTCACAGTTGAGTATTCTAGGTAGTACCTGCATTCAAGCTTCTATCTACAACTACTCATGCGTCAGCTCTATCCAGCAATTGAGCCCTACCGTCAGAGCACCCTGTCGGTTTCATCTCTACATACGCTCTATTACGAAGAAGCGGGCAACCCAGAGGGTAAGCCCGTTATTTTTTTGCATGGTGGCCCTGGCGGCGGCCTTGTGCCGATGTATCGCCAATTTTTTGATCCCGACCAGTGGCGAATTATTTTATTTGATCAGCGAGGCTGCGGTCGCAGTACGCCCCACGCCGAACTCACAGACAACACCACTTGGGACTTAGTCGCCGATATCGAAAAGCTGCGCACTCACCTTGCTATCGATACCTGGACGGTTTTTGGCGGTAGCTGGGGCAGCACGCTGGCACTGACCTACGCACAAACCCACCCTACCCACTGCAACGGCCTTATTTTGCGCGGCATTTTTATGCTGCGTCCTCAAGAAATTCAATGGTTTTACCAGTCTGGCGCTAATGCCATATTTCCCGATGCATGGGAAGGCTACTTGGCTCCCATACCCGAGGCTGAACAGAGCGACTTAGTAAGCGCCTATTATCAGCGGCTTACCAGTACAGATGCCGCGACTCGCCAAGCCGCCGCAAAGGCTTGGTCAATCTGGGAGGCAAGCACCAGCAAGCTCATTCCCGATGCCGACTTAATGGAGCGTTTTGGAGAAGGTAGCTTTGCCGATGCCTTTGCCCGCATCGAGTGCCACTATTTCATCAATGGCGGTTTCTTCGATAATCCCAATCAGCTGGTAGAAAATGTCGATGCGATTCGTAATATTCTCACTGTTATTGTGCAGGGTCGCTACGACGTTGTGTGCCCAATGACGTCTGCTTGGGATTTGCATCGCGCTTGGCCAGAGGCTGAACTGGTTGTTATAGAAGATGCTGGGCATTCTGCCACCGAACCAGGCATTACCAGCGCGCTGATTGAGGCGACTGATCGGTTTGCATCATTGGCCTAATGCATGAAATTTGGTGTGATAGACCCTACGAATTCTGTGATTTTTGACAATAAATGACAATAAACTGGTTTTTTGGGAAGCGGGTAGCTGACTACATAACCTATCGCTGCCAAAAGCGCTTCTTGTGCGCGTGAGGAATGGGTAGACCCATCGAAGTGTGGAACTCTTGCTGCACTTTGCGAGTGAGCCGCTTGGAAACCTGGCGAACGATTTGGTTCAGTAGCTTGTCGCCAGAGGCCTTGACCAAGTGATCGGGTAATACCTGGATGAAGCGTGGAACTTCTACCCAAGTGGATAGATTGAGTTCCCACTCTACTTGCGTCAGCGTATCGATACTGACAGTGTCAGGGAGGTCTGCTGCTGGTGCCTCGCAGAGCGTCATTGAAGCATTGAAGTCCACGTCGTAGCCCTCTGGCTTGTAGCCAGGCACGGGGATCGTTTCTATACGATAAATGCCTTCTTCCTGCGGTAGAAGGTTGAGCCCAATTTTCGGTTCTACGACGTGATTCAAGCTTTTGAACTTACCGACAGTAAGGCCGTAGCCATTTTCTCCGATGGGCTCTACAGCCATCGGATGAGCGCACCGGTGAAACCAGTCTGGATGAGCATCGAGATACTGTGCCACATGGGCTGCATCCGCATACATCTCCATTTGGCCTATGTAGTTGCCTTGGAAGTGCAATGTTTCTTTTGTTGAAGACTGAGCGTTTGTTTGTGAAGTTTTTTGACTCTCAATTAGACTAGCATTCACTTTAAGAAATTGGGAGCCTAGCTGTTGAGATGATGCGTCAGAAGGAATTTGCATATGGCAATCAAAAAATAGAGGTGGCGGCGCGATTTTGCGGCCGGTCTTACTGCTGAGCCAAATAATGTCCGTACAAACTATTGTTGATGAGACATAAAAGATACTTGCTTTTCAACAATAGCTACTGATATTCATCAAAGCCCTTCGTTTATTTACGGATTAATATGGCAGCTGCTGCCTCTTTGGGTAGTGTCTGTTGCTACGCTTCCGTAGCTATACTGCCTTCATTCGACGGAAAAGTACCGAATCAATTTCACAAGGGAAGCAGAGCTTATGAGAGTGCTAGTTGCAGGGGCGACAGGACAAACCGGGAAGCGAGTTGTTGAGCAGCTGCTAACTCAAGACGGTATTGACGTGCGAGCGCTGGTAAGAGACCGAGAAAAAGCCGCTTCACAGCTGACATCTGCGGTCGAAATCACTGTTGGCGATGTGATGGATCCGGCTAGCTTACGAGCAGCTATGACAGATTGTCAGGCGATTATTAGTGCAACAGGTGCTGTGCCTAGCCTAGATCCTACGGGGCCCTACAAAGTGGACTACGAAGGCAATAAAAACCTGGTGAATGCCGCTAAGGATGCCAAGGTAGAACAGCTGGTGATGGTGTCATCTATGTGCGTTTCTAAGCTTTTTCACCCGCTGAATTTGTTCTGGGGCATTCTCTACTGGAAAAAGCAGGCAGAAGGCTACCTCAAGCAGAGCGGCGTGCCCTACACCATCGTCCGTCCTGGCGGGCTGAAAAACGAAGACAGCACTCAGCCAATCGTGATGTCGTCAGCCGATACGCTATTTGAAGGCAGCATTCCTCGGCAGAAGGTCGCAAAAGTCTGTGTAGAAGCGCTGAGCGAGCCCACAGCCAAAAACAAGGTCGTCGAGATTATCACAAGCGAAACTGCAACAGCCTATTCCATCCCATCCCTATTCGCTAGCGTCGGATAGATTCGGTAGGGGCTCAGCACGGCTGTGCCCTCCGACGATTGGTTAATCTAGCGGTCGGGAATCAGACCCTACTGCCACCCTACTGCCACCCTATTGCCAGATTAAAAGAACCAGCCGTAGCTATGGAGGCCCTTTCCTAAAAGGTTGACTCCTAGATAACAAATCCAAACCACTACAAATCCAGAAGCTGCCAATAGAGCAGGCCGACGCCCTTGCCAACCTTTGGTAATACGAGCGTGCAAATACGCTGCAAATACCAGCCATGTAATCAACGCCCAAGTTTCTTTGGGATCCCAGCTCCAGTAGGAGCCCCAGGCTTCGTTGGCCCAAACTGCGCCTGCGATGATGCCAATGGTCAGCAGCGGAAAGCCTAAGCCGATAATGCGATAGCTAATGTTGTCTAGCGTGTCTGCCAGGGTGAGTTTTTGTAAGGACAGTGTTGCCGCTGAACTGGTTGAAGCCGTGACAGCAGCTGGTGCTTCTAGGACGGCAGTACCGCCACCACTTGTGCTTATTACAGGTTCTGGTGTGGTGGTTTTTATTGCTAGAGTGCTTTCCGCGCGCTTGAGGTCGTATTTACGATTGCGAAAGCCACCTGTGCCGACAGAGCTGCCTTTTAGCTCTACAGATTGTCCTCGGGTGACGATGAGAAATGCGATCGCAATCAAAGATCCCACCATCAGCGCCGAGTAGCTAATTAGCATCACGCTCACATGCATCATCAGCCAGTTGGACTTCAGCGCAGGCACTAGCGGCTCAGAGAGCTGCATTGCGTCCGGCAATGTGAGGGCTGCAAAAGCTGCGATCGCCATCGCCACTGGAGACGTGACAGCGCCTACCCAGCGACTCCCACTCATGCGCTCAGCCGCGAAGTGCACTGCTGTAATGCCCCAAGCGATAAAGAACAGCGACTCATATAGGTTACTCAGCGGAAAGTAGCCGCCTTCTATCCATCTAGCAGTCAGCAGCGCAGCCATACACAGGTTACCTGCGGCCATGCACACGCCGCCGATGAGTGGCAGCACCTTTGCGTTTGAGAACGCTAGCCCGCTCCAGTAGGCCAGCATGGCTAAAAACAAAACGGCGAAGGCGGCATTATCGAGCCAGCTTTCTAGACCTGCAAGGGTTATGGCTGTGCTTTGTAAGCTCAGAAGGTGAGCCGATGGAATGGCTAGAAACATAAGGCCGCTTTGTAACTTGAATGTCTGAAGTTTGATGAAAATTCGTATCTACCATTCTACCGACAGGCGATGCGTCCTGCTATGACTCTGTGTCGTGCGAAGCAATTTGTGACGATATCTTTTGGCCTGTAGCTTCTGAGCTATCAAAAATGTTAAATTCCTGCGGGCTTAGGTAATGAAGCGCGCAGCGTTCGATACATTGTTTGAGAGAAAACGGTTCTGAGGGAAAGCGGTTTTGAGCAAAGATCGCCTCGGATTTGCTGTTGCACAGGTCACGGTTGGCAGTGCCAAAGTCTAGTAAGACTCTATTTATATAAATGTCAGTGAGAGAATAATAATGGACGTAGCAGCACTCTGGGAAAGGTATCAAGACTGGCTTTATTACCATAATGGGCTGGGAATGTATGTAGACATTAGTCGTATGAGCTTTGACGATGCCTTTGTAGAGCAGCTGACGCCTAAGTTTGAGAAAGCTTTTAAGCTAGTAGACGAGCTGGAAGCAGGTGCGATCGCTAACCCCGATGAAAAAAGAATGGTGGGCCACTACTGGCTACGCGATGCGAATCTGGCCCCTTCAGAAAAAATCAAGAAAAACATTGTTGACGGCGTTGCGTCAGTAAAGACCTTTGCGAGCGACATCCACAATGCAAAAGTTACGCCACCCGGCGAAAAGCAGTTTACCGATGTTCTCTCTGTCGGTATTGGGGGCTCAGCTTTAGGCCCTCAGTTTGTCTCTAAGGCGTTAGCTGATGTCAATGCGCCTTTGGATATTCATTTCATTGACAATACCGACCCTGTGGGGATCGATCGCACCTTTGCGGAGATAGGCGATCGCCTCAAGACCACTCTGGTTGTTGTCGTCTCAAAATCAGGTGGGACGCCAGAAACTCGCAATGGCATGGTGGAAGCAAAAGCAGCCTTTGAACGAGCCGGGCTCGATTTTCCTAAATACGCAGTAGCTGTGACAGGTGAAGATAGCAAGCTCGACAACGTTGCTAAGTCGGAAGGGTGGATTACCACTTTTCCCATGTACGACTGGATTGGTGGACGTACTTCTGAGCTGTCGGCGGTAGGATTGCTGCCGGCGGCGCTGCAAGGCGTTGATATTCAGGCAATGCTGGACGGTGCCAAAGAGATGGATATCGCGACGCGTGTCCACAGCCTCAAAGAAAATCCGGCGGCGTTGTTGGCGTTGGCTTGGTATTTTTCCGGTGATGGCAAAGGTGAAAAAGATATGGTGGTGCTGCCTTATAAAGACAGCCTGCTGCTCTTTAGCCGTTATTTGCAGCAGCTGGTGATGGAGTCGCTAGGTAAGGAAGAAGACCTAGATGGCAACACTGTGTATCAGGGAATTGCGGTGTATGGCAATAAGGGATCGACTGATCAACATGCCTATGTGCAACAGCTGCGTGAGGGCGTACCGAACTTTTTTGCCACGCTAATTGAGGTGCTAAAAGATCGCGAAGGCACTTCTGTGGATGTGGAGCCGGGGGTGACGGCTGGTGACTATCTTTCTGGTCTATTGCAGGGCACTCGCCGAGCGCTCTCTGAGAATGGCCGCGACTCTATTACGATTACGGTGCCGGATGTGACGCCTAAAAGTGTGGGTGCTCTGATTGCTCTGTACGAGCGTGCGGTGAGTATCTATGCGTACCTAGTGAATATCAATGCTTATCACCAGCCGGGCGTGGAGGCAGGTAAGAAGGCGGCGGCAGATGTGCTGGATGTTCAGACGACGGTAAGAAAAGCTCTAAGCGAGGCGAGTGGTTCTCTTACTCTGAGTGAGTTGGCTGATAAGGCTGGACTTTCTGACAAAATTGAAAACATCTATAAAATTGTCCGACATCTTGATGCCAATGGGAAAGGCGTGAAGGTTGAAGGTGATTTGAGTAAGCCCGCAACGCTGAAAGTTTCGTCGATTTAGTCAGCTGCTTCGTATCCTAGTTGTAAGCGAAAACGTCTGCTTTGAAATTTCATGCTCCAGGGGAGCGCACGTGTAGGGCAATGCCTTTTACAATGGTGACTCTGTTGTTCTGGGCGTTGCTTTTTATTTGTCATGGCGTTTTCTTCGATTACTCGGGCGATCGCACGCTCCGGCCTCGCTCAAGAACTAATCACAAAACTAGAGAAACAACCGCTCCAGCTCAGCGGCGCCCCTCGACTACCCAAGGGCTTAGTCTCCTCAGCACTGGCTCAAGCCCAGAAGTGCCCTTTGCTAGTGGTTGCCGCAACTCTAGAAGAAGCGGGACGTTGGGCCGCACAGCTAGAGGCCATGGGCTGGGGGACAGTCGCCTTTTATCCCACGTCAGAATCCTCTCCTTACGATACGTTCGATCCCGAGTCTGAACTGATTTGGGGTCAGCTTCAGGTGCTCTCTGATCTGATTAATGGCAAAGCCGATACAGAGAAATTGCCACCGGGTTCTAAGCACTTGGGTGCAATGGCGATTGTGGCCACTGAGCGAGCTTTGCAGCCTCACCTACCGCCGCTGGAATCTTTTCGGCCTTATTGCTTAGAGATTAATCAGGGAATGGAGCTGAATCTCAAAGATTTGAGCCTTCAGCTGGCGAAACTAGGCTATGAAAAGGTTTCGACGGTGGAAACGGAAGGGCAATGGAGCCAGCGCGGCGACATTATTGATGTGTTTCCGGTTGCGGCTGAGCTACCGGTACGCTTGGAGCTGTTTGGTGATGAGCTAGAGCGGCTGAGGGAATTTGACCCCGCCAATCAGCGATCGCTCGACAAAATCGAAACCCTGCTGCTCACCACCACCGACTACGGCCCCATCATTTCTGAAGCGCTAGAAGCCAAAGGCCTACTGAAAGACCTACTGTCTGAAGAATTGCAGGAAACCTTTGCGACAACCAATCAGATAGAAGGCGTTCGTCGATTCCTGGGTTTTGCCTTCGACCAACCCTCTTCCTTACTGGACTATTTGCCAGAAAATACGCTGATCGCGGTCGATGAGCCTGAGCAGTGCCAAGCCCACGCTGACCGTTGGCTAGAGTCGGTAGAAGATCGCTGGAAGGAAGCAAAAGAATCCTTTGAAGCTGACGAGACGCCGCTTCCGAACGGGGAATTGCCTAAACTGCACCGACCTTGGGATGAAGGGCTTGAAGAGATAAATCTATTTCAGCGCGTGGATCTCTCAGAGATTGCTGAGGAAGGTGCGGGGCTGAACTTGGCGAGTCGCCCGGTGCCGACGCTGCCGCATCAGTTTGGTAAGTTGGCTGAGATTTTGCAAGGGGAGCGCGATCGCAAATTCTCTCCTTGGCTCGTCTCTGCCCAACCCTCTCGCTCCGTCGCCCTTCTCCAGGAGCATGACTGCCCAGCGCAGTTCATCCCAAATCCCAAAGACTACCCCGCCATCGACAAGCTTCAGAATCAGCGAATCCCTATCGCGGTGAAATACTCAGGACTCGCTGAGCTAGAAGGCTTCATTCTGCCGACGTTCCGTCTCGTACTGGTCACCGACCGCGAGTTCTTCGGCCAGCATACGCTTGCAACCCCTAGCTATGTTCGCAAGCGACGGCGAGCAGCGTCTAAGAAAGTTGACCCCAATAAGCTACGGCCAAAAGACTACGTCGTGCATCGCAATCACGGAATTGGACAGTTCCTCCGACTAGACAGCCTCACCGTTGATCGCGAGACTCGCGAGTATCTGGTAATCCAATACTCTGACGGTTTGCTACGCGTTGCTGTTGATCAAATGGGAGCGCTATCCCGCTACCGTACATCGGTAGATCAGCGACCTCAGCTAAACAAAATGACGGGCAAGACTTGGGCAAAAACCAAGGGCAAAGCTCGCAAAGCCATCAAGATAGTGGCTGTTGACCTGCTCAAGCTCTATGCTAAGCGAGCGCAGATGGAAGGATTTCCGTATCCGGTGGACATGCCTTGGCAGCAGGAGCTGGAAGACTCTTTTCCTTATCAGCCAACGCCGGATCAGCTGAAGGCGACGCAGGATGTGAAACGGGACATGGAGAGCGATCGCCCGATGGATCGTCTCGTCTGCGGTGACGTCGGCTTCGGCAAAACAGAAGTCGCCCTACGTGCTATTTTCAAAGCGGTAATTGCTGGCAAGCAAGTTGCCCTACTAGCCCCTACGACGATTCTGACGCAGCAGCACTATCACACCCTCAAAGAACGCTTTGCACCCTATCCTATTCAGCTAGGCCTGCTCAATCGATTTAGAACGGCGAGTGAGCGTAAAGCCATCTTGCAACGCTTAACGACGGGTGAGCTTGATGTAGTGGTTGGCACGCATCAGCTGCTGAGCAAAACCGTGAAATTCCAAGATTTAGGACTGCTAGTTGTTGATGAAGAACAGCGCTTTGGTGTGAACCAAAAAGAAAAAATCAAAGCGATGAAGGCGCAGGTAGACGTACTCACTTTGAGCGCGACACCGATCCCACGAACGCTCTATATGGCACTGTCAGGTGTGCGAGAAATGAGCCTAATTACGACACCGCCGCCTTCTCGTCGGCCCATTAAAACTCACCTTTCACCTTACGATCCCGAAAAAGTTCGCACGGCAATCCGTCAAGAGCTAGATCGTGGTGGTCAAATTTTTTACGTAGTGCCTCGGGTAGAAGGCATTGAAGAAGTCGCTGGTCGAATTCGCGAAGCCGTACCGGGAATTCGGCTAGGAATCGCTCACGGACAAATGCCCGAAGGTGAACTAGAAGCCACCATGCTTACCTTTAGCAATGGCGATGCTGATCTCATGGTGTGTACCACTATCATTGAGTCAGGGTTAGATATTCCTCGTGTGAATACCATCATCATTGAGGACTCACAGAAGTTTGGTCTTTCCCAGCTCTATCAGCTGCGTGGCCGTGTTGGGCGCTCAGGTATTCAGGCTCATGCTTGGTTACTATTCCCTAAGCAAAACAAACTTTCGGATAAAGCCCGCAAGCGGCTGCGAGCCATTCAAGAATTTACTCAGCTCGGTTCTGGCTATCAGCTAGCCATGCGCGACATGGAGATTCGCGGCATTGGTAACTTGCTCGGTGCGCAGCAGTCTGGCCAAATGGAGGTCATTGGCTTCGATCTGTACATGGACATGCTCGAAGAGTCGATTGCTGAAATTCGCGGTCAAGAAATTCCTCAGGTCGATGAAACTCAGGTTGACTTGAAGGTTACTGCATTCATTCCAGCTGACTATATTCCCGATATCGATCAAAAGATGAGCACCTATCGCTCCTTGGTTTCTTCTGACGACAAGCGAGAGCTGATGGAAATCGTTGCTGATTTGAACGATCGCTATGGCTCTTTGCCGCCTTCTGTTGGTCAGCTAGTGAAGGTACTAGAGCTCAAGCAAATTGCAAAACCGCTGGGCTTCTCTCGTATTAAGCCAGAAGGTAAGCAAAATGTACTGCTAGAGACACCGATGGAGAAACCGGCTTGGAATCTGCTGCAGGAGAAACTGCCGAGTCATTTGCAGTCCAGGTTTGTATTTGCACCCGGAAAAGTGACGGTACGCGGGCTAGGGGTGATGAAGCCAGATAAGCAGGTAGAGAGCCTGATCGAGTGGCTTGGCCATATGCAAAGCGCACTGACGGAGCCTGCTTTGGCATCTGTCACTTAAGACCGTGTTTATTCTGGTCTTTTAATCAAGGATTTCCCGGCGCACCATTTCGGTTGTGAGGCTAACGAAGGGGAGGATCTCGTTGATGCGAATTGTCATGTCAGCCGCTCATAGCGCGAATTCAGTATCTATTCGAACTCGTTTTAGAACTCGTCGTTTTAGAACTCGTCGTTACTGCTGTAGCCCATTGGTGCTTCGTTATCGCGCTTAGAGCCGAGTAAATCTAGCTGAGTTACACGAATCACAGGGCTTGTACGCATTGCGCCTGTGCTACGGTCCTGCCAGCTGTCTAGCTTTAGCTGACCGGTCACCCCAATTAAGCTACCTTTGCGCACGTAGTTCGCTGCAATCTCAGCAGTCTTGCCCCAAATCTCAATGTTGAACCAGTCGGGCTGGTCGCTATTTTTCGTTCGGCGATTCACGGCTAAGCCACATTTCGCCAGCACATTGCCAGACTCAAAATAACGAACTTCAGGGTCACGGCCTACCCGGCCTACCAACGTAACGATGTTCACACTCATATTGAGTTAGTTCCTTCTAAAATCTATTAACTTTAACAACCTTCCAAGATTCCCTACAGCGTAAAACTGATAGGCGTTAAATACAATGCCACTAATGACCGTCAATACGGACAGGTAAAAAGCCGTCACACTGACCAAACTCACTGCCTTCGTCTCTGTACACTCAAAGAAGTTGACACTCAAAGAAGTTGCAGAGAGAACGTAAACAAAGAAGTACATATATTCTACTATGCTAGCGAATGAGTCCTTTCTGAAGAGAAAAATATTTGCGGAAATTACTTAATTTCTCTCATGATTTGGCCTCTGACATAGCGTATTAGCTCTCATCTTGACTAGACGGCTTGATAGGAAACGTAATAAAATCCATTCGACTCGTCAGAAATACTAGTATTAACGCTATTACGGACCTCAAGCTTGTGGCATTATTCAATCGCTTATCCCTTTCCCGTGACATGGGTATCGACCTTGGAACAGCAAATACCCTCGTTTACGTGTCGGGGCGAGGGGTTGTTCTGCAAGAACCCTCAGTAGTCGCTATTGATGAAACGGACGGCAAACCTCTCGCGGTCGGTGAAGAAGCTAAGCAAATGCTCGGCCGTACCCCCGGTAACATTCGTGCCATTCGTCCTCTGCGGGACGGTGTGATTGCTGACTTCGACATCGCTGAAGTCATGCTTAAGCATTTTATTCGCCGAGTTCATGAAAATAAGGCCCTAGTATCACCTCGGGTGGTCATCGGTATTCCTAGCGGCGTCACAGGCGTAGAACGTCGCGCGGTGATGGACGCAGCTCTCCAGGCGGGCGCACGAATGGTGTATCTCATCGATGAGCCGGTGGCTGCTGCGATTGGTGCTGGCTTGCCGGTCGATGAGCCTACTGGCAACATGATTGTTGATATTGGTGGGGGCACGACAGAAGTCGCTGTACTGAGCTTGCAAGGAACTGTTCGCAGCGAGTCGGTGCGGGTAGCCGGTGACGAGATGACTGACTCGATTAAGCAGTACATGAAAAAGGTAAATAACCTAGAGATTGGTGAACGCACTGCCGAAGAGATTAAGGTGAAAATTGGTTCTGCCTACCCTAGCGATACGGATGATGAGGTCGCTCTTGAAGTGCGCGGGGTACACATGCTCTCTGGGCTACCCAGAACAGTAACTGTGAAAACGCCAGAAATTCGCGAAAGCATGGCTGAGCCGCTGTCTGTCATCGTGGAAGCGGTGAAGCGAACCCTGGAAGAGACCCCACCAGAGCTGGCCGCTGATATTATCGATCGCGGTATTATGCTGGCAGGTGGCGGCGCGCTTCTAAAGGGATTGGATACTCTGATTTCTCATGAAACGGGTATTGTCGTTCATGTTGCGGCGGATCCTTTGAGTTGTGTCGTGCTAGGTACTGGCCGCGTATTAGAGAACTTCAGCCAAATGGAGCGTGTCTTTAGTGCTAGGTCACGTGATCTGTAGTTTTTAGGCACCGGATAATACTGGTCACGAAAAGTAGTTGAATGCAGTGGCTTAGATGTTCGCCTTAAGACGATGGTGGGATAAAAACGCGCTTAAATCCGGACTGGCTTTGCTGGCAGTCGGGACAGCGATTGGGGTTTATCAAACGAACGGTGCGCCGATTAATGAGGCTTTTCAGCTGCTGACAAAACCCTTCCATTTGAGGAGCGCACCTGAGCAGCTAGAGAATGCTTATATTCTCGATTTGCAGCAGCGGGTAGTTGAGCTAGAGAACCAAAATCAAAAGCTTAGAGAGCTGATCGATTACGAAAAAAATAGCGATTTGGACGTCACCACACCAGCTTCGGTAATTGGACGCAGCGCTGACAACTGGTGGCAGCAGCTGACCGTTAACAAAGGCAGCAGCAATGGTGTCAAAGAAGGCGATTTTGTCACTGGACCTGGGGGCCTGGTAGGGCGAATTACGTCGGTTACGCCCAATAGCGCTCGGGTACTGCTACTGAGCGATCCTAGCAGTCAGGTTGGTGCGAAGATCAGTCGTTCGCGCTCTATGGGCTATATCCGTGGGGAATCGGGTAGCCAGGCAACCATGCTATTTTTTGAAAAATTTCCCGATGCTAAGGTTGGCGATGTGATAGTAACGTCTTCTTTTAGTCGGTTGTTTCCCCAGGGTGTGCCTGTGGGTCGTATTGCAGCGATTGATTCTGACAAAAGTCCTGCACCAGAGGCGACGATTCAGCTATCGGTGCCTGTGAGCAATTTAGAATGGGTCGATATTCACCCCTACACACCCAAGCGTGATGTAGATGCCGCGCCCGCGAAAATCGTCACAGACGATAATCCCTAGCCGTTTATCACTGCTCCTACTTATCGCTGCTCCTATGGCTTCTTTCCGCTCACGGCGCTCTAGTAATACCTTGCCAATTTGGAACTGGGTAGTGACTATTGGCTCTGTTTTGCTGTGTCTGATGATTTTGCCGGTGCGGCTGCCGGGTATGGATATTGTGGGTGTAGGACCCAACTGGCTGCTGATTTGGGTGGTGGCGTGGAGTGTTGGACGTACGCCTTGGGAAGGGGTCGTCGCAGGTATTACGCTCGGTCTATTGCAAGATAGTCTGACAGCCCCGTTCCCCAGTCACATTCTTGGACTTACCATTGCCGGATTCCTCACAGCTCGGCTACATCAGCGTCGCATTTTGCAAGAAGACTTGATTTCGGCTGCACTCGTGGTGTTTGGCCTGGCTATTATCAATGAAACAGCTATGGCGCTTCAGCTGAGCGCTCAGCATGTGTTTAGCGAAGAACCGCTGCACGTTAGCTTAGGTGATATTTGGCTTTACCATCAGCGAGTAGCGCTGAGTTCAGCGATTATCAGTAGTCT
>JBHJIY010000239.1:0-39551 GCA_050042985.1 Phormidesmis sp. | reverse complement strand
TAAGACTGTTTAACTTCTTTGCAAAACGTTTCACAAATCTTACTGAACGGGTCGAATTGTAAACTTTTCCTTCGATCCCACTCATCTTAGAGGGCCCTACGGTGAGGGTATTTATCTCGCGTGGTAGACTAAAGGTCATGTATTAAAAGGCTGCAACCTCTGCTGCTATTGCCTTTCAAGCCCTGCCCTTCAAGTCCTTGGAGAACTTAATGCGAGATACGGTCACAAGTTTAATCAGCAATTACGACACCGCAGGTCGCTACCTAGATCGTAATGCCATAGATTCTTTGCAGTCGTATTTCACTACTGGGATGAATCGGGTAAAAGTCGCAGGCATGATCAGTGCGAATGCCGCTGAGATTTCTAGAGAAGCCGGGAAGCAATTGTTTGAAGAAGTTCCCGAGCTGATTCGCCCTGGTGGCAATGCCTATACGACTCGTCGCTATGCGGCATGCCTGCGCGATATGGACTATTACTTGCGCTACAGCAGCTACGCGCTGGTGGCCGGTAACAACGACGTGTTGATGGAGCGTGTGCTCCAAGGCCTAAGGGAAACTTACAACTCTTTGGGTGTGCCTATTGCGCCGACGGTGCAGGGCATCCAGATTATGAAAGATATGGTGAAGGAAAAAGCGCTTGCCGCTGGCATTGACGATACATCTTTTATCGATCAGCCGTTTGACTTTATCTCTCGTGAAGTAAGCGAAATCAGCGTTTAGACAGCTCCCATTAGATAGCTCCCATAGGCTGATTGCCGTCGGCTGATGCTTGCTGTGAAGGTATAGAAAAGACAGAAGAGAAGTTGTAGTAATAGAGCCTTGCTTGATCATTCAAAAGCAAGGCTTTTTTGTGATGTTATGGAGGCCTGCTTGCGTAGGTCGTTTGCGATGATTGCGCTGGGGATTGATTTTGGGACTTCTGGGGCAAGGGCGATGGCGGTACCCCTCCCAGGGAGGATCGCCATCACTCCAGCCGAACCAGTAATCGCCGAATCCCGCTGTCAGTTTGCGCTGGGGGAGGCTGCAGATGCGATCGCCTGGCAACGTGTCCTTTGGCAGCTGATCAGCGATATCGATCCGGCGATTCGCAGTCGGCTTACTCGCATTGCCATCAATGGCACGTCTGCTACTGTTTTGCTGTGCGATAACGCTAACAATCCGCTGACGTCTCCTTTGCTTTATAGCGATGCTTCTGCTCGCGAAGTCCTGCCTCAGCTTCAGGCTGTGGCACCTGCAGACAGCCCAACGCTCAGCCCAATGCTCAGTGCTACGTCTAGCCTGGCAAAGGCTCTTTGGTGGTATCAGTCGTTGGATTCGTCTGTGCTAGAGCGGGTCAGTCTGCTGTGCCATCAGGCAGATTGGCTGACGAGCCTACTGCATGGGCAAACGCCAGTGAGTGACTATCACAATGCTCTGAAGCTTGGCTATGACGTTCATGCTTTGGCTTATCCGAACTGGCTGAAGGGTTTGCCGGTTGCGTCTTGGTTGCCAGCGGTGAAGGTGCCTGGAGAGGCGATCGCACCTATCGCTACATCCGTTGCCAAACGGTTCTCCATACCTAAAACCTGTCAAATTTGTGCAGGCACCACAGACAGCATTGCTGCTTTCCTCGCTAGCGGTGCCAGCCAAGTGGGTGAGGCAGTGACGTCTTTAGGGTCTACGCTCGTGCTCAAATTATTGAGCCCAACGCCGGTTGATGACCAGGAATTTGGCATTTACAGTCACCGCCTAGGTGATTTGTGGCTAGCGGGGGGTGCCTCCAACACGGGAGGCGCGGTGCTTCAGCAATACTTTTCGGCCAGCGAACTAGCGGCCTTGAGTGCTCAGATAGATATTTCTAGACCTTGCGCGCTGGATTACTATCCGCTGCCCTCTCCCGGTGAGCGCTTTCCCATCAATGACCCTGACTATGCGCCGAGATTAGTGCCGAGGCCCGAGAGTGATACGGATTTTTTGTATGGGATGTTGGATGCGATCGCCCGCATAGAATCTGAAGGCTACCAAAAGCTACAAGACTTAGGCGCTTCTACGCTCAAGCGCGTTTACACCGCAGGTGGCGGAGCCAAAAACGCAAAATGGCAGCTTCTGCGAGCGCGGCACCTGGGTGTAGAGGTACTCAGCGCTAAAAATACAGAAGCTGCCTATGGTACGGCGAAACTCGCCTTAAATGGATTAATTAGCTACTAGCCGCCTAGCTGATTACCACGGCGATACTGCATGTAAGCAGCGACAAATAGGCCAGCGAGTGTAACGGGAATCAGACCTAAAACGATGCCAGATAGTAAAGGCTCTACCACTATGAATCTCCTAATCTCTATACAAATATTCTAAGGGGTCAGTGCAAGACGACGGACCTACGTAGCCTGAGCTGCGCTGACCTGACTTAGTTAATCTTAATGTGATTTGACCCGGTAGAGAAGAAAGTACACTCAAGTTTACGCTGTGTATTGAATGGCTATGTACTGATCAGCTGTGGGTTAGAGAGCTATGTTTTGACCGATAGAGCCGCCAGAAGTGCTGCGCTGCAAAATCTTACCTATCTTGATTTTCGGTGGTTCTAATCAAAGGTGTGTAGTGGTTCTTAATATTTAAAGCAGGCAAGAAGTAGACAAAAAACGGTCAAAAAGGCGTTTTGACAGGATGTCTAGGCTTGTAATATTCTCTGCAAAAATATTAAGCTATGTGTAGGAGTAGCTCATGAACGAAATACTGAGCTGTCACCACAAAGAGGAATGCAAGAACAATCGGTGCCAAATCAATTCGTTGAGAGCAAAGAAGCTGTTGTGCAGCCTAGTAAAGAATCCAGTGAAGAAGGCCATGATCGCCCTGTTCAACGTGTGTTGTTGATGGTAGCTGGTCTGCTTCTGCTTCTGTGCTTAGCTCTGTGGGGTATGTACTCGCTTCAGACTAGCGATCCGTATATTCAAAGTGTGCTTCAGCTTTCGGGCGATGCTGAGCGAGGCCACGATATCTTTCAGCTGAACTGTGCGACTTGTCATGGGCTGGAGGCTGCTGGTGAAGTCGGGCCAAATTTACACGATGTCGCTGAGCGAAAGTCGCCAGTGGCCTTGATTCAGCAGGTGATTAGCGGGCAGACACCGCCGATGCCACAGTTTCAGCCAAACGAGCGAGATATGGCGGACCTGCTGTCGTTTTTGGAAACGCTGTAGCCTTCCGTTACTGCCAAGTACCCGCTTCTACTGCCAGGTACCTGCTTCGCAGTTGATGATTTTGTCTAGAATCGCTAGCTGATCTGGCTCGGCTTGCTGGCGTAGGGTTTGTTCTGCGCCGACGTTGATGAGTTCCATTTTTAGACGGACGTGATAGGCCTCTTCTGCGGTGTTGGCTTCGGGAATAGTGTTCTGAGCCCGGTTGCCTACATAAGAGCGGCTGAGGCCAAACCCAATTTTTTCGGCTAGTGAGGTGATGACGTACCGCTGTTCGGGGCGGGCGGCTGCATTCAACTCATCCATTGGCATTGCCAAAATTTCCTCCGCCTCAGAGTCTGAAATCTGCCGCTGCAACCAGGCTTCTACGGTAGAGATTGGCCAGTCTGTTGTTTCCTCATCGACTTTGGCAAAGGCGTGGGCTTCTGCGTAGGAGATGGTGCCGTCTGTGTTGTAGTCGGCGGAGGTGACTGAGTTGCCAATGCGGTCTTGCCCCGTTAGCCCAGCGAAAAAGCTAGAGCTATAGTCCTTGTAGTCTGCCTCGTTGACCGCAGGCGTACAGCCAACAGAAGGCCTAGAAGCCACCGTTGCGAAGAATCCGCAGCGTGTTTGTAGTGCAACAGGTTTTTCAGGATCGCCTTCTTCATAGATCATGTTGGCAAAGGAGCCGGAGTAGCACTGCGCCATCATGGTGACGAAGGGTTGGTCTGCGGGCAATGGGTCTAAAAGGCCTACGAATTCTTTGACAGATACAAAGGCTTCGTCCCACAGGATGAGCCAGTTATTGTCTTCGTTGTCTGGATTGTATGCGCCGTGGCCAGTGAAGTAAAAGAAGCTGGGGCAGGACTTTGGGGGGGTTGCGATCGCATCGAACCAGCTGTACATATTTGTTGGCGTAGCACCGCCGTCTAGGTTTGGAATTTCTGCGGCCTTGAATTGCTCTTCGCCATTTTCATCAAGGTAGCGAATCGTCTCTTCCCAATCGTTGCTACTGGCAAAGAACAGATGGGCTAGGTCGGGTGAGAACCCTCTTTCGGTGAGCGATCGCTGAAAGTACAGCAGATTTTTCTCTAGCGCAATTTCGTTGTAGCTCGGTGCGCCGCCGCCTGCTACCGCGCCAAAGTAAGTTTCTACGTTGGTTGGTAGCTCAAAGTCTTTGAGGAGAATATTGCGGGTGATGACTTCCTCTGCGCTGTAGGCTTCTCCCGATAGTAGATCCTGTGCTGAGCCAAGAAGATCGAAAGTTTGCGCCCTTTCTAGGACTTGGCAGCTGGCAAATCCTGCTGCTAAAGCACCGCAGCTCAATATGGAGACAACTGTCCGTTTTCTACGCATTTTGAAAGATTATGGCCTAGTTATCGTTCTGATGCTGCTTCCTCCGGGTTCCCCTTGTGAAGGGGAACCGGAACAGCAAAAGTACTTTTATTCATCCTTTTACCTCTCTATTGTAGGTCGCCTATTCCTTTGTCTTTAACGCTGCAAGTACGTCGCTAAGCCCTGCGTAATCTTCGCCATCATCTCTATGTTCAAAGTCTCAATGCGATCGCTGGCAGTGTGATAGTGCGGATTCCTCAAATTCGCAGTGTCAGTCACCATGATTGCTGAATAGCCCTGATCCCAAAATGGTGCATGGTCGCTGCGGCGCGTCGCTGGAATTTGATGCCCCCGATTAACGACCGGAAGCCATTGGCAAGGCGCACTTGCATTCTTGAGGGTGCGCTTCAGTGCTCTCATGGTTGGAACCGTTTTTACATTGCCAATCAGCGCAATGAAGTTGCCTGTGTCTGGATAGATGCTGCTGAGCAAATCGAGTGGATACTGTTGGGAGTTGGGTTCATCGGTGAAGTACCCCAGCATTTCGAGCGATAGCATGAGGTGTAGGGGCTTGTTTTGCGATCGCCACCGTTCAGCACAAGCCGTGCTGCCAACCAATCCGTATTCCTCTAAGTCGAAAGCAATAAAGTGGATGGAACGCGTCGGCCTACACTGTGACAATAGTTCTGCCAACATCAGAAGGACTGCTATCCCGCTACCATTGTCGTCAGCTCCTGGTGAGCCGGGCACCGTATCGTAATGAGCGCCCACCAGAAAAGGGGCTAAATCTGGTTGTGTGCCAACGACTTCAATTTGCCAGTTGAAATGCTCACGCCCGTTGGATTTAAAGCTTTGTGAGGTGAGTTCACTCCACCGACCCAGCTCAGTGCGAATATAGTGCTGTACAAGCTGATGCGCTCCCGATGCTAAGAACGGATCTCTGGGGCCACCGAGTGCTTTGATATGGGCTGTGAGCACTTGAACTATGTGTCGGTGCGTGTGTGCCGGGACGCTATCTGGCTCCATTGGATTCTTGTTTCAGTAACGACGAACTGTAGCGACTCTTGACCCTATGAAAGTTAATCATAAGCGTCCTCGTCGCTTGCCTCAGGTCCGTATTCATATCGAGGATGGGCGATTTCACATTTTGGGGTTGGGCGGCTGGTACTCGTACTGGCGCGATCCTTACTATTTGCTGCTGACGGTGCCTTGGCCAGGATTTTTGGCCTTGATTATGGGTGGCTATGTGATCGCCAATGCCCTAGCAGCGTTCTTGTTTCTGCTAGGTGGCGAAGGCACCATCATCAACGCAGAGCCAGGTTCGTTCTCCGATGCTTTTTTCTTCAGTGTGCAAACCTCTGCCTCCATTGGCTACGGTGTGATGTCGCCAGGCAATGCCTATGCTCACGTGCTAGTGACCTTGGAGGCGGTGATTGCTCTTATGGGGATTGCAGTGCTCACAGGCTTGGCCTATGCGCGATTCTCCCGACCCACTGCGCAGGTGTTGTTTAGCAAGAAAGCAGTGGTGGCAGATTTTAAGGGAACGCCGACGCTGATGTTTCGCGCTGCCAATGAGCGACGCAACCAGATTGTGGAGGCTCAGATGCGGCTGTATCTGACGCTCGATGAATTTAGCGATGGGAAAATGATGCGCCGATTTTATGAGCTGGAGCTGTTGCGCGATCGCAATCCTAGTTTCTTCCTCACTTGGACGGCACTCCACCCAATCAACAGCCACAGCCCTCTCTACGGCTTAGCAACCAAAGACCTGTTTCGTGCGAGTGCTGCGCTTTTGGTGTCTGTCAGCGGCATCGACCAAACTGTCGCTCAGGCGATTCATACCCGTCATACCTATTACGCTGCCGACATTCTGTGGAATCACCAGCTCAAAGACATTATTCACGAAGTAGAATCCTCACAAGATCCAGACTCAGATGCATCCGTTCGCTATATCGACTTTTCCGACTTTCATACGGTAGAGGAAGTGGTTGAAGGCGAAGTGGTTGCCGAGAAAGCGATTGAAGACGAAATTGAAGATGTCATTGTTGAGTAGAAACATTTCTATAGTGAGCGCTGATTTGATTGATTAGTTTTTCAAAACAGACGTCAGCTTCATCACAGCTTCATTAAGTTAAGTGTTCAATCGCTTGTCTGCCATGCTTTTCGGCCTTGGTCGCATTATTTGGGTTTTGAGCGCTCGCGATGGGATCGCCTGTTTGTCATGGTTTCATAGATCATTTAGAAGAGGTTAAGACGATATAATCGTGCTCATTGATACAAAACAACCGTGTTTGCTTTGTCATCAGTAAAGGCGTTTATTGCCGCTGCTCACCTGCTGTGAAGCTGCACTTTCCTGGCGAGTTTATTGCCAATAGTCGGTTTCTTCTCGTCTCAGCCTATGCCTCAGCTGATATGCGAATCGCTTTTGAGTTTGTTGTCGTTCATCCCTAATCAATGGATTTAGCTCCGGCCTTGCCTCCTTCACAGGACACGCTTCCTGCTTTTGTGTCTAGCGCAGATTATCTGCCGCAGGAGACCGACTTAGACGTCGTTTCTCTGCCCGCTAAGTCGGTTCAGCTGTCTTCTGTACGGCCCTTCCTCCCCAATCTGCCATCTGGCCTAATCCATAGTATTGCTGGCATAGAAGCGATTGGTGAAAAAGCGTTATCGCTGTCTACAGGCTTCGTTTCGGTTTCTGGATTGAGCCATTCTTTTAACTTTGTGGGTCAGGCTTTTCGGACTGCGCGCATTGGCAGTATCACTGGTCAAACTTTGTACAGCAGTACGCTACCCGTCCAGTGGGTGAGCGAAGATAGTTGGCAGGGGCAAACCCTGGCTGCTGATATTAAGGTTAAACGAGTCGATGTGATCGCTGGAACCGCTCAGCTCGAAAACAATGTCTGGTCTGCTGATTTTATTGAGCAGTGTATGCCGGGGGCTGACAGGCAGCTGCAAGATGGTGTCCGCTACAAAATTAGTATTGGCGATCGCACCCTGGGCTATGTTGCCGACGAAAATAGGGCTTACCTGCTCTCTCAGCAGCTCAAGCGTTTGATTGGTCAGGCTTCTTTCAAACCCGATGCGATCGCACTCTATCCACTCTCCGAAGACAATACTCTGCGTAATGCCAGTGCTATTGTCGGTACGCCCGATCAGCCAATGTTTGCCATCAACGATGCGATGTCGACAGCCGTTGGCTACTCCCCTGACTGGGCAGCAGTCTCCTGGGCGAACAATCTCCGCTTGGCTCTAGGCGCTGCGCCACTCCAGCCAGGTGATGCGCTGATGGGACTTAAAGGTTTAGAAGACTCTCAAATCGATATGGCCGGTGAGGCTTCTTGGTACGGTCCCTACTTTCATGGCCGTGCTACTGCGAATGGTGAAACGTACGATCAGTACGATTTGACCGTTGCGCACAAGTCGCTGCCATTTGGCACGCAGCTCAAGGTGCGCAATGTCGTGAACGATAAGACGGTGGTGGTGCGGGTAAATGATCGAGGGCCGTATGTGGGCGATCGCATTCTTGACCTATCGCGAGCAGCGGCGGACTGTTTGGGCAGTGACCAAGCAGGCGTGATTCCGGTTGAGGCTGTCGTTCTGAAGGATAAGTAGCCTTAAAGGAGAAGCCTTTACTCCTTATTCTCCGGTGGCGGAATCACATTCTTTTGCAACCGTCGGTCAATTTGTCCTAGTGTCTCCAAGTCTGCCATGGGCACAGAATGGTCGAAGCCCGACCAGCTCTGCAGATTTGGGCGTTCTAGAAAGTCAAAAGCCTGGCGAAACTCAGCCGGGCTAGCTTTGACCGGTGCGCTGAAGTGGCAGGGAATCACCTGCTCAAAATCCCACTGAGCTATTTTGTCGGCCCAGGCCAAAACCTGCTCGGGGCCTCGATTGAAGATGAGCGTTTGTAGAATGGGCGCGACGATGAGTCGCCCGTCTTGGCGTAGCTTTTTGAAAGATTCGTACCAGCTGGCGCGCCACTGGAAAGGGTAGATGCCGAAGTAGTTCTTTTTGCTGCGATCGCTCGCATGCTTAGCTTCTCTTAGCGCCGCTTTGAGTTTGGGAACGTCCAAACTAGAGGGCTGAAAGTAGAACGTAAATAGCGCAATTCGAGCCCAGCCTTTAAGTCGATTTTCGGGCGTGTCTTGCAGCGCCTCGCTGCCACTGTCTCTAGCGTGAAACATCAGTGGAAAGGGATTTTGGGTGACGACCTCTGGGGGGTCTACTGGAATAGAAAGGATCGTGTCGACGGCGAGGAGTGATCGCGTTGCTCGGTGGTAAAAAGCGACCTCGGTGTAGGGCTTAATGCTCAGATCGATTGGACCTACCGTGGCATAGTCGAACTCATCGTAAAAAGGGGTTTGGCTAGGGTCGGCGGGCAGCACGTGCGTGCGTTTACTGGGGAAGCCCAGCCAGCTCATGGGGAGGTCGATGGGGAAGCTCCACTGGTTTGGGGCGACGTAGACTTGCGATCGCTTAAACTTTTGGGCAAAAGGCCCCGCAAAATACTTGTGCTCTACGCCTGTCACAGTAGGCAGCACGACATACTTCACCTCTCCATGTTCTGCCTCTAGCTCTCGTACTAGGCGCAGGCATTCCCGCGTAGGAGCCACAGGCGAAAACACAAACAGGCCACCCGCTGACAGCTTAATCACCGTCATGCGAATCGGCACCACAACATAAAAAATCCCCTGAACCTGCTCAAAGGTCCACAGCTTGCCAGGGATAATTTCTCGGCGCAAGGTACGCCGCTGACCATACGGATAGATGGGCACGATGGGCCATAGTGGCCAAGCGCGGTCGCCGCTTTTCTTCCCTAGGCTGTCTTTATTCGCTAGGTGGCGACCGCCAGACGCGCTAATACCTGAATTGCTCATCCCCTACGCAATCAGCTCAATATTGGAAAACGCAATTTCCATATCAGGACCATCGACTGAGGTGACTGTCCGCTTCTCCAAAATGGTATAGCCGCCTACCTGAGTGTAGTCGTCTGTAAATTCGCTGCGTCCCTGCTTTTGCTCGCCAGTTTTAGGATCGTGATACACAGAGTCGTAAGTTCGAGAGAGATAGCCGTTGCCAGTGTCGTAGGAGCCAGAGGTATTAATAGTCACCACTACACCGTGAATATGACGGTGCACCATCACAAACTCATTGTCTTTTACCTTATACGCATCGCCTTCTGCTTTACCACCGACTGCGATTTTCGTTGCGCCGTTCTCATCTTTGCCATCAATTTTGAACGTATTTTCACCGTGGCTCTTTTCAAAGGGCCGACTGACACGGTGAATGGCAACTTCCCACAGCTGATTCTTGATGACTTTGTTGGCAGTCTCGTCTTCTACGCCAAAGACCTCTGCCGACAGATCAGGATTTACTTTTGCACTGCCACTAAAGCGCTCATCTCCCAGCTTGAGCGTCACATCGGTCGTATAGCCCGGAAAAGCTTTGTCCCAGGTATAGCGGTTTTCGTAGGCAGCTTGGACCATTTCGCGAGCGGAGACCTGAAGGGCAGTCATGGTTTTTCTGGTTTTGCTATGGGATAACAACAGCGAAGGCGCTACATCACTGCAGCCCGTCTAGACAAGATCTTAATGCAAATAGCCAAATGCTTCACGCACCGATTTTTGTTTTGCCTTGGCTTTTCTCCACCTACGCACCTTTTAGCTCACGCGTGCGCCTTCCGTTTACGCACCTTCAATCCGTGCAACGCTCACCTTCCACTGAACGCATTGCCCCCATGTCTGCTGCCGGATCCAGCAAAACCTACCTAGGTAACGCTCCAGTACAAAGTCGGGTAAATCGCTGGGTTGGTTTTTGAGGCGAACAAATTTTCCGGGTTTTAACTGTGGATTCATATCGGCCTCCCTATGATGTTTACATTCTAATCAAAAATAGTTCATTAGTACTATTAAAATCTGTAATCAACATTACTCTATAGATATGAGTATTTTCTGGTTGAAGCGGTGCCCTGCGGTATCTCTTTTGATAGGTTTTGCGGTATTTTCATCGTTTTATCGGTTAAAAACCTGAAAATAGGTAGAGGCTTTGTCTCAGCTTTATTGCTTACGTTCCTAAACAGGCAGCCAAAGCTTCTGAAGACGACTCTCATCACCTTGTAAAGAGCGATAGCACCGGAGAAGGAGCCGCTCATAAGCTAAACGCGCTAGAGCCGGCTGACTAGCTATCTTCTTTTCTATAAGAGTGGAGTTGGCTGTTCTCTGCGGCATCAGTCTCACCTTTTGAGTTGCATAGGGAATGCTGAGCAGGTGTTCTTTTCTATACTCATTCGCTCATTTATGTTTAATCGTTTTCTTAAGACCACCGCAGTTTCTCTCAGTCTTGGTGTTCTGACGGTGGCGTCCGCGTTCTCTCCTGCCATAGCAGCACCCAAAGAAAACAGTGCAAGTGATGGGCCTGCTGGCTTTACCCTTTGGAACGATGGCGAAATGAGTGGGATTGCGTTTGATGTTTGGACTCGGCCTGCGAGAGACGGCGGTGGCTTCTATTACTTCTTGTGGGCCGGTGAATATGCGGATATCACAAATCATGCCCGGCCTGAAGTAGCCGTCTTCTTCGATAGCAATATTGCAACCGTCAACGGTGCTTGGCTGACTGATTGCTACGCTGATGCTAGCTACAGGACTGAATGTCAGAATGCTGCTCAAAAACCTTCTCACGTGCGCAGTCGAGATTCTATCCCAGCACCTATCAGATAAAAGAATGTGTGAGCCATCTCTCAATAATGTTTAGCCCCTTGCTGCTTTCTCCTAACAGCAAGGGGCTAAATGTTTAGATTTGTTTTGCGCAGGCGATCACATTCTCTCTCGCCCGACCAACATGACTATTCTCAACTCTCGCTCTGGCACAGTACCGATGTCGCTAGCCGTGTTGTGTATACCATCACGCCTACTGTTGCTAGTACTCCAATCGCCTGAAACACCAGGCTCTCTGGCGGCTGGTCGAGAGTGAGTATGGAGGTTCCTACTTTGCCAACGGATACATAGGTGAAAATCACCGGCAGCATACCCAGCCAGGAAAAGAAAAGATACTCCCAAAAGTTGATTTGCGTCACGCTAAAGCCGTAATTCAAAATATTTGAAGGGAGTAGCGGTGATAGGCGCGTTAGCAGGACGATTTTCCAGCCCTTTTGTGCAAATTCTTTATCGAGCTTGTGAAAGCGAGTGCTGTTTCCCATAAGCCTGGTAATCCATCGTCGACCAACGGTTTGACCAATCACGAAGCAAACGGCGATGCTGAGGGTGTCGGCAATAGATGCGTTGATGACGCCTTCTGTGAGGCCAAACAAAGGGCCTGCGGCCAAGATGAGAATAATGTTAGGGATGCCAAAAATAGCGGCCACTATGTAGAAGACAGTAAATAGCGGAATAGTCCAAACGCCCTGCCCGGCCAACCAATCATTGCCCAGTGAGAGCCAGAGCGACAGTGGCAGATGCGCAATCAATACCGCAGTGCAGCTAGTGGCACTTAGTCCTAGCCAAGTTCTCTTTTTCCGTATCCACGTTAGCGGCATATTCACAGTGATTGCCCCTTTGATTGGCTATTAAAGGCGTGAACCTACTGATTTTGTACGGCTCACACCTTGATCCTACGATCTCTATATCCGTAATACCACTGCTGTATTCACTACAGCAGTGGTATTATGCCACTGACCGATGCCAAACATGGCTGAGCTTTGAAGTTGTGATTTACCAGGGGATCAGTGAGAACAATTGCTTATGTACAAAAACGGGCGTAAAAAAGCTTTAAGGGAAATTGACTGCTTAGTCGTGGCCGGGTGCATCAGCGCCCCATAGCTCGCTCAGCCTTTGGTCACGGCCACAGCCAAACCGATACACCTTGTAGCGCACGGGGTGAGTTTGGTAATAGTTTTGGTGATAGTCTTCTGCCGAGTAAAAAGTATCGGCAGGCAAAATATCTGTGGCGACTGGCCGCTCGAAATTATTGGCTAGTGCTGCCTTGCTTTCTGTTGCGATCGCTGCTTGCTCTGGCGTGTCGTAAAAAATAGCTGAGCGATACTGACTCCCCTTGTCGCAAAACTGCCCCCGGTTATCGAGCGGGTCGATATTGTGCCAAAACGTGGTGAGCAGTGTCTCGTAGCTAACTTGCGTAGGGTCGTAGGTGACCTGCATCGCTTCTACGTGGCCCGTGTTGCCGTTGGATACTTGTGTGTAGGTTGGATTTTCTGCGGTGCCGCCCGTATAGCCCGAAATGGTGTCGGTGACGCCGGGGAGCTCATCGAAGGGGTGCTCCATGCACCAGAAACAACCACCGGCAAAGATGGCTGTTTCTGAGCTTTGGGATTGTTCTGTGCTGACAGATGTCGCTGCCGATGACATGCTCGGTGAGCTGGTTTCGCCGAGGGCTGAGCCATTGTTGGGAGTGCAGCCGAGTGCAGCCCAGCTCAGGAGGAATATGCTGAGACCCGTCACAATCTTTTTGAGAATCGGGCGGTTGATGATGTGGTTGCCGAGTGCGGTCATGGAAAAGCAAGGAGTAGAGTGTTGTGCCTTAAGTTTACCGATCCTTGTGACTCAGCTTGTGACTAGCTCATGACTCAAGAATAATCACTCTACTGACAACTGTTGTTTAAGCCCTATTGCTGAGAGAGCGTAGGCCAGTTCTCCTCTGCTAGGGCAATATTGCCAGGAATATCCTTGTTCCACCGTTCCTGAATGCGCTTGTTGGCATTGAGGTATAGCTTGCCATCGACGATGCTCCACGCATTGGGGTCAATGGCGGCGAGGGTGTTTTGCCCAACGGCCCAGGCGCAGTAGCCGCCGTACTGAGGGGCGTATTCTTCTGGATTACTGGCAAACAGCTCACGGTTTTCGGCGCTGGCAAACTGCCACGTAGCGCCTCTCCACTCGTAGGTGTGTTCTGCACTGCCAGGGACGAAGCCCTCTTCCGTGAAGTAAGCGACCGGGTCGGCACCGCTAATGGCAACGCCTTCTTTTTCGTACACTTTGGGGTCTGCGACGGTTGTTTCTGCGGTGCTAGAAGACACTTCGGATGGCGTGTTTTCGGTGCCTGTTTCCACGCTTGAAGGTGCTGATGTGCAGGCGCTTAGGCCAAGCGTGACGCTGAACGTGGCTGCGATCGCAAGCCCCTTCCACGGAAAGGCCGCAGTAGAGGCCTGTGAGCGCCGAGTAAAAGAAAGTTGGTTTAAGAGCATGATTTTGATCACCGCATGGGTAACTTTGAAGGTTGTGTAAGCAAATTTAAGGGAGAACGCGGTCGTTATATGAAGGAGAGATGAGGATGTTCTTTAAGTTCTCTGAGATCTTCTTTTAGGCTCTGGCGGGCCTCCACCAAAATCGTACAGCTGCTGATATTACATGGATGTGACAAATCAAAAGTAGTCACATAAACGCAACCTGTTGTGTGTGAAAAAACGCTCAATAGGGTCATAACGCCCTACCGACAAGGTGCTTCCAGAATAAGCGCCAAAAAATAAGCTAGGTGCAGCTGGTATAGTTCCTCTTGACAAAGGAACAATATTTATTGAAACCGAACTTACTCAACGTTGATCTTGCCAGAGCCTCACACACTCGGCTAGCCCGATCTCTCTCTCAATTGTTCGCTCCACCGCTCAACTGCCGAAGATATGAAATCCATCATTCGCCGTCTCACCACCCTGACTGCGCTCACGGCTGCCACTTTGGCCGGAAGTGCGATCGCCTCTACTAGCGCCATCGCCCAAACCTACGGTCAGCAGTCCATTGCTAGCGATAGAGTGGTTGCGATCGCAGAGCCCGTTTCCAACGGTCGTTTCTATCGGCTGTTGATCCTGGAGCAAATTAATGACCGCCAGTCATGCTTTGAAGAGGAATCCGGCAGCCCTACGGTCGTTGAACCGCTGCTGCTGAACTTTGACTTCTCAGGTATCTGTGGCCGTAGCTCAGACAGCAACGGCTACTCTGTACGCATTGGCGACGAAGACTTGAGCCGTCGCTACCGCCTTCAGGTGACTCGCCGAGGTGATGAGCTGGTGCTGGTAGCTTTGCCAGGAGCACTACCCGGCCGTGGCGGCGATTTGCCCGTTCTAGAGATTGGTCGCAGCAACGGTGTGGCCAACGATTTCGTTAAGCTAACGCTCGATCCGGGCTGGCAGATGTCACGCCGCACGCTGAATGGCAGCGCGCAAGGCCACATCTATCTCTCAAATGACGCCAGCTTAGACACCGTAATTGCCCAGTCTGGTCAGACACGACGGCCCTCTGTTGCTGCTACGCCGCCGACGTCTACACCTCCTAGCACATCAGACCTTCCGCCTGTGCTCAATGGCGGTTCACTGCCCTCTCCCAGCGGTTCGCCCTCGCCTCGCCTGCCAGGCCCGGCCGCGTCACCTACCCCTAGCAGCGGCCAAAACACCTACTACCAGGTGATTGTGCCAAGCTCGTCGGCCATTGTCCGTGCGCGGGTGCGGCAGGTGGCCTCCGATGCTTTTATCACCACTGTGAACGGTGACCGAGTGATTCAAGCTGGCCTGTTTCAAGACCAGCGCCGTGCCAGACAGCTGGTGTCCCAACTATCTGACGAAGGCCTGACAACTCAGGTGATTGAAGGGCAAAGGGCAACGCCCCCACCAAGAACGACGCCGACCGCTGAGACGTTCTATCAGGTGGTTGTGCCAGAGAGTGCTTCTAATACTCGCGATCGCGTCAACGCCATCGAATCAGGTGCTTTTCGCACGACGGTCAACGGTCAGCGGGTGATTCAAGCTGGCCGCTTCCGTGAGCGCAATCGAGCCGAAAGCCTCCAGCGCCGACTATCTGCCGCCCGCCTCCCGGCTCGAATCATTGAAGGTACAGGCACTATTGCCAGCGTTCCAGCTCCTTCTACCGGTAGCCCCTCCATTCCACGGGCGCGTCAGGGGCAGCTCACCGTAGTGATTGATCCTGGCCACGGTGGCCGTGACCCTGGCGCGGTGGGCATCGGCGGCCTGCGCGAAAAAGACATCAACACGACTGTCTCTCGTCGGATACAGGCGTCCCTCAATGCTAGGGGCATCAACGCTGTTCTTACTCGCTCTGATGACCGGGAGCTTGATTTGCAGCCTAGAGTCAATATTGCTGAAAGGGCGAATGCCGACATATTTGTCAGCATTCACTCCAATGCCATTAGCCTGAGTCGCCCCGATGTCAACGGGCTAGAAACTTACTACTACTCTTCTGGCTTCCGCTTGGCGCAAACGATTCATAACAATGTTTTGCAGCGAACTGACCTGCGCGATCGCGGTGTCAGACGGGCTCGTTTCTATGTGCTCGTCAATACTTCAATGCCTGCGGTGCTAGTCGAAACAGGCTTTGTAACAGGTCGAGAAGACGCCGCACGTTTCCGCAATCCTCAGGAGGTGAACACCATCGCTGATGGTATTACTAGCGGTATTTTGCAGTACCTAAACGTCCAGTAATGACAGCTAGTGCATGGGCTTGTGCGGTGTAAACCCCACAGTTTATTTCGCCTATATCCAAGTTGATGATTCCAAGCCTCATAAAGGAAAAGGAGCGCCCTGTTAGATCAGGGCGCTCCTTTTTGTGATGACTGAGTCTTTGTGCTAGATGAGGTGTGCGGAGGAGCATGGAGCCATCAAAACATCTGCGTGTATAGGAAACGATGAAAGATATGTGCGATCGCCTCCTGCCTCCATCAGCTGACTTATCAAACGCGCTAACCCCCAGAACTGAATACTTTTCTTACTGCAAGTAAGCCTTGCCCAGAGCTAACGTGATGGCAGCAGCCGGACAGCTGCTGAGTTACCTGAAAGTCATCAAGATTCACACCCTTCTTCTCTTAATAGCAACCTGTGGAAGTTTGTGAGTCACAGGTCTGATATTGAGCTTTCATTTGTCAGTCACCTTCTGGAGCACCGCAAGTACATGACCAACGCTTTTATAAATAGTGACAGCATCGCTAGCTCTTTAATTGCGGATGGTGATTCATTGCTGCCAAGCCTCGGTGCGATTCCCTCGTCTGCAGACCAAGCTGAGCGGGTTATTTCGTGCTGGCTAGCTCAACTGCTAAAGCACTTTAGTGTGCAAAAGCTAGATGCCGCCTCAGATCAGGAGATTGCTGACTACCTAGCCACTTTTGCTGGGGACGAGACCCTCAATTCAGCGTGTGAGCTCCCAAGCTATGAGTTGGTCGCTGAACTGAGACGCCGAGTGATGCGACTAGCGGGCGCACATCTAGACGATGCTTTCGTTTCGATGACGCCGGACATTGTCGATGAAGCGGATATTGTCTCTACTTTTTTGTGTGTAGAGGGACGTCGGTTGCATGGATTGCGCTACCAAGGTGAAGTTTACAGAAAGGTTAAGGAATTTCAGCCTTGTCATCGGCTGCAATCTTACTGCCTGGCGCAAACTTTCAAAGAACGTCAAATCCCTTACATCATCACTCGATCTGAGCAACGGTTTGCGGTGTGGGTTCAGGTGTGTGCTTTTCCGTCAGCATTGCAGATGCTTTGATTCATCTGCCTGACTCATTTGCCTATTTTTGGTTGGCGTCACATACTTTTAGCGTAAATTGTCGGTACCATAAGGACGAGAATTTACCCTCAAAAGACAAAGCCCATCCATAAATAGTAAGGCTCCCCAGTGAACCTATGACGGAATCAGAAGCGCTAGAACAGGTCAGACAGGCTATTTCTCCTGAATCCTTGAGCTACGTTCAAGAAGTGGTGTTCAAGCAGTCTTGGGAAGGCCAGCTGTATCCAGAAATTGCGAAGTCGGTGGGCTATCACCCCGAGTACATTCGAGATGTGGGTGCGCAGCTTTGGCGGTCGCTGTCAGAGTCTATTGGCCAGAAGGTGACTAAGAAGAATGTCCGGTTTGTGCTGAATCAGCTATCCGAGAAAGGCTCACAGCCTAGCTCTGGTTCGTCGGGTTCAGCCGCTGTCACAGACGTTCATTCCCCGGTGGGTGATTTGTTGAGTACAGAGGCAACCAAAACGCAGATCGCCTTTCCCAGCGTGGGGCTATCTGTTCAATCTTCTTTTTATATGACTCGCCCACCTGCCGAAGAGCAGGCCTTTAGCGAGCTAGATCGCCCCGGCGGGCTGCTGCGGATTAAGTCGCCTAGCAACACTGGGAAAACGTCTCTGCTGCTGCGATCGCTAGCCTATGCCAGAGAGCAGGGTGCGCGCACTATTTTGATCAACATCCAAGAAGCCGATACGGCAATCATGGGTGATTTGGGCCGCTTTCTGCGATGGTTTTGCCGTAATGCGGCTCAGCAGCTGGGCGTCGAAAATCAGCTAGACGATTACTGGGATGATGAAATCGGCCACAAAGTCAGCTGCAAAATCTACTTTAGAGAGTACCTGCTAAACAGTGTGGCTGAGCCCGTTGTGCTGGCGCTAGATGAAGTCGATCAGCTGTTCGAGCATCCTGAACTGGTGCAGGAGTTTTTGCCGATGCTGCGCGCCTGGCACGAAGAGGCGATGGAGCTTAAGGTATGGCAGAAGCTACGCATGGCTTTGGCCTACAGCACCGAGGTATACGTCCCGCTCAAAATTTCTCAGTCGCCCTTTAATATTGGTCTGTCTGTACAGCTGCCGGTGCTGACTTTTGAGCAGGTGACTACGCTCGTAGAGCGCTACAGCCTCCCGTTTGAGAAAGGGATAGATAATGACCGGCTGCGAGATCTTTATGATCTGGTCGGTGGACATCCATACCTTATTCAGCTGGCGCTGTACTGGCTCTCGGAGCGAGAAGGGACATTGGGTGAAGTATTAGAAGATGCGCATACGCATGCTGGGATTTATCGCAATCATCTGCGCCGTCATTGGGAAATTATGCAGCGTCAGCCTGAACTAAAAGAAGCTTTTGCAGCCACGCTGCAGGACCCGGAACATGGCGCTGTTGTCGATACGCTAATGGCTTATCAGCTAGAGCGTATGGGGCTGGTTCGCCTGGTGGGTAACGCCGCAGTGGTGAGCAGCGAGCTGTATTACAAATATTTCAAAACGCTGCTTTCAGCCTAGCGGTTGCCAGAGTTATTAGTAGAGCTATTGATTAGTAGAGCTATTGGCAGAGTGATTGGTAGGGCGATCGCCGAACCTGAGTTTGGGTATGGGATTGATCCCACAACGGGTTCTTGCGGTAAGTTGGGACAAAAGCAAGCCGAATGTAGCGGCTCCCACTTTATTTTTGGCCAAGTCTGTTGTAGAGAATTTAGCAATCCAAGAGCACCTCGACTATCAGGTCGGTGGGAGCTTACGCTTTGATGCCGATTGCTACATCAAAAGGCAGGCAGATGATGATCTTTTAAAGACGTTGCTCAGTGGCGAGTACTGCTATGTCTTCAACGCTCGGCAGATGGGTAAGTCGAGCCTGCGGGTACGCACGCAGCAGCAGCTCGTCACGGCTGGTAAGCTTTGTGCCTCTGTGGATATGACGAGTATTGGGAGTGAGCGCGTCACGCCCATGCAGTGGTACAAGGGGTTGATGGTGGATTTGCTCACCAAGTTCGACCTGTGGGGGATGGTCAACTTCAAGCAGTGGTGGCAGGCCCAAGCTGAACTGTCGATGGTGCAGCGGCTGCGTCTATTTATTGAAGAGATTTTGCTGCGACATTTGCCAGATGCCGATATTTTTATTTTTGTCGATGAGATCGATAGTGCCTTAGCGCTAGACTTTCCGATTGATGATTTTTTCGCGCTGGTGCGCTTTTGCTATAACGAGCGGGCCGAAAATGCTGATTATCGGCGACTTACTTGGTCCTTGTTTGGTGTGGTGACACCATCGGACCTGATTCGCGATCGCCTGAGAACTCCTTTTAATGTCGGTCATGCCATTGAGCTAAAAGGGCTGATGTTCGACGATGCTAGGGGGCTAGCACGTGGGTTGGTGGGGTACGAGTACGATGCGCTGGCGCTATTGCAGGAAATTTTGGTGTGGACCAACGGCCAGCCTTTCTTGACTCAGAAGCTTTGCCGACTGACCGCGCAGACCCTAGAGACACGTCGTCTGCTCGATACGGGCGATGCGCCGACGCGCGATCTGCAATGTGAAGCGATGGCAACGCCCTTACGAAGGCAGATCGCGCTATTGCCGACGTCGGCAGAAAAGCTAATAGAGCAGGTGGTGTATACCCAAGTGATCGACCATTGGGAGAGTCAGGACGACCCGGAGCATCTGCGGACCATTCGCGATCGCCTGCTGCGCAATGAGCTGCTAGCCCCTCGACTATTGGGCATTTATGAAACGATTCTGACGGCGTCTACGCCTTGCTGTGATTTGCCAGTAGCTACTAATCAATCAGAGGCAATCTCTCAAACTGAGGAAGAGAGACGCTTAGCCTACGACGATAGCCCAGAGCATTTGGATTTATTACTTTCTGGGTTGATTGGTATATATCAAGGACGCCTAGCGGTCAAAAATCGGATCTATCAAACGATTTTTGACATGGCCTGGGTCAAGAATCAGCTCAACACGCTCAGACCCTATGCTAAGCAGCTGTCTGCCTGGGTGATGTCGGATCGGACGGATGAGTCGCGGTTACTGCGGGGCAAAGCTTTGAAAGACGCCCAGGCCTGGAGCCAAGAGCGGAGCGTGGGTGAAGTCGATCACGACTTCTTGATGGCCAGTGAGCGCTACGACCGTAGCGTGGTGCAGCAGGCCTTTAAGTCGGCGCGGCTAAGAGAGGTGGAAAAACGGCTAGTCGTTGAGCGGCGCTCTCGGCGAAAGCAGCGCGGCTTTATTGCTGCCTTAAGCGGAGCTTTGGCTATTGCCACAACGCTGGGCGTGATTGCCCGCAGGCAGTATCTCAATTCGGTGAAGACTCAGCTGCGATCGCTTGTTACCACTGCCGAAGCGCTCTATGCGTCTGATCAGCGATTGGATGCGCTGGTGAGTGCGATTGATGCCAATGCCTTTATGGCACAGAGCCAGCAGGTGCCGGCTGAATTACGTGATCGCGCTGATGCCATCCTGCGGACTACCGCCGTGAGCGCCGTCGAAAAAAATCAAATCATGCTTCCAGAAGGTACCTTCTGGGACGTTGCCATCAGCCCCGATGGCAACTATTGGGTGACCAGTGGCTCCGACGGCATCGTTCGCCTCTGGCAAAAAGACGGCACATTGCTGCAAACCTTCGTCGGTCATAAGGCGCGAGTGCGAACCGTTGCCTTTATGAACAACGGCACTCGAATTATTTCTGGCAGTGACGATCGCACCGTGAAAGTATGGTCTATAGATGGCACACTCCTCAAAACGCTTCAAGGCCATGTCGACGCTGTACACGCTATCGATATTTCGTCGGATGGTCAGCTGATTGCCTCGGCGGGTACAGACGGCGTTATCAAAATCTGGAGTGACAACTACGACTTAGTCAGTACGTTTTATTCCTATACGCCCGAACTGCTGGCACTGGCGTTCAGTCCTGATGGCAAAACCATTGCTTCTGGTGGCATCGATGGCAACGTTAAGCTGTGGGATTTGGACGGCAACCTGCTGCGATCGCTTGCAGGGCATAGCGATGCTACTAGTGCACTGGCTTTTAGCCCCGATGGCTCAGAGTTGGTTTCGGGTGGGCGCGACAGTCGAATTATCTATTGGGATACCGCTACCAGTCAGCAGATTAGAACAATCGAGGCCCACCGCACTCAGGTGCTCGATTTGGCCTTTAGTGAAGATGGGCAGCAGCTGGTATCGAGTAGCCGCGATCGCACCATTAAGCTATGGAATGCTAATGGCCAACCGATAGCGACACTCGAAGGCCATCAGGGTCGCATTTGGGATGTGCAGTTTGCCCCTGGCGGCAAGCAGCTAGTGAGTGCTTCTGAAGACCGTACAATTCGTTTGTGGGACTTAACCAATCCCCTGCTCACTAGCTATCTTGGCCCCAGCGATGGCATTATTGGCATCGATTTTAGCCCTACCAAAAATCTAATCGCTGCCGCTAGCGACGATCGCTACCTGCGCCTGTGGAATGAGACTAGCGGGCAGCTATCGGGCCGGTTCCAGCATCCAGACTCAGTATTGAGTGTCGCCTTTAGTAAGGACGGCGAGTACTTAGTCACCGGGAGTTGGGACGGTGTTGCTAGGCTGTGGAATCTAGCCGGAGAGCAGCTGGCCGAACTACTTGGACATGACAAGCCTATTTGGGACGCTGTTTTTAGCCCCGATGGGCAGACAATTGCTACAGGTAGCGTCGATCGAGAGATTCGGCTGTGGGATCTTGAAGGCAACGTAAAAAGTTCATTTATAGGGCACCAAGGAGAAATCCGCTCTGTAGCGTTTAGTTCCAATGGCTTATTTCTGCTTTCTGCAAGTTTAGACAGCACAGTTAATCTGTGGCGTTTGAGCGAAGACGCAAATGGAACGCCCACGCTTGTAAAGGTATTTCGAGGGCCGACCCAGAGCGGCTTTATCGATGCCAACTTTAGCCCCGATGGTCAGCTGATCGTAGCTGGCGGCTTCGATAATCTTGCCAGAGTTTGGTCTGTAGACGGTGAGCTAGTCGCAACCTTGGAAGGGCACGCGGCGGAAGTTCGCTCTGTCAGCTTCAGTGCAGATGGCAAAACCATCGTGACAGCCAGCGGTGATGGCCAAGTAAAACTGTGGCAGCTCGACGGCACGCTCATTGCCACGCTGGCAGAAAATGGTGAACCGGTTTGGCAAGCATTGTTTGTCGATGGCGACCAAAAAGTAATATCGGCCGGAGAAGACCGCAAGGTGCTGCGCTGGCAGCTAAATACAATGCTCGACCGTCAAGGGCTTTTTAATGCAAGCTGCTCATGGTCTGCCGATTATTTGGCGCACAGTCCTAACACCGAAGACCAGCGGTTGCTTTGCGACGACACGCCTAGCGCAGAGGTGAGTGAATCAGCTGCTAAATAGGCAATGGATGCGGTATCAGCCGTATGAACGTTTTCTTCTCACCCTAAACCTCACTCCAAACCGCGTCCAAAACTCGTTACAGTAAAGGAACGTTAACTTTCTTAATCACGGGCCGGTTTGCTATGCGCGTACTTTTGATGACAGGTAAAGGTGGGGTGGGTAAAACCTCCGTCGCGGCGGCGACCGGCCTACAGTGCGCTGAAAAGGGCTACAAAACTCTAGTACTGAGTACCGATCCGGCCCACTCGCTAGCCGATAGTTTCGACACCGAGCTGAGTCACGATCCCAAAGAGCTACTGCCCAACCTATGGGGCGCAGAGCTAGATGCCCTGCGAGAGCTAGAAGGTAACTGGGGCGCGGTAAAGCGCTACATCACTCAGGTGCTTCAGGCCAGAGGCCTAGAAGGTATCGAAGCCGAAGAGCTGGCTATTTTACCGGGCATGGACGAAATTTTTAGCCTGGTTCGCATGAAGCGTCACTACGATGAGAAAGAATTCGACGTACTCATTATTGACTCTGCACCGACGGGCACGGCCCTTCGTTTGCTCAGCCTACCGGAAGTCGCAGGCTGGTACATGCGCAAACTCTACAAACCCTTCCAGGCCGTGTCTACGGCTCTTCGCCCGCTAGTAGAGCCATTTTTCCGCCCCGTAGCTGGCTTTTCCCTACCGACCAAAGAAGTCATGGACGCCCCCTATGAGTTCTATGAGCAGCTAGAAGCGCTAGAGAAGATTTTGGCTGACCCCACGATTACCTCGGTTCGCCTGGTGACGAATCCAGAGAAAATGGTGATTAAAGAATCACTGCGGGCGCACGCTTACCTCAGCCTATACAACGTCGGTACGGACATGGTGGTCGCCAACCGCATCATCCCCGAAAGTGTCAGCGATCCATTTTTCCAGCGCTGGAAAGATCAGCAGTCTGTATACAAGCAGCAGATCCATGACAACTTTCATCCTCTGCCAGTAAAAGAAGTGCCGCTGTACTCCGAAGAAATGTGCGGCATGGATGCGCTCAACCGATTGAAAGAAACGCTGTACGGCGACGAAGACCCGGCTCAGGTGTACTACGAAGAAACGACGCTGCGAGTGGTGCAAGAAGACAGCAACTACAGCTTGGAAGTTTACCTGCCTGGTATTCCTAAAGACCAAGTAGAGCTGAGTAAAACAGCCGACGAGCTAAATATTCGTATTGGCAATCATCGTCGTAACTTAGTGTTGCCTCAGGCGTTAGCGGCCCTAAACCCAGCCGGAGCCAAAATGGAAGATGACTATCTCAAAATTCGTTTTGCCTCTGCTGCATAGTCACTTTTACAGAATTTTTTTCATGAAAGACCTTTTACGGGAACTGTGAGCAATCGGGCTCGGCAAGCAGCGAGGTTGATACATAGCCTGTTTGCTCACTAGCTGGCTCACCTGATGGTTCAAGAGTGACCTGTACCTGAGTCCAGTCCTCCTCGGTGCCTAAAAATCGAACTTCGGTGCCGTTATCAAGTGCGGTAACGATGTCTCCATTCGGGGCATCGCGCAGATTCACGAAGGTATCTAAAGGATCGTTCACCTGGTAAGCCGTTCTGTAGAGTAGCTCGCCCCAAATATATCCGCTAGTTGTGGTGTCACTAACCTGGACGTAGTTCCATCCTTCTTGTGTCCAGCTAGTCGCGACAGCCGTCGTCCCTTTTCTAGAAAGCATCGAGAGGTTTGGAATAGCTTCGACGACGTTGCCATTTGGGCTGTCTCGAACGTTGATGCTGCTATCTTCCGGGTCGTAGGCGATTAGACTGAAGCATTTTTGGTTGAGACTGAGGGGCTGTGTCTCGGGTGGTGAGGTTGTGTCTTCACTGGCTACTGGGTCTGCTGTGTCTTCAGCAGCGTCGTCTGTAGAGACTGCGGGTTCTTCTTTTGGGGCGTTGTTATCGCTGACACTTGGGCGGCTAATTACCCAGCCCCCAGCGATGACTGTACCGGCTATTGCGATGCCGATGAGCCCTAGAGCTAGGGGTGCGATCGCTTTGGGATTGTTGCTATTAGGCAGACTTGGATGGGATGAAGCCTGCTGGGGAGGTGCTGCTTGTGCTTTTGCGGGTGCCCTGACTTGAGTTGGCGCTGATTCAAGGTTGCGTTGGTCTCTTGCTGACGGGTGAGCGGCCGCTGACGGGTGAATGGCCGCTGGCAGGTGGATGACGGTTGCAGGAAGTGTCTCGGTGGTTGTGGAAGCGTGAGAAAGTGTTGAGAGTGCGGCTAGCATTTCGCTGGCGCTGCTGTAGCGATCGCGCGGATGATACTGAATGGCCTTTGTCAGCACAGTCCTCAATGCTGAACTGACGCCATTCGCTACCGGCTGCCATAAAATTTCACCGGTTTGCGCATCGCTTGGCAGCTCGTGGGGAGGTTTGCCCGTCAGCAGGTACACCGCTGTGAGCGCTAGGCTATACAAATCGCTGGAGGCAAGCGGTCGCCCGGCGGCCTGTTCGGTAGCCATGTAGCCCGGCGTGCCGATGACAATAGAGCTGACCAAATTTTCTCCCACGCCTGTATTGATAGTCTCTTTGACGGCCCCAAAATCTATCAGTGCGGGCTGCTGCGAGCCTTCTCGCAAAATGATGTTGCCAGGCTTAATATCACGATGGATGATGCCTTGACCGTGCACAAATTCAAGCACAGGGAGGAGAGATGTGAGCAAAGCGCGTACTGCTGGTTCCGACTGAGGCAGCGGTAGAGATTCCAACGTTTCTCCCTCGATCCATTCCTGCACCAGATAGAAGTTTTTATTTTCGGTGAAGTAAGCGTACAGCCGGGGGATTTGCGGGTGGTTTTCACCGAGCTGCTCTAGAATAGCTGCCTCTCGCTGAAACCGAGCCTGAACGAGTTCGTAGATTTCTGTGCTGTCGGTAATCGGCTTGAGCTGCTTGATAACGCACTGTCGTTTTGATGGCATTTGCGTATCTTCGGCTAGGTAAGCCTGCCCAAAGCCGCCTTCGCCAAGATTGCGAATGACTTGATAGCGGTTGTTGATGAGCATAGGGCAGTTTTCCTAGAGCGAGTCTGGTCGAGCGGTTTGGGAAAGGGAGAGCTATCGGTAGAGCGCATCGACAAAAAGGACCGTGATGATGCTACGGCGTAGATTGTCTCGATTTGTCGATCGAGTATGGCGTTCATTGCACCAGGGCCATCAATCCACAGGATTCTTGGCATGTTTCCTAAGGTACAAACTACTACTATTGGCCAGCCGATTTGTCATAACAGCGCCACAGAACAAAGCACAACCGCAGTGTATCTCACCCCCTTTCCTCCCTTCCTCTGCGCCTTTGCTTGACATTAATTAATAGACTGAATAATCCATAAGGTGCTGATCTTTATACCGAAATGCTCTATTTTTGGAGGATTAATGTACCCGCAAATTTACCTACAGCAGTTTTATCTACTGGCGTGACACAACAGCGGGCTGCATCTATTATCTTCTTAACTTAATTTCAGAAGCGAGTACCCCGTGACCCAATCCCCTATCGAACCCCCCAACGATCCTCGGCGTTCAGACGATCGCCCGGCTGCGACTGGTCCGCTGCGCCCGCTCAGCTTTGATGAGATGGTGGCGCTATTTGTGGCTTTTCTATCCTTAGGAGGGGTTTTGTTTTGGGGACTGACCCGAGGTGAGATGAAGTTTCTCAGCGGTGATGCTTTGACGACACCTCCCGTTGCGACTGCGCCACGAGATGGAACGACACCTCTACTCGGCGGCAGCACTACAGAGGCAGAAGTCGCACCTGATGATGGCAATCTAGATGCAGCCGCAGCTTTAGCAGACGATGATGCAGATTCTGCCGAAAGCGGTATCGCCCAGACTTCAGCCGTCAATGAGTTATCTGCCCAAGCCGCTGCCAGACGCGAGCGATTGGCAGCTCGTAAGCCTATCTGGGAAGACGTGCGAGATGGTATGGCTGGTGCGGCAGCGGGTGTCGCAGGTGTGGCTGTCACGGCTGATGGCGCGGACGCTGCTGATAGTGCAGATGAGCTGCCAGATGTGGCCGCTGCCAGTGCCAATGCAGACAGTGGAGGTGAAGTCCCAGATATTGGGGCTGCCATTCCCTCTCAGGCTGCTACCGATGCGCCCAAAGAAGCGATCGCATTCAATGATGTGGCAGACGACTACTGGGCCAAGCCCTACATCGATGCGCTGAGCAGTCGAGGACTGATCACTGGTTTTGAAGATGGTTCATTCAAACCCGACGCAGAAATCACCCGAGCGCAAACTGCCAACATCGTTTCGAGAACGTTTGACCTGACAGCGGACAAGGAAAATCTAGAATTTTCCGATGTGTCATCAGATTACTGGGCCAGGGAATCTATTGGTGAAGTTGTAAGAGGCGGCTTCATGACGGGTTTCCCGGACGAAACCTTTGACCCAGGTGCGCCAGTCACAAGAACCCAAGCCCTGACTACGCTAGTAACTGGCCTAGGTGTAGAAACGCCTACCAATATTCAGGCATCTTTAGATCGCTACACAGATGCCAATAAAATACCCAACTGGGCAAATGAAAAGGTGGCCGCTGCGACTGCTGGTAGTTTGGTTGTCAACTACCCAGAAATTGCTGAACTCAGTCCTACTGAGCCCACTACTCGCGCAGAGCTATCTGCGATGATCTACCAGGCACTCGTTAGAGAAGGTGTATTGGAGCCGATTGAAACTACTTACGTTGTTAAGCCGTAGACAACTAGGCAATAGTGAAACAGGCAAATTACTAAGCGGTTGGCGCTTGGCGTGACTCTATCCACCAGGCGATAAGTACCCCAGCAACGACCGCTGCCAGCGCAAGGCCTGTAAACTGAGCAACCCATTTCAGCAGCAGTTCGAGCGGGACGAGCCTGCCTAGAAAGTAGCTGAGACTCACCATCACAGAAGCCCAAGCAGCTGCGCCAATAGCATTGCAGAGCAGAAACTTGGGATAGGGCATGCGGGTAATACCCGCGAGGGGGCCAGCGAATACTCTTAGCAGCGCGACAAACCGACCAAAGAGAACGGCTTTGTCGGCGTTTTGACTAAACCGGTCGCGCACGCTTTCTAACTTTTCTTCAGAAATATTTAGCCAGCTGCCGATGCGTACGAGAAGTGGCCAACCGCCGTAATAACCCAGTGCGTAGCCACCACTGTCGCCGATGATGGCACCCACGGTTGCCGCACCGAGCACATACCACACATTGAGTTCGTGACTGCCGGCAAGAAAGCCGCCTACTAAAGTGACCGTTTCTCCCGGTAGAGGAATTCCCATATTCTCTAGCAAAATCCCGCAAAAAATCGCCCAGTAACCATACTCACGGGCGATATTTTGCACTATATCCAGCGGTATCAGCTCATCCATGTAGAACACTGGGAAACAATGAAAAGAATCTATTGATTCAAGCCTATCAAGCTTCGAGTTCAATTGTTCCCTATTGCGACCCTGCTGGCGTCGGGAGGCATCGCAGGATACAAACTACTGCCTTGTTGTCTTCGCAAAACTCGCCATAGAATTTTCACCTAACATTTCGCTAGGAAATGTCGGCAGATCTAGATGTCCACCTGTGCTGCTGCTACCCTTGCGGCTGCGGACGGCGAGGCGGTAGCTGGTGCTTTGTAGTTCGGCTTGCAGTTCACGGTTTTCCTGCTGAATTCTGGCGACTCTGTCTTTAACGGCGCTCATGCGCTCGGCGAATTTTTCTTTGTAAATTCTAGGTAGCTCTTGCACGACCTGTTCTAGCATGCGGGTGCGGTCAGTGAGCTCTTGGGCCGTTTGGCGCAGCTGGTGAGACTCGGCATCGCGCTCTTCGATTTGGTTTTGGTAGAAGGTGACCTGCTGCTCTAGCTTGTGGGTTTGCTCTCGCAGCGATCGCACTTCTTCCTCGTGCTGCTCAGAAATTTCTGGGCTCGGTAAAAAATCTTGATTGCCTTTGACCAGTCGAAACAGCTCTTGCGACAGCTGCTGAACAAGCTGATCGCGCATCTCTAGCTCTTCTTTGAGCCGGACAACTTCTGCCTGTGCGCTACTTACGCTTGACTGAGCGGTCAGTTGGGTGCTAGAAACCACTGTGAAATATGTCTCCGAATCGTGAGGATCTTGAAGCTGTGCTCTGAAACTGTCAGCACTCAAAGCTATCGAGTTCAGGTTGTTTAAACAAGGCCAGTTGATGAGACCGTTCTCGATCTATATCACGATCAAAACCTTGCCGAAAACCCAGTGAAGACGGAGATGCGGTGTATTAAAACGAACAAAAGCCCCGAAAATAAGTGCGCTGAGCGCTACTCTCGGGGCTTTTGCTGATGCTTTTTAAGAGCGATGTCGACTGCAAATGCACAGGCGGGCCTTGCTAACAGCCAATAAATTTACGAGCCCAGCGGCGCAGCAGACTCAGTTACAGACTCCATATCGCCTTCGCTCTCGCTTTCTTCAGGGGGCTCTTCAAAGAGAATAGTGAGGTAGCGAATCACTTCTTCGTTGAGGCGCATGGCACGCTCCATGGGTGCGATCGCAGTCCCTGGCGCGGCGTAGTTCATTTGAATATAAATGCCTTCGCGGTGGCGGTTGATTTCGTAGGCGAGGCGGCGCTTGCCACGGTGCTGGGTTTCGAGGTCGGTAGCACCAGCCTCGCTCAGCATATCTTGATAAGTGCTAATCGCCTGATCAACGGCTTCATCGCCAAGATCAGGACGCAAAATGTACATGGTTTCGTAAAGCGTACTCATAACTCTAAAATTGAGATCCTTGTGGTCATTGTGGCCTTTACCCTAATGACTAGCCCGCCTTCTGCTAGAAGCAACCGATCGGGTCATAGCGCGGATAAAAGCAAGGGCTTACAATCATACCAACAACTGACCCATTTGAAGCTAGTGAGTAAGCTAGCTCGTAAACCAGCGAAGAAAACCTATGGCGCATCGCTATGTTCGAGTTCAATCGTCATCAGGGCAGATTCTCTACGGTTTGCTACAGGCAGACCGCGAAGTCCAAGTGCTCGATGCGCCGCCTTGGCGCAGTGGCCAGCTTACAGAGCAGTCTTTATCGGTAGATAGCTATACCCTGCTGGCACCCTGCGCGCCTTCTAAAGTAATCGCCGTGGGCCGCAACTATGCCAAACACGCCGCTGAGTTTGACAACGATGTGCCCAAAGAGCCTTTGCTGTTTATGAAGCCGTCGACGGCGGTGATTGCGGCGGATGCACCGATTCGCTATCCGTCTCAGTCCGAGCGGGTGGACTTTGAAGGGGAGCTGGCGATTGTAATTGGCGATCGCTGCTGTAATTGTGAACCCGCCGAAGCCCGCAACAAGATTTGGGGCTACACCATTGCTAATGACGTGACAGCGCGTGACTTGCAGCGGCGCGATGGGCAATGGACTCGGGCCAAGGGCTTTGATTCGTTTTGTCCTTTGGGGCCGTGGATTGTGCGGGAGATTCCGGCTGGGGCCCAGTTGCAGACCTTTGTCAACGGTGCCGATATGCCTAGCCAGTCGGCGACGATTGCCGATATGATCTTTTCGCCGGAGTATTTGGTGGCCTATATCAGCCAGGCGATTACGCTGCTGCCGGGGGATGTGGTGCTCACCGGGACGCCAGAGGGTGTGGGCCCGGTGGTAGTGGGCGATCGCATTCGTATAGAAATTGAAGGCATCGGCTGCCTAGAGAATGCCGTACAGGCTAAAAGCAATGACAAAGCGCCAGTCTCAAAGGAGCTTGCGCTTCAGTAGGTCGCTGGCGCAGCCTCCGCGTAGCGAATAGTCCAGCTGGAGAGAGTTTCCTAGTAAGGCAGCTGTGTGTTGATCGCATCGGAAACAGTCGGAATCTCTGCGTACCGCCCCATCACAGACTGTGCAACGCCATAAACAACAATGGCGAATCCTCCCAGGAATAGAACATTGAGGAGGGTATCGACTATCAGCAGCGGCAAGAAAGGATTGAGGAAAATAATAATCTGCACGCACACCGAGAGCACGAAGCTCACCAAAATAGCCTGCAAGACGTTGTAGCGAATGAACCGGCTAATGCTGGTGTTTCTGACAACTAGCGCGAAGAGCAAAATAAAGACAGCCAGACCTAAAATTTGGCTACGCTCAATCGCAATCAGCGGTGCCAAAGGTAGCAACAGTAGACTGAATGCGTTTGCTACCTCAGGTGCTTGCTCCAATAAAAAGCGCCGAAAAGCAGTCTCGTATGCCGTTAATGCTGTGGTGAGCGGCATAACGTACGTAAGGGCTGCAAAGGCTCTATCGAGAGCGGTTGCGGAACCATTCATAACAAACTCCTGAATACTGCGTCGAGTGTAGCGTCAATATAATCTTAATCTGTCAGCTCAGCCACTCGAAAGCCCATTGTGCATTCGTACTGCGTGGAGCCTTTACCCACAGCCTTGTCAACAGGCCGACCGCAGCGTAATCGCCCTTGCTGCCAACGAGGCTGCCCACTTTGGCTAGCCATAGGGCAGCTTTGGCACACGGTAGCAGGCTCTACTCTTTGATCATCTATTAGGATGACTATCATTGGCCATCACTCCATCTCGAACAGGATACATAAGTATTCCCATCTTAATCTACCCGCCAGGGGAATCTGTATGAGACGTTACAAGGGCCCTTATCGCGGCGGGTTCGCGTTATTTTCTGACTGGTTGACTATTGCTCTCTACTTCCTCAGCATCGGCCTTTTTCCCGTCGACCTTTTTCACCTTAGAAGGCAGTAGACGAGGTTTAGGCGTAGGCTTGGACTTTTTACCCGCGTAGTCGTCGGTTCTAAGATGCGCTGGGCGAGCCTGATCGTAAGCCATTTGCAAGGCGGCAGCAGCAATGGTGCGGATGTCGTACTCTTCGCCGAGCTGAGAAACAATCGGTAAAAAGGAAGCGACGCGCTCACTGGTTACTGCCTCGCGGACGCGGGCCTGTAGCTTTTCTAGGTGGCGGGCGGCAATTTGAGCCTGTGTCGGCACCTTGAGGTACTCCACAGGTTTATTAAATCGTTTTTCAATGCGAGTGACTTTGTACTTCTCTAGGGGCATTGCGATGGAAACGGCGCGGCCTTCTTTGCCCGCGCGGCCCGTTCTGCCAATGCGGTGAACGTAGCTGTCGAGGTTGTCGGGCAGCTCGTAGTTGATGACATGGCTGAGGTCGTCGACGTGAATACCTCTAGCGGCGATGTCTGTCGCGACGACCCAACGCACTTGGCGCTGTCGAAAGCGCTGTAGCAGTCGCTCTCTTTGTGACTGGGTAAGGTCGCCGTGGTATTCGTCGGCGCTGTGTCCGGCAGCCTGTAGCTGGCGGGTAAGCTCTGCGGCAGTACGACGGGTGCGCACAAAGATAATCGCGGTCTCAGGGTCTTCCATTTCTAGAATGGGCATGAGCGCACGAGGCTTGCTCCAACCTGGGGGGACAACGTAAGCAATTTGCTTGATGCGAGCAGTGGAGGCTTTCTGAGCTTCGACGCTGACCGTAACGGGTGACTTGAGAAAGCGGGTAGAGAGCTTTTGAATCGCAGGCTCCATGGTGGCGGAGAAGAAAGCCGTTTGCCGTTCATCTGGCGTGTGAGACAAAATCTTCTCGACGTCTTGAATGAAGCCCATGTTGAGCATTTCGTCGGCTTCGTCGAGCACCATCATACTGAGCTGATCGAGCACCAGTCCGCCACGACCAATCAGGTCGATGACGCGGCCGGGAGTGCCGACTACGATTTGTGATCCGCGTCGCAGTCGCTGCAACTGCCGGTCTATAGATTGGCCACCGTAGACAGCAGTGACATACACTCTGCCGTCTGTATTGAAGCTTTCCATCGCCTGGCTGACCTGCATGGCGAGCTCGCGAGTAGGGGTGAGTACGAGCGCCTGCACGTAGCGGTTACCTGCATTGACCTGCTCTAGGATAGGCAGCGAAAAAGCGGCTGTTTTACCGGTGCCCGTTTGCGCGAGGCCCACAACATCGTGACCAGAGAGTAGCTGAGGAATGGCTTGAGCTTGGATAGCCGTGGGCTCAGCAAATCCCATCTCGGTGAGATGGTTAACTCGCTTAGTGGACAGTCCTAGATCGGCAAAAGAAGAGGTCATTACGGGGTATCAGGGTGGAAAAGGGCTAGATTAGTGAACTTTTTAGTAGATATTTTGAAAGGCTAGGTCTGAATGAGAGGGTGATTTGGCCGGATGCACTGATGGAATTAGGGCACAGCCGCAGAGGCCCCTCTCACAGCATCTGAGGATACGGCGTCTGAGGATACAGCGTTTGGCGTACCTCCAGATGGAACGATACTGCCAAAGAGGTCGTACGTATCTGCGGCCTCTATCAGCACAGGAACCAATCGTCCTAGCGCTGCGCTGCCTTTGACATAGACCAGTCCATCTACGTCTGGGGCAAAGCGATCGCTCCGCCCAATCAGTTCGCCAGTCGATGGATTCTCCTGCTCAATGAGCACATTTACCGTCTTGCCTACCGCAGACTGGTTACGCCGGAAGGAAATTTCCTGTTGGGTGAGCATCAGCTCTTCGCGGCGAGCTTCTTTGACTGATTGTTCAATTTGGTTAGGCAGGTTGTGGGCCGCAGTGCCTTCTTCGGGTGAGAAGGTAAAGACACCAACATGGTCGAATTCGTGGCGCTGCACGAACTCTCTGAGATGCTCAAACTGTTCTTCGGTTTCGCCAGGGAAACCCACGATGAAGGTGGTCCTGAGCACGGCTTCGGGCAGGGCCGCTTTGAGGTTTTGAATGATTTCGTCGTTGACGTGCCCCTGCCAGGGACGGTTCATCGCTCGCAGCATTTGTGGATGTGAGTGCTGTAGCGGCAGGTCTAGGTAGGGCAGGAAGTTGTGGGTATCCTGAATAGCGCTGATGACTGCTGGGGTGAGGCCAGTAGGGTAGGCGTAATGCATGCGCACCCAGGGAACATCGACTTTACCAAGGGCGCGGATGAGTTCGGCGAGCTGGGGTTTTCCGTAGATATCGACGCCGTAATTGGTGGTGATTTGGGAGATGAGGACGAGTTCTTGGACGCCTTGGGCTGCTAGCTGATGAGCTTCGGCAACGATGGATTCGATGGGGCGCGATCGCTGCTTGCCTCGCAGATGAGGAATGATGCAAAACGCACACTTATAGTCGCAGCCTTCAGCGATGCGCACATAGGCCACCCCTTCAGAAGTCGTGCGGTAGCGAGGCACCGTTTCATCTGCGATGTAAGTAGGTTCAGCCGATACGGCCTTTACCCGTTCGCCCGCTTCTGCCCGCTCAATGACGTTTACAATTTTGTGATAGTCACCTGTGCCGACCAGGGCAACCGCCTCTGGAATCTCGTCTAGCAGCTCATCTTGGAAGTGTTGAGCTAAGCAACCCGTGATGACAATTTTCTTATCTGCTTCAGCCAGTTCTACTAGCGTACGAACAGATTCCTCGCGGGCTTCGGCGATGAAGCTGCAAGTGTTGACAATGACATAGTCCGCTAGCTCTTCGTTGGCATCGACACCGTAGCCAGCTTTGACCAGAAGACCGAGCATGTGCTCACTGTCAACTCGGTTCTTCTCGCAGCCGAGGTGCGAAATAGCGATCGTGGGTTTGTGTCCCATAAAATACTCTCTAGTGAAATCCAGTGCAGACCCTCGATTTTAGGCCCTGTACTGCCGATATCTACCTATGTGATATCAAAACTATGAGATGACCAATATCCCTCGACCCATCCTCATCTGCTCGGCTAAGGAGCGTAGGCTCAATAAGGAGCACGTTTGAGGCAAAATTAGAGCAGAAATTAAATCTTCTACACATTAATAATAACATAACTACACAATTGGCGAGAGAAAAAGGACTTTGGCTATGCTCACCCCACCAAACCACGAGTGAGAATCCGTTCTATGTAGTACTCGTCTCAAACACTCAACGTTGGCTGTTAAGGTGGATTGAGGCCTGTGCCTTTTCTTCTAACGCCTTTTTTTGGCTATTGCTCATACCGTGACGAGTCCGAGATAAAAACCCCCGTGGACTTAACTCAAATTTTCAAAACGGCCAATCCTGCTATTGGCGTGATTCATTTGCTCCCGCTGCCAACTTCTCCTCGCTGGCAGGGCGATCTCAAGGCCATTATTTCCCGCGCTGAGCAAGAGGCTACTGCGCTGGCGGCAGGCGGAATTCACGGCATCATTGTCGAGAACTTTTTTGATGCGCCTTTTCCCAAGTCTCAGGTAGATCCGGTGGTCGTGAGCGCGATGACGGTTGTGGTGCAGCGGTTGTCTCAGCTAGTGCCGCTGCCGATTGGGATCAATGTGCTGCGTAATGATGCGAGAAGTGCGCTCGCGATCGCAGCTTGTACATCGGCGAGCTTTATTCGTGTAAATGTCCTGACGGGCGTAATGGCGACTGACCAGGGCCTGATAGAAGGTCAGGCTCATGATTTGCTGCGCTATCGCCGGGAGCTGGGTTCGGATGTGAAAATTTTTGCCGATGTGCTGGTTAAGCATGCTCAGCCATTGGGCGAGCCAGACGTGAAGACGGCGGTGCAAGAGACGATTCAGCGAGGCCTGGCAGACGGCGTGATTGTGTCGGGTGGGATGACGGGTAGCCCGCCTAGTTTTGCTGATTTGCAGGCGGCGAAAGCGGCGGCGGGTGATACGCCTGTTTTGATTGGTAGCGGTGCTGACTTAGATAATATTCCTCAGCTGATTCGTGCAGCGGATGGGGTGATTGTGTCGAGTTCGCTCAAGCGTAAGGGTGATATTCAGCAGCAAGTTGACCCGATTCGGTCGCGGCAGTTTGTGACGGCGCTGTCACAAGGGTTATCGGTTCGCACTGAGCTGGTAACTGGTGGAAGTCATTCGATGGCTGTGAAGTAGGCTGTGAAAATGGGCGGTTTGATGGCTGAAGCTCCTGGATGGCACTGTCTTACAAGTTGGCTTTCTTTTCGGATGCATTCGCTAATATGGAAGGGCTTTGAAGTAAGCCGTGCGTATGCTTGTTGCCAAAATTCTGGTTCCCCTTCTCTTGGCGTAGCCTGTCCGTAGGACATAGGGGACCCAACGGAGGGGCTTCGGTGTGTAGCGTGCTTTTCGGAAACCCCTCCCTTGCGGTTCCCCTTGTAAAGGGGAACCAAGAGATTGGCTGGAGGGTAATGAGCTTGGGCTTAACTAGATGTCTTCTGACAGATTTTTCTTGATTTGAGGGTACTTTTGTCTAGGTTCTTTTGCTCGAATGCTCATGCTTGAATGCTTCGAGCGCTTCAATCTTTAGAATTTTCGCGTATCAATCATTCAGACTCAATAATTCAAGTATTATTGATAACCGCAATTCATACTATTTGTCGCTAGGTTCCTTCACTATGGTTCGTCGTCGTCGTCAAGAATCGCTTTGGATACACAAGTGGTCTCGCCCGATAATTGGCGCGATCGCAGCTATCGGTGCCCTCGGAACTGGCTACCTGACTTTTACAAAGCTGACCAGTGGCGCTATTGCCTGTACGGGCGGCTGCGGCAAGGTGCTCTCTAGCGCTTGGGCCGAAATATTGGGTCAGCCGCTTACTCTGTTTGGCTGCTTGGCATATCTATCGATGCTGGCACTCGCGGTTGCGCCTCTGCTTGTAAGCCCCGCAAAAAATAAAGAGCTGCGCTCGAAGCTAGAGGGCTTAACGTGGCCACTGCTATTTGTCGGTGCGACTGGCATGATGATTTTTAGTGCGTTCTTGATGTTCGTACTCGCAACTGATATCAAGGAGGTGTGCCCTTACTGCATTGGGTCTGCGACCTTCACGCTAGCGATGTTCCTGCTCACGCTGTTTGGTCGGCGCTGGGATGATCGCGGGCAGTTGCTTTTTTCGGGTGTCATCATTGCGATGGTGGCATTGGTAGGGACACTGGGCGTGTACGCGGTGCCGATTGACGGTCCCCTACGCAGCGCTGACTCATCGCTGCCGTCGAATGCGGGTAGGCCGATTACGAATCCATCGGGTGAGGCTGAAGTTGCATTGGCCAAGCACCTAAAAGATACGGGTGCCACGATGTATGGCCTGTACTGGTGCCCTCACTGCTTCGACCAAAAGCAGCTGTTTGGTAAAGAGGCGTACAGACAAATGCCCTATGTAGAGTGCGATCCAGCTGGCTATCAGTCAAAGACAGCTGTGTGCCAAGCGGCGCTTCCTGAAGGCAGTGGTTTCCCAACGTGGGAGGTTAACGGTGAGTTTCTTTCTGGGACACAAAGTTTGCAAGCGTTGGCGGTTGCCTCTGGCTATACTGGCCCGACTGATTTTGTGAATTCTGGCAGCAGAACGGGTGGTACATCTGAAGGCGGTTAAGATTTTTAGCCTTTTAGCTTGTGTCTTGAGTTTGCATTGCTTGAGGTCGCATTAATGAAGCCCGCCTATTTCCGAGTGAGGAAGTAGGCGGGCTTTTGGTTCCTATTGCTTCCAGTGCGCCTTCAAGTCTAGCTTTGCCGAAAGCTCCTCTCGAATCTGGCGCATGATGGAGTCTTCGTCTATGTCGTTGAGGATTTCGCTGACGACGGCTTTGGGACCACCTTTACCCCAGGTTGCGCCGTTTGCAAGATAGGTTTTGGTGACTTGTGCGATCGCATAGGTAGACACCCCCGATACCGTCGCCTGTGCTAACGCTACTGATACATAGGGTGTCGCTGTCAGCCCACCAGTCGGAATTGCGGCGGCGGCGAGTACACTTTTTAGCCCGCTGAGCCCAAAAGTGATGGCTAACTCACTGAGCGTGAGCCCACCAAGGGAGACGGCAATCTTTTTCAGGAGCTTTGTTGCGCCGTGCTGGGTCATCTCTAATCCATAGAGCTTCGCGAGTGCAACGATGAGGGCGACGTCGATGGCTGCGCCACTGAGTAGGTCGACAACGGTAACAGGGTTAAGGGCAACAGCGATGGATTTGGTGATGACGGTTTTCCAGATAGTGTCGTCGGCAGCGCGATCGCGTAACGCTAGCTTTTGCTCTACCACTTTTTGATTCACATCATCCGCATATAGCAAGGTATTGAGGGCGACAAGCGCTTTGCCCTCCCGATGCAAAATTTCTAAAATCTTGAGCTTGAGGGCGCTGATATCGGCAGATCCCCTCTCCCTGTGCGTTTTAATGCTTCCGTCGGATTGGCGAATGGCCTGGGTAACTAACGGGGCGGCAGCGGTTGTGACGATATTTTCGGGTGGCAGCAGGTCAGCAAGGTGCTCTTCCCTTAGCTTGGTGAGGATTTGCGCTTGGTCGGTGCTGGGGTACTGGTCGATTTTGTTGAAGACGAGGAGCACGGGCTTACCCGCCTCGCAAAGTTCGCTGAGGGCGTCGTGTTCTAGCTGGGTGAGGTCGCCTGCGATGACGAAGAGAATGAGGTCTGCCTGGCGGGCGATTTTGTGTGCGATCACCTGCCTCTGATCGCCATCGACTTCATCAATACCAGGGGTATCTATCAGCTCAACTTGAGATGTAGATTTGTCGCTGGATAGCTGCGCTGTGAAGACGTTATTATCTGCCTTGTCGACTTGCCACACGATGCCTTCGGCTTGTTGTGTGACGCCATGGAGCGGTCCGGTTTGAAAAATGGGCTGACCTACAATCGCATTGAGCAAGGACGATTTGCCTCGGCCCACCATGCCGAAAACTGCAATATGGATGACTTGATTTTTAAGCTTGTTGAGGACGCTGTGGAGATGCGTGATGTCTGTTTCTAGACCTGTGCGTTCTCGGGGGGAGAGGTCTAGCTGGTCGATGAGTTTGGTGATGGCTGCGATCGCATCTTGATAATGTGTGTCGCTTTTGGCGACATTCGCATCTTGATAATGTGTGTCGCTTTGGGCGACATTCGCAGCTTGATAATGTGTGTCACTAGTTGTGACATTCGCCTCTTTATGATGCGTGTCGCTGTGAGATATCAAGGAGGGGTGTGCCGAGGATGAATCGCCCATGCTGGTAGTCTGTGTTGACGGCCTTCTTTTCCAGCATAGTCGCGTAGATAAATACGCTGTGTGCGGGAAACCCAATATTGGCCAAATGGCATCAAAAAATCGTGAGAGAATTATATTAATCCCCTATCTTTTGTGAGCGCCTATGGAGTTTGAAAGTGTTGCACAGCAGGCCTGCTACAAGCGGATTGTGCCCTGGATGCAAGATTTGTTTGGCGAAGCTGCCGTTATGTTTGAAGACGAGCCGCTGTTTATTATTACGATTGGCTCGGCCGTGGCTTCTACCCGCGTAGTGCCCTGGGGCGAAAACGACGCGCTAATCACCACTCGCTCCTTTGTTGTGACCGATGTTAACGTCACCCCAGAGCTTAGCTACTACCTGCTGCGGGCTAACAATGGCATCCACTTTGGCCGGTTTGCGCTCGATGGCGAAAACGATATCGTCTTTGAGCACAGCCTTGTGGGCTCTACCTGTGACCAAATCGAGCTAAAGCACTCTGTGACAACAGTTATCCGCATTGCCGATGATTACGATGATGAAATTGTCGCTCGCTGGGGCGGGCAAAGGGCGTTAGAGCGCTGGTCGTCCTGAGTTCTGTCACACGTGATATGGCCTTTATTCTGGCAGTGCCCATAGTTTGACGTCATCGGCGACGCCCATGACCAAAAGCTTGTCGCCTAAGCGCACCATATTGGGCGGGAAGTCGTTGTACGGCCAGCCTTCAAAACGGTGAATGTGCTGTATGCCTTTGGCGGTACCATCTGTGCGGAAGATGTCGCCATTATCTGAGATGAAGTAGAGCCAGTCTCCGTGGACAGTGAGTGATCGTGGCAAAGAATCGATCGGCAGCTCATCCGGCGGACAGTAGTTCTCGTTGTCTAGCTCTGGTGGCGGCGCTGGGCAAGACTTTTGCCTGTAAAACACGCCCGGTATCAGGTCTATCACTGGATGTGTCCCGGCTACACTGCCGTCGGTCTTCCATAGCTCTCTCCCTTCAGGACCGTTGCCGCTAAAAAAGAGCTGACCTTTATAGGCTGTGAACCCTTCGAGGGAGACGCGTGTGTTTGCTAGCCGTTGGGTTCCACTTTCTGTGCCATCGCTCACCCACAGCTCATAGCGCGCATCGAACCCGTAACCGGTTGGTTCTTCCTGCTCTACCGGTACGCTAAAGAACAGCTTGTTTTGATGCTCAACGAAGACCACTTCTTCTGTCGTGCTAAAAGGTCTGGCCTCGGGCAGAACGGTTGGATATGAGCTGAGCTGTTTTACTCGGCGAGTACTTTCGCGGGTGCCATCGGTGGCCCACAGTTCAAAGCCGGTATCAGAATT
>JBHJIY010000238.1:0-18670 GCA_050042985.1 Phormidesmis sp. | reverse complement strand
GGGCTCGATAAGCGATCGCTCCTGTTATCTTTCTTTTTGTAATCTTGGTTAGATCTGCCTACGTTCATATTCCCTTTTGTCGTCGCCGCTGTTTTTACTGTGACTTTGCGATTTCTGTCGTGGGCGATCGCAAACGAGGTGCTACCTCAAACACCATCACTCACTACATCGAAACCCTCATTCGCGAAATCAAGACGACCCCAATCGCGGGTGAGCGATCGCAGCTTCTAGAAACCGTTTTCTTCGGTGGTGGCACGCCCTCCTTACTAGCGCCCTCCCAGGTAGAAACAATTCTGAACGCTTTGGATCAGCGTTTTGGCATTGCTAACACGGCTGAAATCTCAATGGAGATGGACCCAGCAACGTTTGAGCTAGCCCATGCGCAAGGATACAAAGCAGCTGGCATCAATCGGGTGAGCTTAGGCGCGCAAGCTTTTCAGGATGAGCTGTTGGCAGCATCGGGGCGTTTTCATCGGCGCAAGGATATTGTGCAAGCGGTGAAGACACTGCGAACCGCTGGGTTTGAGAATATTAGTTTGGATCTAATTTCTGGACTGCCGCACCAGACGATGGCGCACTGGGAGGCGTCTTTGCAGGCGGCGATCGCACTCAATCCCACTCACCTATCTATCTATGACCTTGTCGTAGAACCCCAAACGGCATTTGCTCGCTACTTCACACCAGGGGAAAAGCCGCTGCCAAGCGATCGCACCACCGCCGATATGTACCGCGTTGCGCAGCAAACCCTCGTCCCTCTCGGCTACGAACACTACGAAATTTGCAACTTTGCTAAGCCTGGCTACGAAGCCCAGCACAACCTCACCTACTGGCGCTGCGAGCCAAACTATGGCTTTGGTATGGGAGCAACTAGCTACTTACCGCAAGCGGCAGGGCCACAAAGAATAGATCGACCTCGCACACAGGCTTCCTACCGTAACTGGGTAGAGCAGCTGATCGAACGGCGCGGAACAACAGACGACCCGACGCTACCGCTGACCGAGCAAGTGCTCGAAACAATCATGATGGGATTGCGGCTTACCCCTGGTATATCTCTTTTGGCTATCGAAGAAATATCTGGAGACCGACGACTCAAGGCGCTAAGTAAGGCGATCGCCCCCCACATACAAAATCAATGGGTAATTATCGATTCGGCGCATCCTAAAGATTTTGCCCAGACTGGGCTCAGCGCACGGGATCATATCCGTCTTAGCGATCCCAAGGGCTTTTTGATGTCGAACGTGGTGATTACCGACGCCTTCAATGCACTAGAAACCGTTCACCTTGAACAGAAATAAATCAGACTCGAATAATAAGGAGAATCACAACCTTTCTAGAGAGGCTCCCGCTTTGCAGTACTATATGCCTCTGTAAAGGCCCAGTAAAAGCCCAATCAACTGCTCGATTCTAGGGCACCTATTCTTCTAGCCGCTCCTCTATTTTTCTCTATGCCTAAGGTACTCGTCTCCGATCCTATCGACCAGTCAGGTCTGGACATTCTTGCCCAAGTCGCTACTGTCGATGTCAAAACAAAACTGCCCCTAGAAGAACTGATTTCGATCATTCCTGAGTACGATGCTCTGATGATTCGCTCAGGCACCAAGGTGACTAAAGAGGTCATTGAAGCTGGTAAACAGCTCAAAATTATTGGTCGCGCAGGCGTCGGGGTAGACAACGTCGACGTTGTCGAAGCCACGCGCAAAGGCATCGTGGTCGTCAACTCGCCTGAAGGCAACACCATCGCCGCCGCTGAGCACGCCTTGGCGATGATGCTCTCCATGTCGCGCTACATTCCCGCTGCAAATAAGTCGATGAAGGCCGGTGACTGGAACCGCAAAGCCTTTACTGGCGTAGAGGTATACAAAAAAACGCTCGGCGTTGTTGGGCTCGGTAAAATTGGTTCTCACGTGGCGACGGTCGCACGGGCCATGGGGATGAATTTGCTGGCATTTGATCCGTTTATTTCGAGCGATCGCGCCGAAGAGCTGGGCTGTCGCCTCGTAGAAATGGACCTCCTCCTCAGCGAGTCGGACTACATCACCCTGCACATTCCCAAAACCCCTGAAACTGCCAACCTCATCAACGCTGAGTCCCTCGCGAAAATGAAGCCCTCAGCGCGGATTATTAACTGTGCTCGCGGTGGCATTATCGACGAAGCCGCCCTAGCCCAAGCGCTAAATGATGGTGTAATCGCTGGCGCAGCACTCGACGTTTACTCCCAAGAGCCCCTGGGCGAATCACCTTTGAGAGATGTCGATAAATCCCTCGTGCTCACACCTCACCTCGGCGCTTCTACCGCAGAGGCCCAGGTCAACGTCGCCGTAGACGTCGCAGAGCAAATTCGCGACGTACTGCTGGAGCTGCCCGCTCGTTCCGCAGTCAACATTCCTGGCCTACGCCCCGATGTACTTGAAAAGCTTCGCCCTTATCTACAGCTCGCCGAAACCCTCGGCAACTTTGTCGGCCAGCTCGCAGGCGGTCGCATCGAAGAGCTCAACATTCGCTTGCAGGGTGAGCTGGCGCAAAACGACACCAAGCCCATCGTAATTGCTGCACTCAAGGGCTTACTTTCCAACGCACTGCAAGAGCGTGTGAACTACGTAAACGCTTCGATAGAAGCGAAAGAGCGTGGCATTCGCGTGGTAGAAACTCGTGACACTACCGCAGAAGACTACACCGGTTCTCTGTATCTATCTGCAAAGGGTTCTCTCGGTGAGCACTCAGTCACTGGCGTACTGCTGGGCGGCAGCGAAGTTCGCATCATTGATATGGACGAGTTCCCTATCAACGTACCGCCAACGAAGTACATGCTCTTCACCTTGCACCGAGACATGCCCGGCATCATCGGTAAAATCGGCTCTCTGCTTGGCAGCTTCAACGTGAACATTGCCAGTATGCAAGTAGGCCGTAAAATTGTGCGCGGCGACGCCGTCATGGTGCTCAGTATTGACGATCCATTGCCCGAAGGCATTTTGGCTGAAATCAAAAAAGAGCCCGGCATCCGCGACGCGTATACGGTAGCGCTGTAGGGCCCTAGCACCGCTACGCCCTCCGCCTAGCACCGCTATGCCCTCCACACAAACGTCACCGGGACATCTTCAATATCTTCGGTGAAGGCCTACAATCATTGCATTGGGCGCAGCAGCGCTGTGCCCCTACAGATTACTGGATGCCTGTACAGAACATCGATACACCGGAACAATGGTGGGAAGTCACTGTCATATGCCCAACGGCGCTAGAAGATAGCGTCTATTGGGCATTCGATGAGCTGGGCAGCAAAGGAACCGCTAGCCAGACCAAAGACGACCGTCGCATCGTGACGGCCTACTTCCCTCAGGTGCAGTTTCAGCCCACAGATTTTGAAGGGCTCCGGTCTGCGGTGCTAGACAGCGCAGCCATGCAGGCAGACACGTTGCTAAAAAGTGCGGCGAATCAAGCTGGAGGACTGACAACACTGCCATCCGTAGATATTAGCTGGCAGCTGATTGATGAAGAGGACTGGGCTAGGAGCTGGAAAAATCACTGGAAGGCTGAGGAAATAGGCGATCGCCTATTAATCAATCCAGCCTGGATGACACCGCCCGTAACCGAACGAACTATCCTCACCCTCGATCCTGGCAGTGCTTTTGGCACGGGGGCTCATGCCACCACTCAGCTGTGCCTAGAAGCGTTAGAAAAACAATCGCTTGCCGGTACAACCATCGCTGACATCGGTTGTGGCTCAGGCATACTTTCTATTGTGGCGTTGCTGTACGGTGCGCAGCGTGCTTTTGCCGCTGATGTCGATCCGCTGGCCATTGGCTCCACGCAATCTAACGCTGAGGTAAACGGTATAGAAGCCCGTACAGAAGTCAGGACAGAAGCCAGTAGAGAAGCCAATGCTGATAAATCTGACGCTCAGCTTTCTGTTCAGCTTGGGAGTCTACCAGAAATTATTACGATGGCAGAAGCAGCCAGCAGCCTACCCGTCGATGGCATTGTCTGCAATATTCTTTCCGAGATCATCGTAGGACTGATCATTCCTCGACTCAGCGAACTAGCCGGACCTGAAACCTGGGGAATCCTCAGCGGCATTCTTACCAGTAAAGCCCCTTGGGTAGGAGAGCACCTTACCGCCTATGGTTGGCAGGTTACTGGCATCACCCATCAAGATGAATGGTGTGCGATGACCATCGCGCTAGCCGAAACCACGTAAGCCAACCCATTCAAATCAAACCACGCACATTTCAAATCAAACCACGCACATAACGCTGCATGAACGATACCGTCGGATTTTTACTCAAAGTATTGCTTCTCTCTGCTGGCCTGAGCTTTTTGATCAAACTGGCGGGACCAAGCCTGCCATTACGAGGGCTAGAAATACCCACGCTTAACCATCTTGCGCTTGTCATCATCACCTTACCTAGCCTACTTGTAGGCGCTTTCCTCCTCTTCAAAACCCGTTCGTAGCGTAGGCAAAAGTCGTGCCCACTATCGCCGAAATCAACGACAAAATTCGGAGTGGCAATGCCACGGCCTGGACCATCACCGAAGCGAAAACTCGGATTGAAGAGATGGGCGTTACCGCTGCAGCCAAAGCTGTAGATGTAGTAACCACAGGTGCCTTTGAGCCGATGGAAGGTTCTGGCGCAATGCTTAATCTCGGCCATACCGACCCGCCGATCAAAATCGTGGAATGTCATTTAGATGGCGTACTGGCGTATTCAGGCTTTGGGGCGGTTGATTTGTACCTGGGCGCAGGGCAAATCGCCAGGCCGAATCGAGAGCATCGTGAGGGTGAAGTCGAGGAGCGAGGCGGTGGTCACGTTATTGCAGATCTGATTGCGGATAAGTCTGTGAGCCTGACGGCGATTGGGCAGGCGACTGATTGCTATCCTAGGGCGAGTTTGGATACGACAATTACGCGCGATCGCATCAATCAGTTCTACCTCTTCAACCCTCGCAACCTCTACCAAAACTTCATCGTGGCCGTCAACGGCGGCGATCGCCCGCTATTTACCTACATGGGCCCCTTGCAGCCTCGCCTAGGCAACGCAGTCTACGCCAACACTGGCGCACTTTCCCCCCTGCTCAACGACCCCGACCTACAAACCGTCGGCATTGGCACGCGGATTCTGCTCGGCGGCGCTGAGGGCTACATCGCCTGGGAAGGCACTCAGCACTTTCCCCTACAGCGCCGCTTGCCAAATCGAGCCCCAGTCGGCCCAGCAGCAACCGTAGCCCTCATCGGCGACGCCAAAAAGATGGACGCACACTGGGTGCGCGGCTGCTATTTCAAAGGATACGGCCCTTCAATGATGCTAGGCGTTGGCATTCCTATCCCCATCCTCAACAAAGACATCCTCGCCAGCTGCGCGGTGAGAGATGAGTCGCTAGTCGCCCCCGTCGTTGACTTTTCCATTCCCAGACGAGTTCGTCCCACGTTTGGGCTAGTCAGCTACGCCCAGCTCAAATCTGGCCATCTAATCCTTGACGGGAAAAAAGTGCGCACCGCACCGCTTGCCAGCCTGTACCTTTCAGGGCAGGTCGCTCTAGACCTCAAGCAGCGCATCGAGTCAGGAGAGTTTGAACTCACCGAACCTGTTGCCACGCTACCTACTGATACGCGGTTTATGCCACAAGATAGCTGGGGACCGCAGATTGATATGAGCTAAGCGTCAGCGGTCTCTTTGGCAGTTTCTTTGGTAGTCTCTCTGGCAGTCTCTTCGGCTGTTTGGCTCACGACAGCTTCATCCACTGACTTGGGCTTGGGCTTGGGCTTGGGTGCGGCAGTGCTGCGAGGTTTCCCGCTCCCACCCGTTGGAGGACGACGACGAATGCCTCCTTTTTTGCCCTTGGGCTTTTTCTTCGGTGGCACCACAGCAATAGACTTGCCTTCGAGTAGCAATAGCTTGCCGCCTTGACGCTCTACCTTCAAATCCCAAAAATAGCCGGTCGTTCTGCCAGAAAGGGTACCGTTTATCAGCAGCTTGAATGGGCGCTTGGGCTTTACCGTCTCCGACTTGCTCTTTTGAACAATATTGACCATGATTTCGCCATCTTCTTCGGAGTACTTGGCGATTTCGCCTCTTACGGAGAACCGATCACATTGATCTTGCGCCTCCTCGCTCGACAGAGGACGATCTGCTTCATTCTCGTATTCTGCATCTGCGCTCAGCGTTTCGGGCTCCCATACACCGACAATTTGTACGTGAAGCGCCGGTATTTTTTCCTCTGAGCCGCTTTCCCTGCTGCTTTCTCTACCGCCTTCCTTGTCGTCGCCTGCGTTCTCTTCTTCCTTGTCTTTATAAAGCGTGCGGGGGTATACCACCCAAAGGTGGTCCTTATCGAGATCCAAGTGCTTTTTGATCAGGCTAGTCACCCGACCGAGTAAAACAGCATCAACCAGCGTGCCATCTTCTGCGGCAATATCGCCTCGGTTGAACTGCTCTTCGGAAGCAATGTATTTGCCCTTCAGGAGGCCAATTGCTCGGTATTGCATTGGCTCGCTAGGCAGCGAAATGGGTCCGGGACGCTGCGGAGTAGGGGGCTCTTCGACGACTGTCGCTGCCGGTGCTGGAGTCGATACCACCGCAGGCACGGGTGTGGGCGGCTTTGGCCTAGCTGGAGGCTTCAGCAGTGAACGGCTAGGAGGCTTACGAAGGTCTTTCTTTTCAGAGCTGGGCTGAACCGTTTCTGAATTAACCTCGCCGAGGCCATCGTTGGATTTACTTTCGGGAGCTGGAGATGCACTAGAAGCCATTGCAGTTGCGGTAGCTGATGGGGCGTTTTGACTGTTGGGTTGGCCTATGGACTGGCCTGTAGAAAGAGTGCCCGTAGCAAGACCGGCAGATGATAGGGCTGTATTTGGGGGGCGGCTAGCGGCAGAACTCATCAATCTTTCAAACTCCTGAAACTGTACCTGCGACTCTGATGGGTGAAAGCAGCGATACTCAAGCAATATTTACGCTCAAGCGGTGCCTTCTAAGCGACTTCAGCTTTGCTTTCAAACCCTAGGTTAGCATCAGCACCAAACTTGATTTGGGCTATCTCGATACGTTTTTGCCAAATTGTGGCAAGGCATGTTCTATGGCCAGCAAAGCTAAATGGTGCTTCCAGGCTAGCGTAGACAGCTAGCCCTTAAGGTTGAGAGTTCACGGTTCTTGTCAAAAAAAGAACACACCACCACAAAAACTACAAAAAAAGTTGTTCTGAGTAGCATCTGTGCCACTTTTTATGAGCAGCATACGCAAGTGTCCGTATGCTGGCGCGTCGCTTAGCTCACCGCCGTTAACCATCTCAGTGATTGCTGAAGCCGTTAGCGGTGGTGAGCTAAATAAGACAGCACTCATAAGCTCCGTCAAATCTCTTGACTAGTAGTTCATAGCAAGAGAAGTAAATCCGTACTTTTTTGGGTAGCCTGCTGGATGCTTATCACCACAGATGCACTACAGATCCACCACTGCTAACGGTATTCGCCATTGCTAACGGTAAAGGAAGGGTTAGTATGAGCAAGTTATTTTGATAAGCAGTTATTTTGATAACAAGTACTGAAATCCGTTGGAGTAGGAGAAATCGCTATGGCATTCAAAAAAGATAGCTGGCTAGTGAGAGGCGTGCTAATCGTTGCTGTAGCGGCATTCATTGCGGTCCCAGTTGCCATGTCACTCAGTGGCAATCAAGGTGGCGGCGGGGCAAGTACTGCCGCTAGCCCTTCTCAAGGGACGGATAGGGCAACCCAGCTGGAGGGTGAAATCAAAGGCTACACGGCAGTACTAGGCCGAGAGCCCAATAACCAAACAGCGCTGCGAGGCATTATTGACGCTAAGGCTGAGCTGGGTGATTTGGCAGGGACCGTTGAGCCTTTAGAGCGATTGGCAGAGCTAAATCCTACTGTGCCTGAGTATTCAATCATTTTGGCACAGACTAAGCAGCAGCTAGACGACGCGGAAGGTGCCGCTCAAATCTATCGTCGTGTACTCACTCAAGTTCCTGGAAATGTGCAGGCGCTAGAAGGACTGGTGCAGCTACTGGTTACCCAAGACCGCACAGAAGCAGCGGTGGGTTTGTTGCGTGACACGCTAGCAACGGCGGACCAAAGCAACGAACTCAATCCTGGCAGCGTCGATAAGCTCTCAGTGAAGCTTTTGCTCGGTCAGGTATTTGTTGAGCAAAAGAAGTATGACGACGCCCTGAAAATTTATGACGAAACGATTGCTGAGGCCCAGGCTGCTTCACCGTCACAGCCAGACTTTCGCCCGACGCTAGCTAAAGCCCTGGTGCTAAAGGAAAAGGGCGATGATGCCGCTGCCCAGCCACTATTTGATGAGGCGTTGGCAATGGCTCCTGTGCAATACAAAGATGCCGTACAGCAGCTCATTAGTGAAAACACCGCCCCGGCGGCAGAGCCGGAGGCGGTGGAAGGTGAGACACAAGGGGTTGGTGAGACAGCAGACGTTGAGGCTGAGTCGGATGAGTCAGATGCGCCGGTTGCACCTTAAAGTCCACATTATGCGCTCTGGCTCGACATCGTCCCTGCGGCAAACGATTCATCGCTGGCAGCTTCAGCCACTGGCTCAACAGCATCGAACTCAATGTGGTTTAGCAGGGTGGTGACAAAGGCAAAGAGTAAAAAGGGAAGCGACAGCACTAAAATGAGGCCAACAGTGGCTAGCGCATAGATAGGACGGCTGGCCCCCATTAGGCCAAGCGCAGTAGCTAGGCTCAAAAATAAGACGATTAGCCAAACGATGATTTGGCTGTAGATGTCACCAAAGGTAAGGGTGCACTTCATTTGATACTTTTTAGCGTTAGCCATAGCCTAGTGTTTTAGAGGGTGTGTTTGAGCAGAAAGGGGTTGAGGTGAAGGCGCAGCGGCCCAGCCGACAAAATTGTCCTACTAGGATATCGAGTGGTTCCTGATTTAGGACGGTTTATCAATAGAGTTCAAGAATTAATAAGATTGCTTACGTGGCCTACCGCTATCTTCTGCTTTATAAGCCCTATAACGTGCTGAGTCAGTTTACAGATGGCCGGTCTACAGATAGTCGGTCTATAAATAGCCAGTCTGTAAATGGCCAGTCTGTAAATGGCAAGAGCCGAGCGACACTCAAAGACTTTGTAAACGTGCCAAATGTGTATGCAGTAGGGCGGCTAGATCGCGATAGTGAGGGATTGCTTTTATTAACAGATGACGGGCCCATGCAGCATAGGCTTAGCCATCCTAAGTTTGGTCATCGCCGTCAGTACTGGGTGCAGGTAGAACACGCTCCTAACAGTCCGCCTTTGGAAGCCGCGCTGGAAAAACTGCGGCAGGGAATTTCTATTCGTGATTACAGAACGCGTCCGGCACAGGCAAGGGCGATCGCACCCCCAACTCTACCGCCCAGAAACCCACCCATTCGCTATCGTAAACAGGTGCCTACGACCTGGCTCGAAATAATTTTGAGTGAAGGGAAGAACCGTCAAGTGCGGCGAATGACAGCAGCCGTAGGCTTTCCCACATTACGACTGGTCCGTAGCGCGGTGCTACTGCCATCGGAGTCCGCTCGTGGTGCTACTGCCAAACGCAGAGCAAATAAGCCGCGATCGCAGACAGATAAACCCACAGCGGAAAAGCCACTCACCCTCGCCGGTTTGCAGCCGGGGCAATGGCGCGACCTCACCCCAGAAGAAGTACGTAGGCTTCCTCGCCGCTGAGGTAATCTGCTAACGACGTTCGTTAGCCACCGACTAATTTTTAGCGCCATTATCAGGCATAATCCATGCTTAGGCCCCGCGCATCGCTAACATTAAATACATAAAAGTTGAATGCATCATCTGGAAATGCACCCGAACCCGTTCAGCGTAACGGCTACTTCCCCATAAAATCCAACGATTAAACCCCGATATGCTTATCTGCGGTAACTGTCAGTTCACCAATCCTGCCGATCACAAATTTTGCCAGCAGTGCGGTGAACCGCTGAGCACGCCTGCTGCCGTGCCAGTGCCGCCTGTTTTGCAAATCCGACTCATGCCACCAGGCAATGTCAAGCTGACACCAGCGACATACCTGACACCTGGTGACGCGGAAACAGGAACGCCTGAGACGACAGAAACGGCTGAAACGGTAGAAGTTAAGAAAGGCCGCTACCAGGTACTGACGGTGCTCAGCCAAGGTAGGGCCCACGTGAGCGATACGACGCCTGAGGTGCGATCGCCCATTCAACAGCAGCTGACAAAACTCACCCAAGCAGAAACCGCACCCAACCTAGCTACACTCCAGTCGACAGCTGAAATACCGGCATCGGCCTATCCCTATCTGCTGCTTACAGAAGCCGCACCCCCGCTATACGACGCCTGGGAATGGGGAGACACCACGCTACTTATCACACCTGAGCGCCCGGCCATCGCCTCTATTGTTAAATCTTTTTCGACTGCGGTCGATCCATTGCAGCCAGTGTACTGGATGTATCGGCTCATAGAGCTGTGGACAGCTCTGGAACCTGTGCCTCAGTGGCGCTCTAGCCTACTGCTAGCCGACAACTTAGGCATCGACACCGACCAGTCCTTGCGCATTCGAAGATTTATTCCACCCGCAAGTGACCCCAATGCTCAGCAGCCTCAGCTGTCGGATCTAAAAGTATTTTTGCAGTCGCTGCTAGCCCAGCCCCACCGAGGGGAAGTCGCGTCCCTCAGGCAAATTAGACAGCTCATTATGGCGGTCTCTTCAGCCAAAACGCTAGAGCAACTCAGCGGTGAGCTAGCAGATATTGGCAAGGCACTGCTTTCCACACCAGCCGCAATTACCCCTACCGCCGCTGTAGTCCCTGCTTCTGAGATAGCTGCTACCACCATGGAAACGGCAGCTGAAACAGCCCGTGAAATAACAACTGAAACAACAACTGAAACAACGACTGCGGCGGCGACTGCTCCGCTGCCTTTGCCCATGACCCTGCCGCCAAGTACGACCACTGATATGACCTCACCCGAAGATACCGCACGCGACCCTTTAGAAGATGCTTTAGAAAAAGATATTTGGGGAGATACGGTGCTGCAAGATCCAGTAGACCTTCCTGACCTCTCAGAAGGGGGCGATGCCACCATGGTGCTGCCGATGAAGCTGGTATCGCTAGATGATGCGGGACAAACCGACGTGGGGCGTCAGCGAGACCACAATGAAGACTGCTTTTTGATTGCAAGGAGTAGCCAAAAGCACTCAGACAATAGCGGCCAGTCGACGACGGTGCATGGTCTGTACATTTTGTGTGACGGCATGGGCGGCCATGAGGGCGGTGAGGTCGCCAGTCAGCTAGCAGCGCAAACATTAACTCAGTACTTTGAAACTCACTGGCCAGCGCCGTTGCCAAGTGCTGAGCCTGCCGCTTTGCCAGATGAAAGCACAGTCGTAGAAGCCGTAAAGCTGGCAAATCAGGCGATTTATGATGTGAACGAAAAGGAACAGCGAGCAGGCCACGAGCGCATGGGTACCACACTGGTAATGGTGCTGTTGCAAGGTACAGAAGGCATTGTGGCGCACGTGGGTGACAGCCGTTTGTACAAGCACTCTAGGCGAGTGGGCCTGGTGCAGATGACGACCGATCACGAAGTAGGCCAGCGCGAAATTCAGCGCGGGGTTGATCCAGATGTTGCCTATGAACGGCCAGATGCCTACCAGCTAACACAGGCCCTAGGCCCAAGAGACTCAGAAGACTTGGACCCCAGTGTGAGCTATCTCACCTTCTCGGAAGATACGCTGCTGCTGCTGTGCTCGGATGGTCTGAGTGATAATGATTTGGTTGAAGATTATGTGGGTAGCCATATTGACCCGCTGCTGCGAGAGAAGGTCGCGCTAGAAAAAGGGCTTGGCGACCTTGTGTCGCTAGCAAACGAGGTGAACGGGCATGACAATATTAGCGCGATCGCAATTTGCCTAAAGGTCCGCCCTGACTTAAATCAAGGGAATCTAAAATAGTGCTAAGCGCTCTAGAACAGGCTTTGGGTTTGCGGGAGAAGTGGGCTAGGGAGGCAAAGACTACACAGAGGTGCGCTGTATTAATCTTTTGATTTGCCTGCACCAATACTCGCTTTTGTCAGAGCTGGCACAATGCGATCGCACGCCATTTTCGCCCCAAACAAATTCCTAGCCACTGGCCCTACCTGCAACGCGGCCCAAGGCCCCATCAAAAATAAATTACATCCTGGCCACCGCAAGTGCTCATCTAATACGGGCAGTCCGCCAACAATTTCTGTAGGGTGTTGCGCCAAAACCTCTCCTAAGATTGGATGCGAGGTAATATCCATCTGCGTTCCAGTCGCTAGCCAAATCCGATCAATTGGCTGATGCTCAAAGCAATCATGCACGGCTAGGTTGTTGCACTGCACTCGCCAGTGAGTCTCTTGCCAGGCTGCGCTTACAATCTCGCAATGCTCATAAAGAACAACTCGGCCATCTCGGGAGAATTTTCGTAACTGGGTGAGCGCTTCGGGCGTAAATGAACCGCCATCTCGCGCCTGTTGAATCATCTGCCAGCGCTTTTCCCAATCGGGTTCTGCCTCAAAGCCCTTCAAATACTTTGGGCCTAACCAACCGGGCTCGGCATCAAAAATCTTCTCTTGAAACTGTCGTCGGTTTAGCAATAGCACCTTTGCACCTCGCTTTAGCGCACCCCTTGCCAAGTGAGCGCTCGTTAGCCCTCCCCCCACAATCAGCACCGTTTCTCCAGCTAGCGTACGCAAGGCTGGTAGATGCACCGCTTGAGCATGGCAAAGCCGCTCGGGTGGATACTGAGTGAGTTGTTTTGTCCAATTCGGCATTTTGGCAATTGCTGAGCCAGTTGCGAGAACAACCCGGCGGGCGCTCTCCTTTTGCCCGTCGGCCAGGGTCAAGCAAAATCGCCCCTTTTGAGGCGTTAGCCCCACCACCTGAGCTTTCGTCACCCGATCTCGTAGATGCCAGCGGTCAATTACTGTTTCACAAAACTCTTGAAACAGCTTCGTCCCCGGCCGATTGTACGGTGGGTGCAGTTCGTCCTGACGTCTCTCAGCAAAGGAGAGCAGAGTGTGGGGGTTGCAGTCGGGATGGTGTACTGCTGGTGAGCGCAGATGGGGAATTTCTTGAGCGGCAAATTGTCGGTGCCAGTTAGCGAGCCAAGTGCCGCTCGGGTCGAACACTTGAAAGCCAGGGCAAAGTCCCGCGCTTAGGCGATCGCGCATTTTCTTTTTCTTTTGCAGCAGGTGAGTTACCAGCGTCAGCGCCTGCGGCCCCGCGCCAATTACCGCAATGTCAGTTCGACGCATACTCAAACTTAGCCTTTATATATTGAAGGAAATATTTTCTTCATTGATTGGTTAAATACTGCCCAATATTATATGATAATGATTATCATTTTCGCTCGCATCTCAAAATAATCTGCCTATGTTAACCGTTGTAGCAGGATCTTTAGGCGCGGGAAAAACTCGCTGGATTCGGGATCAGTTGACCGCGCCAGATAGCCCGAACTCACCGCTATATATCAGCCCGGTTACGGTCGGGGTAGATGCCTGCCGGTTGCGGCTCGATGTTCCCCACCTACAAGTCGAGGCTAATTTGGCTAGATCCATGCTGGCGTCTGGAAATCAGGCTATATACCTGGAGCTGGGCTACCCACTTAGCCTAGATATACCCATGCTTGCTGAGGTGCCTCACCATAGAGTGGCGGTGATCAGTGCCCATTGCCCTACTCGCTCCCACTGGGAAAAGTGGGCAGATGAGGTGATAATTAACACCTTTCCTAGCGTAGACGCTGACTCAAACATAGCCACTGATGTGTGGCAGGCTGGGCTGCAAGGCCAAGTCCTTGACCCGGCTAGTTTGCAGACGTTTTGGCAAGAGCTGGTGCAGGGAGCCTACGGCAAAATGATGCGGACAAAGGCTGTTTTAGAACTGGCTGATGGGCAGTCGATTTATATTGATCATTTGCCGCAGCAGGAGACGACCTACCAGGATTTGCCTTTGCCGAAGTGGCTCGATGGTCGTCCGCAGCGGTTTAGTGGTATTGAAATGATCGGTGTTGGATTGAATAAATCAGCGATCGCAGCTACCTTACAAGACTGTTGTTTAACCGATGCCACCCTAAAGGCTCATCAGGCCGCACTCAAGCAATCTCAAAATTACCTATCTCAGGAGGCCGCATGAAAATAGCCGTTATCTCTTGCATTCACGGCAATTTAGCCGCGCTAGAAGCTGTGCTTGCCGATATTGATCAGCAAGGTGCAGACAAGACCTTTTGCCTAGGTGATTTGGTAGGATACGGTCCCTACCCGAATGAAGTCGTGAAGATAATTCGCGATCGCAACATTCCCGCCTGCCAAGGCTGCTGGGATGAAGACATCATCGACGGTCTTGAGGCCTGTGAATGCAGCTATCCCTCGCTACTGGCCGAAAAACGCGGTCGCATCGCCCACGAATGGACAGACGCCGAAGTCACTGCCGAAACTCGCGAGTACCTCGCCCAAATGCCGCTGGCCCTGCGCCACGAGAATCTCTGCTTTGTGCATGGCAGTCCTCAGAGCCAGCATGAATATCTTCTACCCGAAACCAGCGCTTTCCTCGCCCTGGAGCGGGTAATGTCAACCGGCGCTGACGTTCTCTTTTGCGGGCATACCCATGTGCCCTACGTTCGCACACTCAGCGACGGACAACTTCAAATTCGAGTGGTCAATGGAGACGAGTCCGCCTCTAAAAACACATCAAGCCATACACTTGAACAACAGGCTCCTGAACAAGCCAGTCAAACGCTTACCACGCCGCTAAAGCGAATTATCAACGCCGGTTCTGTTGGCGAGCCACGCCACGGCAAACCCCAGGCCACCTACGTGATTTACGATACGCTCAGCGAGCAAACGAGCTTTCGCGAAGTTGATTACGACTATGATCAAACCTGCGCTGCCATTATCGACAAAGGGTTGCCGCCCATCTTTTCTTGGCGGCTGTCTCAAGGGCTAGAGTTTGCTGAAAAAGCAGACGATCCGGCCCACATTTGTGAACGTTAGGGACTGGCCGGTAAGTAATGTACCGAGCCGCCCTCACCCTAGCCCTCTCCCGATGGGAGAGGGGATCGGATTCAAAGTCCCTTTCCCATCGGGAGAGGGATTTAGGGTGAGGGCGGCAGTATTGTTGATAACGAGGATGCTATTAAACTGCTTCTCCCTTAATGCGGCATCTATCCTTTTTATTATTCTTTTTCGGAATCTTGTTCTTTTGCGGAAATACGGGCTATGGTTTGGGCGATTCTCAGCGGCATTGAGGGTAATTTAGCCGCTTATAAAGCGGTGCTAAAAGACATTCAACAGCAGCGCGTCAGCGTAGAAGAACTCTTCATTTTAGGAGATTTGATTGGCCCTCGCGTGGAGTCGGAAGCGCTAGTGCAGTTTGTTCGGCAGCAGCGATCGCTCCCGCCCCAAATCTGCCTGGGCTGGTGGGAAGAACAACTCTTCAATCTTCACGCTTTAAGACTTGACCCGGATGCGGAAGCGCTCAAGGACAAGCATGGCGCTGAAGCCGTCGAGCAGCTTTGGAACGCGGTTTCTCGCGATACAACAAACTGGCTACGTGGTTTAGACTTTGGTTTTTTTGAGCTGGATTGCCTGTTTATTCACGGCAGCACCCTCGGCTGTGATGATGAACTCACCCCAAATACAAACCCGCTCACACTGCTTGACCGCCTGCTTCGCACCGATGCGAATTCTCTCTTTTGCGGGCGCTCTGGGCTAGCTTTTCAGTGCCAGCTATCAGAGGCTCAAGTCACCTCCACGGTAGAAACCCTCGGCGCAGTTCAGAGCCCCGGAACCCCGCAGCAACAGAGCCTAAAGCCTCGGCAGATTATCGGCGTGGGCAATGTGGGTCGCTTAGCTGGTCATGCTAGCTATACGCTGTACAACCCGAATACGGGTAGCGTTCGATTCCAACAGGTGTCCTATCGCGAATCGCGCAGCCCGGTTTCGGCCCTTCGTGGCAAGGGATTTGCATAAGAGCCTTCATCAATACTTTATATCCTCATCCGTGCTTTCTTGTAAATTGAGAATGATAATTATTCTTATTTGTGAGGTCGCCCCATGCTTGAAATCAGTAAGATGCGTCTTGTCAGACGTTACGTTCCCGTTGCAGTCGGAATCAGCCTAGCTTTAGGACTTGCTCAGTCGGCGTCGGCTGTTACGTTTCGCACCGAATGGACTGGGCAAATTCTGGGATATCGGGCAGAGGGAACTTTTAGCTACGATGAAACTCAGAACTACACGGACGGTATCGTTCGAAAAGACGGCCTAACAGATTTCGATATCTCCTTTTTTGACCCAGGCAACAGCTTGATTAAGACTTTCGAAGACAATCACCTGACCTACTCCAATTTCAACTTTAATTTCGATACCCAAACTCAAGAAATTTTACAAGATGGCTTTTTTGATGAGCCCAACGGTATCGACATCGGTGAGTACACGCCTTTGTTTGATGACGCGGGCGAACCAGCTGGGGAAACCGGGGTGAATTTTTGGTCAGCAGCGCCAGCGCCTGACGGTGAGCCTATTCCACATGTGCATCTCACTGACTTTGGCGATGAATTCCCCGATCTTGAGACTGGGTTCGGCCCCCATCTAGATGTTGCTTTCTATACCCGTACCCGATCTCAGCTACTGGGCGATCCTAGTGCGGGTGAGCAGCTGGGTCAGAGAATGACGGCAACTAAGGTGCCAGAACCTGGACTGTTGGGCGGAGTAGGTGTCATTGCGCTGCTATTAAATCGTCGGCGTCGGCAGCGGTCACTGTCTTGCTAGTCCTAGCAAAGACTTTTTCGACGTACATATTGTTATTCACTATCGCTTGGCTGTAATGCTGAGAACAACATTAATGCTGAGAACACTATTGAGTGTGGGTGGTGGCGCGTTCTCGCTAGCTGCCGTGACTTTTTTTCAGTCTATGCCTGCCCATGCGTTTGTTCCTGATCGCTACGATATTACCGATTTAGGAACGCTAGGAGGCGAGTCGTCCTTGGCCTACGGGCTTAACGAAACCGGCGATGTTGTTGGCGTATCGGAGGGTGCAGACGGTGTTAACCGCGCCTTTGTTTGGTCTGATGGCAGCATGAAAACACTCCCAGATTTAGGCTTTGGTGGGGTTGCTTACGACATTAACAACAGTGGAGACATCACTGGCGCACTGAGTACCGGGATAGATTATGTTCGCCCTTGGGATGGTCGTAGCAGTAGCGTTGACAACGTTGCGCTTTGGCAGGACGGTCAACAGCTGGTTAATCTGGGGAACTTGGGCGGATTACCGAGAGGGGAAGGGCGTGCGATCGCTGAAGATGGATGGATTGTTGGCACCGCCAGCGCCCCCTTGCCGGATGTTCCTGGCGAAGATATCTGGCAGCGAGCCTTTGTCTCTGTGCCTGGCAGCAATTCTGTTCTGAACGATGCTGGAACGTTTCCTGGTGACATCCGCAGTTTTATTTTCGATCTTAATACGGCAAAACAGGCTCCTGGCTTTAGCGTCAGCGATAATCGCGGCGGTCCAGCAGCCACCGATGCTGGACTGTGGCAGTTCAACTCGGACGGGTCCATCCAATCAATTACCCCACTTGAGGCATTAGCACCTGACCAAACAAGTGTTGCCTTGGGCATTAACGATGCGGGTGAAGTCGTTGGGCGCAGCGCCACTGCTGACGGTCAGAATGTAACAGTGTATTGGGGCGCTAGGGAGACTTCACCTGAGCTGTTGCCCGTACTCACAGAAGATCCGGGAACCTACGTGCGCGCCTGGCAGATCAACAACCAGTCTTTAGCGGTAGGCGAGCTGCGAAATGCCACCGATACCGAGCGATTTGCAACACTCTGGGCAAAAAACGCAGATGAGTGGAAAAACATTGACCTGCAAACGCTAATTCCAACAGAAAGCGGCTGGGACCTCTCTGGCGCACTATCGATCAATGACGCTGGACAGATTGTTGGATACGGTGTTGTTGATAATCAACAGCGAGCCTTTTTGCTAACGCCTGAAGCGGTTCCTGAGCCGTCAGCTGTAACCGCAGTAATTGTTACAGTTTGTTTGGGTCTTTTTATCCGTCGAAGCGCTACGGATGATTAAGCATTGGAAGGCATTTACGCTCTAAATCGATTGTTAGCTGCGCAGGCAGCAGCCATGCTTGCATAGCTAACTGAGGAATCATAGCTAACTGAGGAATCAAAGTGGTTCAAGTTGCACCCCCTAGCGTATGATAATGATAATCATGCTCAAATGACGAGGGTAGCGTTATGGTGAATGCAACGGTTGCAAATAGTGTCCCGGCGACGGTTCCGGTGACTGTACTAACTGGCTACTTGGGCGCGGGAAAAACAACGCTACTCAACCGCATTCTCACTCACGAGCATGGCAAAAAAGTGGCGGTTATCGTCAATGAATTTGGCGAGATAGGCATCGACAATCAGCTGGTGATTGATGCCGATGAAGAGATTTTTGAAATGAACAACGGCTGCATTTGCTGTAGTGTGCGCGGCGATTTGATTCGCATTGTGAGCAACCTAATGAAGCGCCGAGACAAGTTCGATCATTTGGTCATTGAAACGACTGGCCTGGCCGACCCAGCCCCGGTGATTCAAACCTTTTTTGTCGATGAAGACATGAAGGAGCAAATCACCCTAGACGCCGTGGTGACCTTAGTAGATGCTAAGCACATCCATCAGC
>JBHJIY010000237.1:0-11094 GCA_050042985.1 Phormidesmis sp. | reverse complement strand
ACGTCGGCAACAATTGAGCTGCGGGAGAATGAGATTGAGCCGTTGGCGCGGCGCATTACTGAAGCGATTCAGAATGATGAGGGCTATGTGTCGGCAGCGTTGCTGGCTCGGTTCGATGATTTGCAGATGTTTCCTCGGTTACCGTTTGAGCCGGTGAGTAAGGAGGCGTATGAGGCTGAGCTAAAAGCGGTGCAGTCTCGCCGAAAGACTGAGAATTTTCATGCGGCGCTTGAGAAGCACGATGCGGGTGAGCTAGTGGAAGCTGGGCCTGCGGGTTGTGATTCGGATAAGTGCTTGATGCCTGAAAAGAAGCCTAGTTAGGTCGAATCGGACTAACAACTTAATTTGATTAGCTATGTAGGGAATGCTCTTTCAAAAGGGTGTTCCCTTTTTTTGTCGCTGAGACATTGGGGGGCTCTGATGGGTGGAAGTGATGTGAAGATTTTCGGGAATGAACGCATGATTTTGGGTATCTACATACACGATATAGCAAGAGTCCTTGATGTATCTGAGCGGATAGACTCACGTTTTATCGTTTATTTCTAGAGCAACCATTGTGCAGTCAGTTTATTGGTTTTGTTTGACGATTGGCGGTGCCTTTGTCGCCCTATCCCTCGTTGGGGGGGACCTGCTTGATGGGATGGATGTCGATGCAGATGCGGATTTTGATATAGACGCGGATGCAGATTTTGACGTCGATGCGGATCTAGATGCTGACTTTGATGCAGACCTAGACGCTGACTTTGATGGCGATGTTCAGATCGATACAGATGTAGAACTGCTGAGGTCTTCGGCTCGCAAGCGAAAGCGGATTCCTAGTTGGCTGTCGATTCTGACAAGCTTTAAGTTTTGGACGTTTGGTGGGTTCTTTTTTGGCCTGACAGGTCTAGTGATGGGCGTGATAGGGCCTGAACTAGGTTGGCTGGTGATTTTTGCGATCGCACTGACGATGGGCATTATCTGCGGCGGCACACTCGTCAGCATCCTGCGCTATCTCAAACACCGTAAAGTCGATAGCCTGGTTCGCAATGAAGACTTTTCGGGATTATCTGGCACGGTAGAACTGCCTTTTGACCAAAACAGTAAGGGCAAAGTTTTCTTGGAAGTGGGCGGCAGTACGCTGCATTTGATTGCCTGCACAGATGAGACAACGAGCTTTCAGACAGGCGATCGCATTCTCGTTGTAGGACGCAGCCAAAATCGACTCTGGGTCGTTTCCGACAAACACGCGCTTAACGAAGCTGAGACATAGCGAAACTAAAAGTTAACTGTTGAACACAATGACCACGTTTTTTAAGGAGCCACAAAACAATGAGTAAACATTCTGCTGAGTCAGAGAATTTTGCGGAGCAGTTACCCGCTGAGCAGTCTATTGTGCTGGCACAAGCGAGCGGACCTATTGGCCAAACAACAGCACCACCACCTGCCGCTGTCGGCGTTTTTAGCGTGGGTGCTATTGGTGTAACGCTGATTGTTTTAGCCAGTATCATTGCTCTGCTCAAAGCCTGCTTACGGATTTGCAAACCCAATGAGATTTTGATCATTTCGGGACGACAGTACAAGCAACCAAACGGCAAAGAGGTAGGGTACCGAGTTGTATTTGGCGGTAGGGCTTTTGTAACACCTGTGATTGAGCGGGTGGAAAAGATGGACATGACCACCATGCCGATTCCGGTAGAGGTGAGTAATTCCTACGCGAAAGGAGGAACGCCGCTGAATATTCAGGCGATCGCAAACGTAAAAGTCTCTAGCAACAAAGGAATTGTCGGCAACGCCATCGAAAGATTCTTGGGTCGCAATCGATCCGAAATTAAGCGGGTGGTACGCGAAACACTAGAAGGGAACTTGCGTGGAGTCGTCGCCAACCTCACACCCGAACAAGTCAATGAAGATCGACTCAACTTTGCCGAGCGCATCGCAGAAGATGTAGCCCGTGACTTGAACAAACTAGGCCTTCAGCTCGATACACTGAAAGTGCAGAGCGTCACAGACGATGTGGACTACCTTAGCTCCATTGGCCGTCGGCAGATTGCCAAAATTGTCCGCGATGCTGAAATTGCCGAAGCGGTCGCCATTGGTGAAGCTGAGCGAATAGAAGCCGACTGTCAAAAGCGCGCTGAAATGTTCAAGTCTCAGGCGCTGACGATTATTCAAGAAAAGACCAACGAACTAAGCAAGAATAAAGCTGCGCTGGATCAACGATCATAATCTGAGGAAGAGCGCACATCGGCAGCGGCGAAAGAGGCCAGAGCGAGAGCTGAGCAGCAGCTACAAGCAACAAGGGCTAAGCTAGAGCGTTTGCGACTGCAAGCCGACGAAGTACTACCCGCCGAGGCTCGCCGAGAAGCACAAGCACTGCATGCGAAAGGGGCAGCGGCTGGCACGGCTGAGAATGCCAAAGCAGCAGCGCAAGTGAACGAAATGCTGGCGCAGGTCTGGAAAGAGACAGGCGCAGACGCCAGTCAAATCTTTTTGCTACAGCAGGTTGAAATGATTTTGCAGGAAGCGGCGGCGATTCCTCACCGTGTGCAGCTTGGGAATGTGAATGTGATTGATAACGGAGATGGAAAAGCGATCGCAAGCCTAGCCAACGTGTATCCCGAAATCGTCAAGCAGTTTTTGACTCAGGTAGAAGCCACGCTTGGGATCGATGTGGTTGGCACACTAAGCGCCAAAACTGCTGCTATGAATAAGCTGAATGGTTCTAGCACTGCGGCGATCGCAGCTTCTGGAACACCAGCCTAAGACACCCATAAATCCCTTAGTTTTAAGCAATTTATCTCAAGTCATAGAGAATATCTGGAGAATTTGAATCATGCCTTTTTTGCTCGCGTTTTTGGTTTTAGGTGGTGGCGCTAGTGGCCTAATTGCCCTCATTGTCAAAAACCTTTACTACATTTGTCAGCCTAACGAAGTGCTTATCTTTGCCGGTAGCACCCGCAAGACTGAAGGTCGCAACGTGGGCTATCGGCTAGTGAAAGGCGGTAGCAGCCTACGTACGCCACTGCTCGAAAAAGTGATGAAAATGAATCTTACGAACATGATCATCGAGCTGAGAGTATCGAACGCGTACTCAAAAGGTGGCATCCCGCTACATGTAGATGGCGTGGCTAACATCAAAATCGCAGGTGAGGAACCTACCATTCACAACGCGATTGAACGTTTGCTAGGGAAACCTCGTAAAGAAATTGAGACAATCGCAAAGGAAACTCTAGAAGGTAATTTGCGTGGTGTGCTCGCTAGCCTGACACCAGAGCAAGTCAACGAAGATAAAACAGCATTTGCTAAAAGCTTGCTAGATGAAGCCGAAGAGGATTTGGAAAAGCTGGGTTTAGTGCTGGATACGCTGCAAATTCAAAACATCTCAGACGATGTACTTTACCTCGACTCAATTGGTCGCAAGCAGCAGGCCGATTTACAGCGAGATGCGCGAATTGCAGAAGCAGAGGCGAAGGCCGAATCCGCTGTGCAAACCGCTGAAAACGAAAAAATCACTGCTGTGCGTCGCCTAGAACGAGATATCGGCATTTCTCAAGCAGCCGCAGAGCAAAGAACACAGGACGCTTTGACCATGCGCGCAGCAGTCGTAGCAGAAGCAGAGGCTGAAATTGCAGCTTCCCTGGCTCGAATCCAAGCAGATGTGCCTGTGCAGGAGGAGCGGATTAAGCAAATTATGGAGCAGCTGAAAGCGGATGTGATTGCGCCAGCTGAGGCGGAGTGTAAGAGAGCGATCGCACAGGCAAAAGGTAGCGCTTCCACCATCATTGAAGAAGGTAAAGCACAAGCCGAAGGTACCCGTAGCTTGGCCGAATCTTGGGTCTCAGCAGGAGACAGCGCTCGCGACATTTTCCTGCTACAAAAACTGGAAGTACTATTAAAAACATTGACCGCTACAGTACCTGATGTGGCCGTACAGAATGTGACTGTAGTGGATACGCAATCTGGCAACTTAGCCACGCAAGCCACCGCCTTTATGACACAGCTAAAGCAGGCTTCGGGCGTAGATTTAGCAAGTGCGCTCAATGGATTGAGCGGCGGTTTGAACAGTACCGCAAATGGCAACGGCACCACTGCACTGCCAGAAGGCTCAGTCTCTGACAGCTAGTCGAGCAATATCAGTCCTAATATCAACTCAAGTCCGCTATACAATAAAGCAGCCCTAACCCGGCTGCTTTTGTCATTTCGCACTGAACCCATGAGACTTTCCCCTGCTGGGCAACGTTTTTATCAGGAAGTTCAAAAAGCCGACGGGCGAATTAACCTAGCAGCCGCAGCACTATACATTGCCCAGGAAGAATACTGGGACATGGATCCAAGCCGTTATTTGGAAGCACTGGACGATATGGCCTCTGCGGTGCGATCGCGCCTTCCCGCTCGGCGCTATCCGCTCAAAGTCATTCAAGCCATCAACGACTACCTCTTCACCGATCTCAAGTTCACCGGTAATATCAAGGACTACTACAGCGCTGACAACAGCCATCTCAACTGCGTTATCGACCGGCGCATCGGCATTCCAATTTCGCTGTCACTGGTGTATTTGGAGATTGCTCATCGGCTACGTTTTCCTATGGTCGGTGTGGGGATGCCAGGTCATTTTTTGGTGCGGCCCGTCATCGAAGAAATGGAGGTATTTGTCGATCCATTTCACCAGGGCGAAGTGCTCTTCTTGGCAGACTGTAAGCAAAAATTTCATCAGCTGTTTCCGCACTCACAGTGGAAATCTGAGTTTTTGAGCGGAGTAATGCCGAAGCCTTTCTTGGCTAGGATGCTGATGAATTTGAAGGCAATTTACATTCAGCAGGAAGCCGATGCTGAGGCGGTGAGCGTGCTGGATAAGCTGCTGATATTAATGCCGGAAGCGGCTGGGCAAATGCGCGATCGCGGCCTTTTGCATCACCGAATGCAGAATTACGAGCTGGCACGGCATGACTTGAAGGGGTATTTGCGATCGCACCCCAATGCTCCAGACGGTGACAGAATTCAACTGCTGCTAGAAAGCTTCAACTCATTCTAGTCAGCAATAGCGATAGTCTTTCTTGATACAATCTAGGCCGAGCGCATCAAGAGAACATACAAAAGAGCTTTGAATTGAATGGATGTCATCCCCGCTATTGACCTGTTAGAAGGCCGCTGCGTACGGCTGTTTCAGGGAGACTACGAGCAGTCTCAAATATTCAACGACAACCCTGTAGAAGTCGCACAGCAATGGGCGGCTGAGGGTGCGACCCGTTTACACCTCGTTGATTTGGATGGCGCGAAAGCTGGGAAGCCAGAAAACTGGCAAGCGATTAGAGCGATCGCAGACGCAATAGATATCCCGATTGAAGTCGGCGGTGGCTTACGTGATGCTGAACGAGTAAGTGCCCTATTCGAGCTCGGCGTACAGTATGCAATTTTAGGCACTGTCGCCGTTGAAAATCCAGCCTTGGTCGGTCAGCTGTGCGAAAAATTTCCTGGCCAAATCATCGTGGGTATCGATGCCCGCGAAGGCAAAGTGGCAACTCGCGGCTGGCTAGAGACCTCTGAAGTAATGGCTATAGAACTCGCGAAACGGATGGGTGACATGGGCGCGGCAGAGATTATCTACACCGATATCAAGCGCGATGGCACCATGAAAGGACCAAACTTAGAAGCGCTTAGAGAGTTAGCCACCGCTATTGATACGCCTGTGATTGCATCGGGCGGCGTTAGTTCAGTCTCAGACTTACTCAGCCTTTTGAGCCTTGTAACATCTGGCGTGTCTGGTGTGATCGTTGGTAAGGCACTATACACAGGCGATGTTTCTCTGAAGCAGGCTATCCGCGCAGTGGGTCAAGGCCGTTGGCAAGATGTACCGCCTGAAGGTGGGATGGGAAGTGCGATCGCCTAAGGCCAAGTCTTCGCCGTAATGAACTAACGGCACCACGAATCAATACAACTAGTGTTCTATGCCAGCCAAGGATTTTCATCATGATACTGTGAAGGCAGCTCTCATCAGAGATGGCTGGACGATCACAGACGATCCGCTAACGCTAAAGTTGGGCTTACGCTCTGTCCACATAGACCTTGGCGCTGAAAAGCTCATCGCAGCTGAAAAAGGCGCAGACAAGATTGCGGTCGAAATCAAAAGTTTTTCTAGCCCTTCTCCGCTCAACGATCTAGAAAATGCGTGGGGGCAATTCTTCATGTACGCCAGGACACTTCAGCGTCGAGAGCCAGATCGTATTTTGTATTTGGCAGTAAGTTCAACGACGTTTGATACCATTTTTCTTGAGGAAGCAGGTCAACTCCTTTTAGAAGAACCTGACTTTAGAATTATTGTGTTTGATCCTAAAACTGAGGAAATTATTCGATGGATACCTCAATAGATACTCATCTGACAGATGTCACAGTAGATACGTTGGAGCAGTGGCGAGAAGCAATCAGGAGTAGCCTTCAGTACTACGCTGACATACCTTATCGCTATGGAGACATCAAAACCTATGTTGTCACCAGCGAAGATAGAAGCCATTTCATGCTGATGAACGAAGGGTGGGAAGGTCATCGCCGAGTTCACGGTTGCATCGTCCATGCTGAAATCCGCGACAGTAAGATTTGGATGCACTACGACGGAATTGAAGACAGCATCACAAAGGAGTTAGTCGCAGCAGGTGTACCTAAAGAGCGGATCGTTTTAGCATTTCAGCCGGTTGAAGTACGTGAACAAACGGAATATGCAGTTGCTTGACAGCTTCCTTCTAAAAAGACTGAGATACACCTACACACTAGAAAGCAGACCTTGGCTTTACCGCTAGATCTGCTTTCTACCCAGATATTCGATATTAATACGAGTAGTTAAGGATTATGCGTCTTTGTTTTTCAACGCTTCGATTTCCTGACGGATCGCAATCAACTCTTCAGTCAAAGACGTCACTTCTGCTTGCAGCTCAGTATCCACTACAGGCGTCGCAACCGTCGTCACGGTAGGCGGTTCAGCAGGCTCACCTGAAGTAAAAGGAGACGAGGCACTGCGAAAAGGCTCGGGCATTTGGCTCGTTACGCCTTCTACAAAGTCACGGGCTTCTTTTTCTGTGAGAGCACCGCGCACTTCAAGCTTGTCTGCCAGGCGCTCCCAGTCTGTACCAATTGCCGAAAATTCATCAGCCGTGCGCTGAGGATCTTGCACCGCTTCTACAGCAGTGGAAGCCGCACCTAGCGTGACGCGATAGCCTTTTTGGATGAGTTCGAGCAATGAGTCAGAGTTCATGGCGGGGGAAGAGCTAAATTGACTAAGAATACTGGTAAACAAGAAAGAAGCGGGAAAGCCAGGAAGCGAAAAGTACACCGCTACTGTAGGTCTATTGTGCCGTAAACCACGAAAGGTGGCTACGGACTATGGACAGATACAGCAGATGAATACCCATTTCCAGACGGGGCTATTCCCACTCAATAGTGCCAGGCGGCTTAGAAGTAATGTCATAAACCACACGATTCACACCGTCTACCTCATTAACCACACGGTTTGAGATACTCTCTAGCAGTTCGTACGGTGCACGCGACCAGTCCGCTGTCATCCCATCTTCACTGCTCACTAGGCGCAGCACAATCGGATATGCATACGTGCGCTGGTCACCCATGACACCCACGCTGCGCACCGGTAGCAGCACACCAAAAGCCTGCCAGAAATCATGATAGCTATCACTACGGCGAATTTCTTGGCGGATAATATAGTCCGCTTCACGCAAGATACGTAGCCGCTCTGGAGTCACTTCACCCAAAATGCGAATCGCCAGACCAGGACCGGGGAAAGGATGACGTCTCACAATGTCATCTGGCAAGTTCACTGCCGTTCCTACCTTGCGTACTTCGTCTTTGAAAAGCTTTCGCAGCGGCTCAATTAGCTTAAATCGTAAATCTTTTGGTAAGCCACCCACGTTGTGATGACTTTTGATTTTGACGGCGACTTTTTCACCTGTTTGAGGATCTACATTCGTATCCGCAGACTCGATAACGTCTGGATATAGAGTGCCTTGCGCTAGGTAATCGAAGGGACCCAGGCGAGTGGATTCTTCTTCAAAGACGCGAATGAATTCGTGGCCGATGATTTTTCGCTTTTCCTCGGGGTCGGTGACGCCTTTGACCTTTTCGAGAAAGCGATCGCCCGCATTGATATATTCCACATTGATGTGAAAACGCTTATCGAAGATCTCGATTAACCGCTCAGGCTCGCGCTTACGCATGAACCCTTGATCGATAAACATGCAGGTAAGCTGGTCGCCTATCGCCTTGTGCAAAAGGAAGGCCAAGGTGGAGGAATCTACGCCACCAGAGAGCGCTAGTAAAACGCGCTGATCGCCAACTTTGGCACGTACTTCGCGAATCGCTTCTTCAACAAAAGCTTCAGTAGTCCAAGTGGGTTCACACTCACACACGTCGTACACGAAGTTGCGTATTAGAGCGCTGCCACCTTTTGAGTGAACGACTTCTGGATGAAACTGGACGCCGTAGAATCGCTTTTGTGGATGTGCGATCGCCGCCTGCGGCGTATTCTCCGTATGCGCCAACACCGTAAATCCATCGGGTAGCTGAGTCACCGAATCACCGTGACTCATCCACATCGTCGAAGCTTCTTCTACCTCACTTAGCAAGCCAGCAACTTCATCGATCAACAATGCCGCTTTACCGTACTCGCCGCGCTCTGCCCGCTCAACCTGGCCACCCAGCTGCTTCACCATCAGCTGCATACCGTAGCAAACGCCCAGTACCGGAATCCCCAAATTCCAAATCTCGGGATCACAAGCAGGTGCACCCTTGTCGTATACAGAGCTAGGGCCACCCGAGAGAATAATCCCTTTTGGATTTAGCTTTCGAAGCTGTTCCGCCGTTGTGCGGTAAGAAAGAACCTCCGAATACACTTCGGTTTCGCGGATGCGACGGGCGATCAGTTCAGAGTACTGTGAGCCAAAGTCTAGAATCGCCAGCATTTGACGGTTCAAAGGGGAGGATCCTGCTGCAACACCAAGGTCAGGGGTATCGGCAGTTTTGGGTTGTGATGTGGAAGTTTGTGAGGTCACAATAATCCTTTTTGTCTGGTTTGCGGGTGTGGAGAGTGCTAAAAATAGACACTCCTGAGTTCTTTTGCTGGCGTCTTTGGTAAAGCACCGTTAGAGGCTTTTAGAGCAATCTGCGAAGGAAATACGCTAGAACGTTAAGAGCACGATCTACCTATGGCAGAAGCTGGGTCAAAAACTGGATAAGCGAAAGCTTAGGTCTCGTCAGGAATAGACCTACTTTTTGGACAGTCGAGCGTAGAAATTTGTCTTGGACTAGCTGAGATAATGGACTGGCGCAAAAAGGCGCTTTCTCCAGTACTTTCCCGGAGACGTCTTGGTTTATTAATTTGCTTTTTAATTACAGTAGCAAACCCGATGCCCCTTAGAACATCACGAGATTCTTAAGAAGGCAACAAAGTGTTTCCTTGAGTACTAGTCGTAATAATCTGTCTACTGCGATCGAATAGAACGCTGCCAACTTTAACCGTTCTTTCGGTATGGGTACGGATGTAGGCGCGCGATCGCTCATCAATCCGCTCCGCCAAAATGCCATACACCCACGAAGTCCAGTCCGTGTCACCAGCTTGATCTAGCCCTCGTAACACCTGCAAAGCCGCTTCTGTCGTCGGACTCTCTAACACCTGCTGAACCACCACCGTCTGCAACCCTGCCTGCGCACAATAGGCCGCCATAATTTCCTGCCGTGCATCCGCCACATGATGATGCGTATGAAAAATGCCTCCCGCCAGCTTAATCAGCTTGCCGTGATAACCAAACAGCAAAATGGACTCTACATCGAGTTCTCCAGCCTTTACTAACAGAGGGCCAATCCAATTCGCTGTCTTCAGCCGTCGGTCTGGATCAATCCCTGACTTCAGGGCCAAATCTAAACCATTTTCTCCCAGACAGAATACCAGATCCTTATAGTCAGCAGCCTTCTGCTTCAGCGTTTCTCGATACTCTGCTAGTTGACCTGGCGCGCTCAAAGGCTGCGCAATCCCGCTTGTACCTAGCAGTGAAAGACCATCCACCACCCCAAAGGCCGAGTTAGAAGTGCGCAAAGCCAAACGCCGACCCTCCGGCAAAATAATCTTCACTCGAATCTTTTGGCCGTCGCTCAGCTGAGCCGACAACGCACTCATCATCAGCTTCTGGGCATACGCATAAATGGCATCGCCGCTGGCATGTCGCCCAATACCTTCCCCGCCTTCTAGCACGATTTGTTCAGCTTGTTCTGAATTGGCCCAACGGACAACTGACCAAATTGGGGTATTACGCGTCAAATCCAAATTGTCGCCAGGATCACTGCGCGTGATGGCAAGCGCTTCATTTTTAGAAAGCAAAGAGGATTGCTCTATGGGAATGTCTACCGTTTCGTTTGGTTCGATGAGATGGAGGGAAACTGCGTCTAAGGCGGTTTTGCTTTTGAGTTGGTAGAGAGCTGCGATCGCGCCCGCACAGGCAAACACAGGTAAGGTATAACCGCGCCTTGGCTCACTCATTCACAATTTCTGCATCACAACTTTTGCTCATAAAGCACACACATCATGTCATTTATCTGCCAATGATAGAGGATAGATAAAACCCCGAATACATAAAAATGGTTGCCATTCGCGAATCATTATCCGCGCCCAATCCCATCGACTATCTGCGTATCAGCTTGATCGATCGCTGCAATTTCCAGTGCGTGTACTGTATGCCGGAAGGTGCGGATCTTCAGTATGCGCTCAAGGAAAATTGGCTGACACACGATGAGATTTTGCTGCTGCTAAAGGAAGTTTTTATTCCTGTGGGGTTTACGCGCTTTCGGCTGACCGGTGGTGAGCCATTGCTGCGGCCTGGCATTGTGGAATTGGTGGAAGCGATCGCCCACCTTCCCCAAACTCAAGACCTCGCCCTCACTACCAACGGCTTCCGCCTCAAAGAGCTAGCACAACCGCTATACGACGCAGGCCTAAACCGCATCAACATCAGCCTAGATTCACTCAATGCTGAAACCTTCAAGACCATCATTGGCGGAAAGGGAAAATCGCGCTGGCAAGACGTATGGGCAGGCATCCAATCCGCCCACGCAGTTGGCTTC
>JBHJIY010000236.1:0-13713 GCA_050042985.1 Phormidesmis sp. | reverse complement strand
ATCGGAATGGCAATCAGGACAAGTCGGGAGAACAGAAGTCACTAGAACAGGTAAAGTTACGACCCTTCTATCATTGCGCAATCGATTAAGCGATCGCATCGCCTTATCGATAGAATTATCCTTACCCGTTTAGGACCACCCTTCTGCGTAGCATGCTTGAATTTTTGTACGCATTTAGACTCAATCACTGAGTATAAACACCAAGATTCGTAAGCTGTTGCCTGAGATGTGAAGGCTTAAAGGCTTTCGCACCGGTCAGAAATACTGAGAGGCTCTGACTTAATACTGCTCGGGGACTACACTCTTTAAGTATTTTTTCTACGTTTCTACGCCTGAGACCCTATGACAAAAGCCGCTGCCAATTCGAATAGCCAGCTGATTCTAGATCCTGTTAGCCAACTCGTAACTGCCACTGATGCCACGCCTACTATCTCCGTCATTTGGGACAGGGCCGTACAAAAAGCAGTGATTACCGCTGCTGTTGGCCCAACGGTCGCGTCGAGAGCATATGGCATTTTGCACACAGCCATCTTCGATGCCTGGGCCGCGTACGATGCTAAGGCAGTGGGCACTCAGCTAGGCGACAACCTACAGCGCAGCGCGGCAGAAAATACTGAAGAAAACAAAGCTGAAGCAATGAGCTTTTCAGCTTACAGGGTGCTCACAGAGCTTTTCCCTGAGCAGGCAGAATTATTCAGCTCAGTTATGGCAGAGCTAGGGTACGACACTGCCAACATCACTACAGACACTACTACCGCAGCAGGGATTGGCAATGTGTCAGCCGAGGCCTTGATGGCCTACCGGCGAAACGACGGCTCGAATCAAACAAATGGCTATGAGAGCACCGTAGACTACATGCCAGTCAACGTATCTGGCAACGTTCAAGATATAGAAAAGTGGACTGCAGAACGCGTGCCGATTGATTCAGTCGATGGCCGCCTGCAAGAATTTTTGACGCCTCACTGGGGCATGGTCGAAAGCTTTGGACTAGACTCTGTTGATGCAGTTCGTCCGGTAGCACCGCAGCCTTTTCTCCTCGTTGAGGGGGCAACAACAGACTTGGCAGCAGGCACGATTACGCTGGCAGATGGCACTACGCTTGAGATTTCTCCAGAGTTGATTGGCACTATCATCAATCCTGAATTTATTGTGCAGGCTGAGCAAGTTGTTGAGTACAGCGCCAACCTCACCGATGAGGAGAAGCTGATTGCTGAGTTTTGGGAAGATGGCGGCGGTACGTCTTTTCCACCGGGTACCTGGATGTCGTTTGGCCAGTACGTGTCCTCGCGAGACGATCATACGCTAGATGACGATGCCAAGATGTTTTTCACATTGGGCAATGCTGCTATGGATGCCGGTATTGCGACGTGGGAAGCTAAGACCTCTTACGACTATGCTCGCCCCGTGCGCACTATTCGTGAGCTGGGGAAGCTGGGCCTGATTGGCGAGTACAGCGATGAGCTGGGTGGTTATGCCATTGAGGCGTGGGCCGGGCCGGGTGAAGGCACTCAAACCATCTTGGCAACAGATTTTTTGACCTATCAAACGCCGGGTAGTGCCCCGTCTCCACCGTTTGCGGAGTATACCTCTGGCCATAGTTCTTTTAGTGCAGCAGGGGCTGTGATTCTAGAGCTGTTTAGCGGCAGCGATGCGTTTGGCGGCGAGGTTACCTTCGGGCCGGGAGAGTCGCGCTTTGAGCCTCTTTTAATGCCGACTGAGGAAGTGACGCTGTCTTGGGATAGCTTTTCTGACGCGGCCGATGAGGCGGGGGCTTCTCGTGTGTATGGCGGGATTCACTTCGATGAGGGAGATATTAACAGTCGCATTTTAGGGAATACGGTAGGGACCGAGGCCTTTATTCAAGCGCAGTCTTTTATCAATGGTGCTGAGGCGTCACCTGTTGTCGTTGGTACGCGGGAAGATGACAAGATTCGAGCAAACGCTGCCAACGGGACGCTTGGCGGTGGCACCTTTTACGGTCGTGCGGGCGATGACCTGATAGTAGGCAGTAAGGGCGAAGATACCCTTTATGGTGGCGACGGCGATGATGTTCTTAAGGGTGACAAGGGCGCATTGAGTGCGGGTAGCGACGATACGATTTATGGCGGGGCGGGGCGCGATCGCCTCATTGGCAAAGCCGGTAACGATGCACTCTTCGGCGGTGACGGCGACGACCGTCTCATCGGTGATGACGGTGATGACGTTCTGGGCGGGGGCCTAGGTGACGACAGACTTACAGGCGATCGTCACGGAGAAGGCGGCGGCGCTGATACATTTATCCTCTCTGCCTTTGAAGGATTCGATACGATTACCGACTTTGAAGTGGGTCTCGACAAAATCGGCCTTAGCGGCAGGCTGTCGTTTAGCGACCTCTCTTTTGAAAAGCGTCATATCTTTGTGGGCGATAGTGCGATTGCAAAGCTAAGAGATGTAGATACTACTACGCTGACTGCTGAATCCTTTGTGAACGTGTAGAGAGATTGTATTAAAAACACTAGCGGTACCACATAAGTAGAAAGGAGAACCGGCTGTAAAAACCGAACCTTTCTACTGGCTGAATCCTTCTGTGAGTATGGTTTTCACTCGCTTTTTGTGGGTTCTCTACACTATGAGAACCCTGGGCACTCTGGCAAACTAAAAGAGTCAAAGAAACGAGAAAACACTGAAGGCCAAAGACGATGCCTTCACTCATTTATTAAAGAGGAAAAGATTATGTTGGGATTTGTTTTAACCACACTAGTGACCGCGCTGAGCTTGATTGTTGTTGACTTTTTTGTGCCTGGCGTTGCCATTGCAACCTTTCCAGTCGCCATATTTGCAGCTATCTCTATTGGCTTCATCAACAGCTCTATCAAGCCTTTAATCAAGCTTTTGTCACTCCCTATCACGCTACTCTCTCTGGGTAGCTTCTCTCTGGTCATCAACGGCTTTTGCTTCTGGTTTGCCACACTGTTTGTCCCTGGCTTTACCGTGCACGGTCTGTTCTCTTTTCTGATTGCACCTATCGTGCTATCTATGGTGAGCACGCTCCTGACACAGTTTGTCGTCAGCAAAGGGCTGGACAAGAAAGTCGCAGCTATGGTTGGCAAGCTAAACTTGGGCGCGGCTGAGGAAGTTAGCTACCAGCCCGCTTCTGAGCAAACAGTCCTTGTAGAAGCTGTTGAAGTCCGATAGTTTGCTCTGTGACTGAGTCCTTGTCGACTGGTCCTTTTAGGCAAATAGCAGGTACAGGTAAAGGCCCTGTCGCTAGAAGTAGCGACAGGGCCTTTATTCTTTGAAGCAACGAAGAGTGCGAACTATTTCATAATGGAAAGCATATACAAATGTACGAATCCTTCTACAGACTGAAGAAGCAATATGGCAATACCGGGTTGGACACAGTCGCAATCACCTTTTCATCAGGGCGAGTAAGACATTCAGGCAAAGCTAGGAGAGCAAGAACGCATCGATCAGCAGGCCCGAAGAATGATTCGGACGACCTTAATCCCTCAGCATCGCGAGTTTTTTGCGCAGCTGTCGTATATCACTGTTGGCACGCTAGATTCAAAGGGGCGTCCCTGGGCTTCACTGTTGGTAGGTGATCCGGGCTTCCTTTCTACGCCAGATGAGCGCACACTGCGAGTAAGTATAAGTCCTTTGGCTGGCGATCCGCTGGTAAATAATTTAGCAGAGGGAAAGGATATTGGATTTTTGGGCATTGAATTGAATACGCGTCGTCGTAACCGGCTGAATGGCAAGGTGAAGGCTATTGGTGAAGATGGTTTTGAGGTGCAGGTACAGCAGAGCTTTGGTAACTGTCCTCAATACATTCAAGCGCGCAGCGTTGTTGACTCTGCATCTACTGACTCACATCCCAAGAATCAAACGGATAGCAGTACTAACTCAAATGGTAGTGAGCCTAATCTGGTTCAAACTATAGAAATATTCTCCGAAGCTGACAGGGCTTTGATTTCCACCGCAGATACTTTTTTCATTGCTACCGCTTACCAAGACTCAAAAGCAGGCCTCGCTAGCGGCGTAGATGTTTCTCATCGTGGCGGCAAACCGGGATTTGTTCGAGTTGAGGAGAATGTGCTCACCGTGCCAGATTTCTCGGGAAATCATCACTTTAATACGTTTGGCAACATTGCCCTGAACCCGCGTGCTGGGCTGCTGTTTATTTCGTTTGAAACAGGAGATTTGTTGTATTTGACGGGGACGGCTGAAGTTATTTGGGAGGGCCCAGAAGTAAGTGCCTATGAAGGGGCTGAACGATTGCTTCGTTTTCGGCTGGATGTAGGCTACCGGGTGGCTGATAGCTTGGCGCTGCGGTGGTCGCTGCCGGAGTTCTCTCCTTACTTAGAGAGGACGGGCGTTTGGTAATGATTTTTTGGAGTATGCGGTTGGAGATATCCCGCTCAAGATATATGGAATACTAGCTGCATATTCTGACCGTATGACGTTACTGTACGACTTTATGGAAAAGCGAACGCTGATCGCGAGCTGGGCATTTTTACTGGGCTCTGCTCTAAATAGGCAAGCTACTAACTGCTTATCTGTTAACTATATTTTCAGAAGTCAAATCATCCGCTACCTAGATATCTAGACTCTTGGTGAAATTCATGCCTGGCACTTAAACATAAAACAATGTTTCGTGTAACTGTTTGTAAAAAATAAAAGCGTTTCCATCAGTTCTCCATTTTTCCTTTTTATGGTTGACGGAATCAATTGGGATAGGTTGATCAACTGTTTTGCCATCATAGGAAACATGAAATGACACAAACTGGCTTTGGTAGAACAAGCGCCTTTGATCGATTTGAACAACCGTTTGAGTTGGAGCAGGCGACAACTCTCGAAAGTCCTTTAATTAACGCTGATAAAAACACCGATAACACTGAAAAAGCGTTTCTCCCTCTATCCCCCTGGGAGCGCTTTTGCCGCTGGGTAACCAGTACTGAAAATCGAATCTACATTGGCTGGTTTGGTGTGCTTGCTATTCCTACATTGTCTACGGCGGCCATTGTGTTTGTGCTAGCAATCATTGCTGCACCCGCTGTAGATATGAATGGAACCGGTCAGCTAGTATCGGGCTCTTTGCTCGCAGGCAACAATCTGATTACGGCTGCGGTGGTGCCTACTTCAGCCGCAATTGGTTTACATTTTTATCCCATTTGGGAGGCTGCTTCTTTAGATGAATGGCTGATCAACGGTGGTCCTTATCAATTGATTGTGCTGCATTTTATTATCGGCATTATCAGCTATCAAGATAGAGAGTGGGAGCTGAGCTATCGCCTGGGGATGCGTCCTTGGATTTCATTGGCTTTTACTGCTCCTGTGGCTGCTTCTGTCTCGGTGCTGTTGGTGTATCCAGTAGGCCAGGGCGGCTTTGCTTCTGGCATGCCCCTCGGAATTTCAGGCACTTTTACGTTTATGCTTCAGTTTCAGGCAGATCACAATATCCTGGCGAGCCCACTGCATCAGATGGGAGTGGTTGGCGTTTTGGGTGGTGCGATGCTGTGTGCGGTCCATGGATCTCTGGTGACTTCTACGCTACTTCGCCCACCGGCTAAAAGCGAAATTGATAAGAAAGCGACCCATAAAAGAGAGATTGCCTCAGCCAAGGGGGCAGTGCTTAAATCAGACTCTTACAGCTTTGAACATGCTCAAAGCTACCAGCAAGGTCTGCTCTGGAAAGGTGCGAGATTCAAAAGCTCAAGGGCTGTTCACTTTTGTTTGGCAGCGTTGCCTGTCGCTGGCATTTGGTCGGCGGCGCTGGGGGTAGATTTAGCCGCGTTCGACTTCGATAAGTTCTCTTTCAATCCACTCTCGCAGGTTTCTTACAAAAAGACCGCTGTGCCAACCTGGTCTGACGTTGTTGTTCGGGCCAATCTGGGTATTCATGCAGCGGCAGAGAAGACTCAACCTAGCTTATCTGCCTTCTCTGAGGAAACAGATTTTCTAGAAACCGATATTCAATGGACTATGCCAGACGATTGAGTCTGACGGCTGATTGGCCAGCTTATTTCTGTTGTCAGTTTATTTGCATTACATAGGAGAGTTCTCATGACCCTCAGTCCTCCAACTAAGGAGAATCCGGTTAGCGTTGCGACTGAGAAGAGTTCAGTGCCCACTTCTTTTGAAAAGTGGGCAAAACCTGGGCACTTTGATCGCACCCTAGTAAAGGGTCCTAAAACCACCACTTGGATTTGGAACCTACATGCCGATGCGCATGATTTTGATTCACATACGAATGATTTACAAGACATTTCGCGGAAAATCTTCTCTGCTCACTTCGGGCATTTAGCCGTTGTGTTTGTTTGGCTGAGTGGCATGTATTTTCATGGTGCTCGCTTTTCTAACTTTTCGGCTTGGATGGCCGACCCTACCCACATTAAGCCCAGCGCGCAAGTGGTGTGGCCAGTGATTGGCCAAGATATTCTCAATGGCGATATGGGGGGTGGCTTTAGAGGGATTCAAATTACCTCTGGGCTGTTCCAAATGTGGCGTGGGGAAGGCTTTACCAATGAGTTTCAGCTGTATTGCACCGCGATTGGTGCGCTGGTAGCAGCGGCACTGATGATTTTTGCCGGTTGGTTTCACTACCATGTGCGATCGCCCAAGCTGGAATGGTTTCAGAATGTTCAGTCTATGCTGAATCACCATTTAGCTGGGCTGTTGGGTCTAGGTAGCTTAGGCTGGGCCGGTCACCTCATCCACGTGGCGCTACCGACCAACAAACTCTTGGATGCAGGGGTCGCCATTCAGGATATTCCGCTCCCCCATGAGTTTATTCTCAATCCTGAACTCATGAGTAATCTGTACCCCAGTTTTGCTCAGGGCGTTAAGCCATTCTTTATGCTGTACTGGGCGGCTTATGGCGATTTTCTCACCTTTAAAGGCGGGCTGAACCCGGTAACCGGGGGACTGTGGATGACGGATATTGCCCATCATCATGTAGCGATCGCAGTTCTCTTCATCTTTGCGGGCCACATGTATCGTACCAATTGGGGCATTGGCCATAGCATCAAAGACATGCTCGAAGACGCCAGACATCCCAAAATGCTGCCGTTCCTCAGCTTTATTGGCCCCGTAGGCCACAAAGGATTGTTTGAAGTACTTACCACCTCCTGGCATGCACAGCTTTCGATTAACCTAGCCCTGCTGGGTTCGCTGAGCATTATTGTTTCTCAGCACATGTATTCCATGCCACCTTATCCGTATCTGGCGACAGACTACGGCACAGTAACCTCTTTGTTCACTCACCACATGTGGATTGGTGGCTTCATGATTGTGGGGGCTGCTGCCCACGCCGCTATTTTCTTAGTGCGTGACTATGTTCCGGTTGAGAATGTCAACAATGTGCTCGACAGAGTGCTGCGCCATCGCGATGCGATTATCTCTCACTTGGTTTGGGTTTGTCAGTTCTTAGGCTTCCACAGCTTTGCTATTTACTGTCATAACGACACTATGCGAGCGTTTGGACGGCCGCAAGATATGTTCTCTGACACAGGCATTCAATTGCAGCCGATTTTTGCCCAGTGGATACAAAACGTGCAAACAACCGTCATTGGCACAACCGCACCCGGAATTTCTAGTCCGGTTAGCCATGCCTTCGGTGGGAGTGTGGTCACCGTTGGCGACAAAGTTGCCATGATGCCAATTACTTTAGGCACTGCTGACTTCCTCGTTCATCATATTCATGCCTTTACTATTCACGTGACTGTACTGGTGCTGCTGAAAGGGGTGCTGTTTGCCCGTAACTCTCGCCTAATTCCCGATAAGGCTGAGCTGGGCTTCCGGTTCCCTTGCGATGGCCCTGGCCGAGGCGGCACTTGCCAAGTCTCTGCGTGGGATCATATTTTCCTGGGTTTGTTCTGGATGTACAACTCGATTGCCATTGTGATTTTCCACTTCTTTTGGAAAATGCAGTCAGATGTGTGGGGCACAGTAGATGCCAATGGCGGTATCTCTCACATTACCGGCGGGAATTTCGCTCAATCTTCGATTACGATCAACGGCTGGTTACGAGACTTTTTGTGGGCGCAGGCGACCCAGGTCATCAGCTCCTACGGTTCGGCCTTATCGGCCTACGGACTCATGTTCCTCGCAGGGCACTTTGTTTTTGCCTTTAGCCTAATGTTCTTATTTAGCGGTCGTGGCTACTGGCAAGAGCTGATTGAATCGATTGTGTGGGCGCATAACAAACTGCGGATCACCCCAGCGATTCAGCCTCGGGCGCTGAGCATTACACAAGGGCGTGCGGTCGGTGTAGCACACTATCTGCTCGGCAGTATTGTCACGACATGGGCGTTCTTTTTAGCGAGGATGGCCGCGATTGGATAGCGGCTTTACCAACATCATGCAAAACTCATTACTCACTTGGAACCATGGCGACAAAATTTCCAAAATTTAGTCAGGAGTTGCAGCAAGATCCGACCACCCGTCGGATCTTCTACTCCCTTGCCACAGCCCATGACTTTGAAAGCCACGATGGCATGACCGAGGAGAGACTTTATCAAAAGATCTTTTCCTCCCATTTTGGCCATATTGCCATTATCTTCCTTTGGATTTCTGGCATTCTCTTTCATGTGGCTTGGCAGGGCAACTTCGAACAGTGGATCAAAGATCCGCTCAATAGTACGCCCATTGCTCATGCAATTTGGGATCCTCAGTTTGGCCCAGCGGCCATCGAAGCCTTTACGCCCGCAGGTAGCGGTAACCCCGTTGATTTCTGCTATTCGGGGGTGTATCACTGGTGGTACACCATCGGAATGCGGACGAATGCTGATTTGTTCACAGGCGCGATGTTTTTGCTGCTGCTGGCGGCTGTCATGCTCTACGCAGGATGGCTACACCTGCAACCTCGATTTCGCCCCAGCCTGAACTGGTTCAAAAATGCGGAGTCTCGTTTGAATCATCACTTGGCTGGACTGTTTGGCGTAAGCTCGCTGGCATGGACCGGTCACCTAGTACACGTGGCGATTCCCGAATCGCGCGGACAGCATATCGGCTGGGATAATTTTCTCTCTGTGCCGCCTCACCCAGCCGGGCTGAAGCCTTTCTTTACCGGTGATTGGGGAGCCTATGCGCTCAATCCTGATACGGCAGAGCATGTGTTTAATACGTCTCAAGGGGCTGGCACGGCGATTCTGACCTTCTTGGGTGGGTTTCATCCGCAAACGGAGTCGCTATGGCTGACGGATATGGCGCATCACCATTTGGCGATCGCAGTCATTTTCATAATTGCGGGCCATATGTACCGCACCAATTTTGGCATTGGTCACAGCATCAAAGAGATGACCGAATCTATGTCAGGTCCGGGAATCAAGGGATTCTTTATGGCTCCCAACACCGGGCGTGGCCACAAGGGAATTTATGATACCTACAACAACTCTCTGCACTTTCAGCTGGGATGGCATCTGGCCTGTTTAGGCGTCGTTTGTTCTCTGGTGGCACAGCACATGTATGCCATGCCGCCCTATGCCTTTATGGCACGGGACTACACGACCATGGGTGCGCTATACACTCACCACCAGTACATTGCAGGGTTTCTGATGCTGGGGGCTTTCGCCCACGGGGGCATTTTCTTAGTACGAGATTACGACCCGATTGCCAACGAGAACAATGAGCTCGCCAGAGTTCTAGATCACAAAGAAGCGATTATCTCTCATCTGAGCTGGGTTTCTTTGTTCTTGGGGTTCCACACCTTAGCGCTATATGTGCATAACGACTGTGAAGTGGCATTTGGTAGCCCAGATAAACAGATTTTGGTAGAGCCTGTTTTTGCCCAGTGGATTCAGTCTGTGCATGGTAAGGCGCTCTATGGGATTAATTCGCTGCTCTCTAATCCAGACAGTATTGCTACGACGGCTTGGCCAAATCATGCCAATGTGTGGCTACCTAACTGGCTAGAAGCGATTAATAGTGGGACAAATTCACTGTTTCTCACGATTGGGCCAGGAGACTTTTTGGTGCATCATGCGATCGCACTCGGTCTGCATGTCACCACCCTCATCCTGGTAAAAGGCGCACTTGATGCTCGCGGTTCCAAGCTGATGCCCGACAAAAAAGACTTCGGCTATGCCTTCCCCTGTGATGGCCCTGGCCGGGGTGGCACCTGCGATATCTCTGCCTGGGATTCAGTGTATTTAGCAACCTTCTGGATGCTAAACACCCTCGGCTGGGTGGCCTTTTACTGGCACTGGAAGCACCTGGCAATTTGGAGCGGCAATGTCGCCCAGTTCAACGAAGGTTCGACCTATCTTATGGGCTGGTTCCGCGACTACCTATGGCTAAACTCTGCCCAGCTAATTAACGGCTATAACCCCTATGGCACTAATAATCTGGCGATTTGGGCCTGGATTTTCCTCTTTGGTCATTTGGTATGGGCCATTAGCTATATGTTCCTCATCACTTGGAGAGGTTACTGGCAAGAGCTGATCGAGACTTTGATGTGGGCGCATGAGAACACGCCGCTTTCCTTTGGTTATCCCAAAGACAAACCCGTTGCGCTCTCAATCGTACAGGCCCGGCTAGTGGGGCTCGTTCACTTTACCGTTGGCTATATTGCCACCTATGGCGCATTTCTGATTGCGTCAACCAGTAGCCGGTTCCCGTGACAACAGTTTGAAACATTGCTGGGGCGTTGGCGTAGCCTTTCGGTAGGAAAATCACACCCTATCTTCCTACTAGTCTCGCCCCGGCACCATCTCTGCGGACTCTCCTTGTCCCAGACAGGTTCTGACTGCTAGACCGGTCAGAACTTTCTTCTTTCCTCGGTTAGAGAATCGTCACCCGCATTCATTCTCTGATACTTTGCCTGTCTATTAATTTGTATGCCGTGAGGTCACACAATGCCTGCTAGCGATATTTACATCAGCGACGACCCCATTCAGCCCTACCAGGGTAATCCTCAGCTAGGTAATTTAGCGACGCCTATAAACAGCTCTGCCTTGGTTAAAACTTACATCAACAACTTACCTGCCTACCGTCCTGGATTAACTCCGTTTCTTAGGGGGCTAGAAATTGGCATGGCTCATGGGTATTTTTTAGTTGGGCCAGAAGTTGTTTTTGGGCCTATTCGAGAAAGCAGCCACAGTGCAAATCTAAGCGGCCTAATTACGGCGATTTATATTACGGTATCGGCCTGTCTAGGTATTTCTATTTTTGCGATCGCAACTTTCCAGGGCGATCCGAGGGGCACCTACAACTCCCGATCTAAGGACCGGCTGCGTCCCTTGCGCAAAAAAGAAGATTGGTATCAGCTCAGTGGCGGTATTTTTATGGGGTCTATGGGCGGCGCTGTTTTTGCATATGCACTCCTAGAGAATTTTGATGAATTGGATGCCATTTTGAGAGGAGCTGTGAATGTCAGTCAAGCGCTTTTCTCAGGTGCCTTTGTATAAAACTTAATGACTATCTATCTCGTTTAATAAGACTTGACGATTTCAAAGAAGATTCCCCTTTTCAGATAAGGAAATTGCACTATGGCCGACATAACACAGCTCAGTGGAACGTATGCTGCATCATGGCTCCCTTGGATTATGATTCCGATGATTTTTTACATTCTTCCTTTCCCTACCTTTGCGATTTTATTTCTTTGGATTGAACAGGAAGGCGGCGGTGAAAGCACACTAGGTCAAGAGATTATGGGCCAAGATATTGAGGCTTAGGCCTGAGTTTACTCGTTATTGAAGAGAAACTATTTAGGAGAAACGTTCCATGCGTAAATTTCTTGCGGTACTATTAACAGCACTCATAGGGGTCAGTATTACTTTGATGGGTGCTACGCCTGCGATTGCCGCACCATCTAGCCATGCAGACACTCACTTGGTTCCCTGCGGGTCTTCAGCTGCTTTCAACGAACGCATGCAAAAGGCCCCTCAAAACTACTACTTTGAAACCCCTTATCAGTCCTATGCTGCCAATTTACTCTGCGGAGAAGACGGCTTGCCCCACTTACAGCTTCGATTCGACAAGGCTGTAGATGTCGCTATTCCCTTTGCCCTTTTCTTTTATGTAGCGGGCTTTATCGGCTGGTCGGGGCGAGCATATTTACTCAGCAGCAACCGCAAATCTAAACCCGAAGAAGCCGAAATCTTCATCGACGTTTTGCTCGCCACAAAATCATTTGTGCAGGGACTTCTCTGGCCATTGTTAGCACTCAAGGAGCTAACGGCTGGAGAGCTAACCGCGCCGATGAATGAAATATCGGTATCGCCTCGATAACTGTTTATATCGCTATAGAATTGGAGAAATCGAATGAAACCTCTCATGAAGTACCTAACCAGTGCACCTGTAATGGCAACAGCAGCTATGGTTTTTCTTTCTGTTGTGATGATTGAGCTGAATTATCTTTTCCCAGGATTACAATACGGGACATACTTTCGCAGCCTGCCTTAAAATGGCTTTGGCTTAAAACTTTTTTAGCATAATCAAAGCTCCGAGTGATTGGAAAACACAATGCAGTGAAAACAACCGCGTAAAGACAGACACGGATAGTCTTTACGCGGTTGTTTATTCTAGAGAGAGCAGGTTGTATGCTTATGCTTTTTCTCACAAGGATATTTCAATTTATATATATTTTGGTGAGAATTTAATATGCCTAGCTAAAATAATTTCAGTAGAGATAAAAAGACTCTAATCTTTTCTAAAGTCTTCTTTGCTCAGTGTGTGCTGTTTTAAAAAGCAACAGAAGTTCACCACCTACAGGCTATGAAAAATGAGGATTCTACTCGTTGAGGATGATGAATCAGTTGCCAAGATTTTGCAGAAAGTGTTGACGAATGAACACTATGCAGTAGACCTGGCTGCGGATGGTCGTAGTGGCTGGCAACTGGTGAGCGGGACTCACTATGATTTGGTGATTCTAGACGTTGTGTTGCCAGAGTTAAACGGTTTAGAATTTTGCCGACAGCTGCGCGACAAAAACTACAGTATGCCCGTGCTGTTCGTGACGGCGCTCAATGCTAGCAGTAAGAAAGTGGCGGGGCTAAACGCAGGGGCTGATGACTATATTACAAAGCCTTTCGAGCTAGAAGAGCTGCTTGCACGGGTTCGCGCACTGCTGAGAAGGGTACAAACATCTGTGGCTCTGACGCTTCAGTGGGGCGCTCTGCGGCTAGACGTGAACAGTAGAGAAGTGATCTATCAGAACCAAGAGCTTTCTCTAACACACAAAGAATATGCCATTTTAGAGCTGTTTCTTAGAAATCCGGCTCAGGCTTTTAGCCGACAGGCAATTTTAGATAATCTTTGGAGCTACAGTGATTCTCCTGGAGAGGAAACAGTCACCTCTCACATCAAAGGATTGCGGCGAAAGCTCAAAGAAGCAGGTGCGCCCACCGACTTTGTTGAAACAGTGTATGGGGTAGGGTACCGGCTCAAGCCCGTAGCAGATAAAGAGAGTTTGTCGAAAGATGCTCGCTCGAATGGATTGTTATCTGATAGTTCACTATCTGATGGTTCACTGTCTGATGGTTCACTATCTAATGGTTCACGGTCCGATGATTCGCGCTCTGACAATGCGTTTGCGGTAGATTCAGGCTTGGTCAAGCTGCGCCACCAGCAGACACAGGTGGCACTATCAACACTTTGGAAGTCTGTGAAGAGTCAGCAGACAGCCCGACTTGAAACCTTGCAGCAGGCAGTTGAGCAGCTACAGGCAGGTTCTCTCTCCGTCGAGCTAAGACAGTCAGCCTATCGTAGAGCCCACAGTTTAGCCGGGGTATTGGG
>JBHJIY010000235.1:0-29097 GCA_050042985.1 Phormidesmis sp. | reverse complement strand
ACTAAAAAGCCCACTTTTCGCAGTAGGCCCGGTATGATAGACGGCATAGCTATTCGGGTGGTTTTTGTTGTGTTAACTAAACCTTATGCCTGAATAGCTTTTTTGACTATATCTCTCCCTTTTCTGTCCGGACTATTGTTTTAAGGGTGAATTTTTATGATCATCAAAAGCTAGGATGATCACCAAAAGCTAGGAAGCGTCCTATCCTGTCGTTCAACATTGACCTGAAACAATTCAACCGTATCAAAGCTAGACATAGTTCTATCTCGTTGTGATTTGCATTGTGAAGACATAGAGCTATACAAGCCGTTACCGCAGAATATGCACCCCAATTAAAAAACGTTCGGTCACAGACGACTTCGTCACCAAACACGCTTATTCTTTTCCACTAGCCCGCGCGCACCGCACAACAGTCCGATGCATCATAGAGTTTCTCTCTCGGGTGGTCTTTGACGGTCTTCTACCTGCTCTTCACCTGCTGTGTTATCTCAAGTGTTCACCCTTTTTCTCTTTCAGCGAGGCTTTTAGCGCTTTTCTCTATTGCATCGTGTCCCTTATTTGGCCGAAATTTAGACAACCATAACGTACTAGCCCTTGTGCCTATTTCAGTCGCTCTATCAGATGGTCGCCTACGCGCATAGCGTTGGCCATAATTGTTAAGGACGGATTCACTGCTGCGCTGGAAGGGAAGAAGCTGCCGTCTACGACGTAGAGGTTGTTTACATCATGGGTTTTGCAGTTGGTGTCGAGCACTGAGGTGGTAGGGTCTGTGCCAAAGCGGCAGGTGCCGACCTGGTGGGCGATCGCACCCACTGGCAAAATCTTGCTAAAGTACCACGCCACCGGGAGCACGCTCCCTTCGTTATCCACTTCGCGCACCGTTTTGATCCAGCGCTTAATCAACCGTTTAAAAGCGGTCATGTTGTTCGGCGTGTAGTTCAGTGAAATTTGGCCATCCTTCACCATAATTCTGTTGTTAGGATCGGGCGCATCTTCTCCGGTGAGCCACCAGTCTACTGTCCGCTTTGCAGCAATTCTCAGCGCTAGCGTAGGTGCAATCTTGGGTACGTCTAGCGCTAGCATGCGGTGATTTACTTTGCCAAGCAGCTGTACGTGGCCCATCGGATGCTCGAATCCGGGCTCGCCCCAGTAGTAGTCGTTAATGGCGAGCGTTTTTTGAAATACGCTGTGGTTCTCTTTTAGCGAAAGGCCGACGACGGCTGCCGCTAAGTGTTTCATAAAGTTGCGGCCAACTTGGTCGGAGCTATTCGCCAAGCCATTTGGATGTTGTTCATTTGCAGAGTTCAACAGTAGCACCGCAGAATTTACCGCGCCGCAAGCAACAACAACAATATCTCCGGAGAAGGTATGTGTTTCTCCCTCGATCTCTGCTTCTACACCGGTAATCTCTTTGCCTGACTCGCTGGTGTGTAGCTTGTTGACTTTTGCTTCTGTAATGAGATGAACATTGTCACTACCCATCGTTGGGCGAATGCAGTTTACGTCTGCGTCGGACTTAGCGTCGATAAAGCAAGGGAATCCATCGCAGGTGTTGCAGCGAATGCATTCGCTGAGGAAGGCGTCTTTTTCGTTTAGCTTAACAGATAGAGGGAGGTAAAAAGGCTGTAGTCCCTTCTTTTGAAAGGCTTTGTCTAGCCAGGCAATACGGGGTTCGTGGCTGACCGCAGGATAGGGATAGTCTGCCTTGCGTGGGGGCTCTGTGGGATCAAGACCTTGTTTCCCGTGGACTTGGTAGAGCTGTTCGGCTTCGTCGTAGTAGGGTGAGAAGTCGTTGTACTTCAGCGGCCAGGCAGGAGAGACGCCCTCGTGTAAGTTGACTTCATCAAAGTCTTTTTCCCGGAGGCGAAAGAGTGCGCCGCCGTAGACTTTTGTATTACCACCAACCCAGTAGCCGATGCCGGGGTTGACGTTGTTGACGTCTTTATCAGCACATACTTCGTTGGTTTGGTAGCGGCCATCGCGGAAGACGGCGTCTGTGCTCCAGTTGGCTTTTTCTTTTGGGAGGAAAGCACCGCGTTCTAGGACGAGTACTTTTTTACCGCTGGGGGCCAGTCTGTGGGCAAGTGTTCCACCGCCTGCGCCTGTGCCAATGATAATTACGTCGTAGTGCTGAGCGGTCGTCATATCCACACTTCCAAACTTTGATTATATTCTTCGTTGATAGGCGCGGACTGTCAACGTCCCAAAGAGCAAACATAGCGCTAGGCTACATAGCGAAATGATAACGACATTTTTTAATGCTGGCTCACCGCTGGCCATAGCACGCATGGCATCGGAGAGTATGGATACTGGATTACGGGTCACAATGGGCTTTGCCCAGTTTGGAAATCCTTCCACAGGGACGTAGCCGACGCTCAAGAATGTGAAGGGTAGTATCCAAGGGTTGAGCACGGCGGAGACGGTTTCAGCAGACTTCGCACCGACCGCTACATAAAAGCCGATGAGCGCGATCGATAAGGTGAAGATGACCGGCAGGAGGAAAAAACCTAGGGTCGCCAACGGGCTGCCTTGGAAGCGAAAGCCGATGAAATGGCCCGCGATAACGATGGTGAGGAGCTGAATGAGCAGCCGTGCACCAGAGGAGAGTAGCCTGCCGCCAATCGCAGCAAGTCGGGCAATGGGCATGGCTCGCAGACGGACGTCCATGCCGTTTTCTAAGTCGTTGTAGAAGAATCCACCGATGTCTACTGTGTTGAATAGGAGGCCTTGGACGGCGGCAAAGGGAAGAAGGAATTGGGCATAGCCGCTGAAGCCTTCGCCGGGGCTGACGACTTGGGCAAAGCTAGCGGTGAAGACGAAGAGCAAGGAGGTAGCAAATAGGGCAGAGACGACTAAGGATGCAGGATTGCGAAAGTCGATGAGCATATTTCGCCAGGCGACGATAAAGATATCGTGCAGCGTGCGCCCTAGCCCCCCTTCCTGGCGAGCGGCCACTATTGCGGCGATGTCATCTCTGTTAATGTCACTGGTATTAACAGTGGACGGATTGTTCGTGGACGGATTGTTCACATTGTTCTGCTGCATCATACGATTAACCGTTTGTAGGCTCTAACGGCCAAAAATCCGAATAGCGCTAGTAGGCCAATTAGCCACAAAAAGCTGTAGCAAAACAAAGGGAATGAGCCGTCGCTGCCAGCAACGAGCGATCGCAACGCATCACAGGTCACACTCACCGGCTGATAGCGCACGATGGGCTGTAGCCACGTGGGAAAATTCTCGGTCGGGCTAAAGCCATTGCTCAACAGCAGTAGAGGCGTGTAGGGGATGATGGCGATCGCATTCACCAAGTCAGGCCGCCGTAGCTTGATCGCCAAAATGCTGTAGCCCGTAATGCAGGTGGCCGTAAAGGTGACCACTAGTGTGAGATAGCCTAGCCATTCCAACAAATTGCTCTCGGCGCGAAAGCCGAAGATGACGTAGGCCACCAAAAGTAGAATAAGCGTGGCCAGTAGCGCTCTGACCATGTAGGCTGCGACCAGCCCAGCAATGGTAGAAACGCGTGAAATAGGCATCGCCCGACAGCGGTTCATCATGCCAGATTCGATGTCCTTGGCGAACATGAGGGAGGAGCCAAGGCCGGAGAAAAAGAGCGCCTGTAAGTTGATAATCGGCACGAGGTACTGAATGTAGTTCACCCCCTGGGCTGCCATCAGCTTCTGGCCAACGAGCCAGAATCCCGCGAGGAAGACGATCGGAAATATTGCGATCGCCACAATAATAATCGGATTGCGCCGCAGCCTAATCAAGTTGCGCCCGGTAATCAGCAGGCTATCTTCTATCGCTCGTCGCCAGCCGGTTTCCTGGCGCCCGGCAATCATTTGTTTGGCCAGTATGGCCATCTCAGAATCAGACACTATTCACCATCACGACTAGAAAATTACGAACCATTCAATCGACTCTACTTGATGTTCATGATACGCCAGCGGGAAGACTGCGAGAAACGCTTACAGCTCATTTAGCCATATGCAAAACCCTTACAGCCTGCCACGTGTTGTATCCGCCTCGGCATTTGGCGCGGCTGGACTGTTCTTCAGCTTGCTAGCCACTTCGCGCATGGCTGCCGAAGCCCAGTCTGTAACGGCTGCAGCCGATGGCACCGGGACATTAGTGAACGCTGTAGAAACGACAGACGGGACAGTATTTACAATCGACCAGGGCAGTTTGTCGGCAGACGATGCCAATCTCTTTCACAGCTTTGAGTCATTTTCTCTGGATGTAGGAGATACGGCTCATTTCCTGGCGCAGCCTTCTGTACAAAATATTCTGGCTCGGATCAGCGGTGGTGCGCCTTCTATTATTGATGGCTTGCTGCAAGTGGCCGGTCAGGGCGCTTTCCAGCCCAACTTATTTTTGATGAATCCAGCTGGGGTTTTGTTTGGCGCTGAGGCTGTTTTGAACTTACCTGCCAGCTTAACGGTCACGACTGCCGATGCGGTGGGTGTAGGAGAGGGCTGGTTTGGTGCGGTGGGTGACCATACCTATGCCAGCTTGCTCGGTGTGCCCAGCGGCGAGTTTGCTTTTGTGGGTGAGCGGCCCGGCAGTGTAGTGAATGCTGGCAACCTTGCCTTGACAGGTGAGTCGGCTGCCATAACGCTACTCGGCGGTACGACGGTCAACACGGGGACGCTGTCTGCCCCAGGTGGTGCAATTACGCTAGCGGCTATTCCAGGCGAAAATATCGTGCGCCTAAGCCAAGAAAATAGCCTTTTGAGCTTGGAGATGACGGCTGTTGACTCAGGGATGTCTGCTAGTTTTTCTGGCTTTGGCCTAATGGCGAATTCCTTTGATGACGCTAGTGCAATGTCTGAGTTTAGTCCGCTGGATTTGCCGGCTTTACTGACACATGTTGAGCAGCACCATGCCACGGGGCTGAGCGTGGGTGACGATGGCAGCGTGCGCTTGACGAGTACAGGCAGTACGATTCCGACTGCGATGGGAGATGTGACTGCCTCTGGAAGGCTGTCGGTGGAGTCAGCGGTAAGTGAGGGTGGGCAGATTGCGGTTTTGGGCGATCGCATTGGTATTCTCGATGCTCAGCTGTTGGCGTCGGGTGCTGCTGACGGTGGCAATATTCGCCTGGGTGGCGACTATCAAGGGCTAGGGCCCCTACCCACGGCTGAGCGGATACTAGTGGACGCCGATAGCGCTATCTTTGCCGATGCAATCGCCTATGGAGACGGTGGTCGAGTCATTGTTTGGAGCGATGACACTACGCGCTACGCAGGCCACACCTCGGTCAGGGGCGGTCAACTCTCTGGAGATGGCGGTTTTGTTGAAGTTTCAGGAAAAGTAAATCTCGATTTTCAAGGTAGTGTAGAGGCTAGCGCCCCTCAAGGGGCCAGCGGTAGTTTGTTGCTCGATCCAGAAAGAATCATCATTGAGGGAGTGAGTGAGTCACCCCAAGACTCTGAAATAGATGATGGCGCAATCTTCCTGAGCGAAGGCCAGGGGCCACTACCCTATCGCATCTCTGAGGCGGCGCTAGAGTCCCTCAATGGCAATATTGATATCAGGCTAGAAGCGAGCGAGCGTATTACCTTAGGCGTGCTCTCAGATAACCAACTCCTATTTCGGCCTGGTACAGGAACCATTACCTTCGATGTTACAGGCGTCGATGTCGCCGGGAGCATCTTGCCTGCTACCTTTGCTACCGTCGGTCCTCCCACTACGAGGGCCGAGATCGCAACGAACGGTCGAGATATCGATATTTTTGGTACAGATTTAACCCTGGGAAATATATCGACTGCGCCTGTGGGTGGCGCGATTCCAAATAGTGGCAGCATCACCCTCGTAGCGTCTGATTTTGATGGAGAACCTGGATCTGTTAGGACGGGGAACTTGGTGACGGCTGGGAATGTATTGGAGACCAATGGTGATGTTGTGATAGAGGCAACATCAATTACGACCCAAAATATTAGAACAGGTAGCCCTTTAAATCTTAGTGCCAATACGACAGCGGGTGACGTTGTGCTGACAAATAACGGCCCTTTTGGAGAGATTACAACAGGTGATATTGAGGTCAGAGACTACGTTGGCGGCAGCGTATTACTCTCGCCTTCGGGGAGTGTCACCACGGGCATGATTCGCGAGGGTGACCTTAATGAACCCCTCTCTGAGTACGCTTTTGAAGATGATTTTTTAGAAGAAGACTTTTTCCCCGAAGATGATTTCTTGGGAGAAGATGATTTGCTGTTTGAGGATAGTTTGCTGGATGTAGGTGATGAAGGTGTCGGTAAGACAGGCGGTCGCGGTCGGCGGCTAGACCGTGAAGCAGGAGAAGAAGAAGAAGACCCTGAAGATAGATTTGAAGATCCGTTTGAGTCCTTTGATGAGCTAGAAGAAGATATAGATGAAGAAACAGACGAGTCGTTAGATGATTTTGACTATGGGTTTGAATTTTCAGAGCTGGAGTTAGAGTTTGTCGATGATATTCTGCTGGATGTCGATAGTGCTAATAATCAGGACTATGTCGATTACTTGGGCCTGGATTTAAATGCGAAAGCGGTCACGCTAGAGACCATTCAGGAGATGCTGACAAATGTGGAGTCTCAGAGTGGTGTTCGTTCTGCGGTTGTGTATGTCAATGCACCTGCCGCCACAGCTGACAAACAGCTAAACAGCAAACAGCTAAACAACAAACAGCTGACCCAAGAGATAGATAATCGATTGCAGGCTGTCTCGGATGCTTTGGAAATTATTGTGGTGACGGCTGAAGGCATCCCGGTAAGGGCAAAAGTGTCGGGTGTAACGCGATCGCAACTCTTCCAAACCATCGAACAGTTTCGAGGCGACATCGTTGCTTCTGCTCGCCGGGGCAGTGACTACTATTTGCCAGGGGCCCAGCAACTGTATCAGTGGTTGATTGCCCCCATCGAAGCCGAGTTAGGGACCACTGCGGTAGATACACTGTTATTTTCTATGGATGAAGGACTGAGGTCACTACCCATTGCGGCATTGCACGATGGCGAACAGTATCTTGTCGAAAAATACAGCTTGGGTGTGGTGCCTTCTGTGAGCTTAATTGATGCACAGTACGAGGCAGTGGCCGATGCTCAAGTGTTGGCGATGGGTGCCAGCAGTTTTGACACGCTCTCTCCTTTGCCAGCCGTGCCGCTTGAATTGGAATTAATCAACGAGCTGTGGTCTGGCTCTGCGTTCCTCAACGAAAACTTCACCCGGCAAAATCTGGTCGAGCAGCGATCGCAAATTCCCTACCGGGTCATTCACTTAGCGACCCATGCCGAATTTCAGTCAGGCGCTGCCGATAACTCCTACATTCAGCTGTGGGATGAAAAGCTCAAGCTCAGCGAGCTACATCAGCTGGGCTGGCAGTACCCCGCCGTAGATTTGCTGGTGCTCTCAGCCTGCCGTACAGCGGTAGGTAGCCCCGAGGCAGAAATGGGCTTTGCTGGGCTAGCGATCGCCTCGGGGGTGCGTTCGGCAATGGCGAGCCTGTGGTCTGTTAGCGACGTCGGCACGCTGGCCCTGATGAGCGAATTTTATGGCCAGCTGCAGCTAACGCCAACGAAGGCAAAAGCACTAAGATCCGCGCAGCTATCCATGCTAAAGGGTGAAGTTCGCACCCAGGGTGGTGACCTAATGCGCAGCGCGGCGCGTGGTAGGTTGCCCCTCCCGTCAGAACTGGGCACTTTGGGAGAGTCAGACTTCTCTCATCCGTACTATTGGTCGGGGTTCACCATGATTGGTAGTCCTTGGTAATCTCTACCGATGCGGTACCTACCTCACCATGAAAGACCGCTCTTTCTGTTTTTACCGCTTTTGCCATCGTCAACACCTCCGCAGCCAATATCTCTTTCCTATTGCCTTTGCAGTGCCTGTTCTCGGCTCAGCAGTAGGAATTGACTCTGCCAAGGCGCAATCGATTACCGCTGCCGACGATGGTACAGGAACCGTTGTAACTCAATTTGGCTCCCAGTTTGATGTCACCGAGGGCAGCTTTTCGGCTGATGGTATCAACCAGTTTCACAGCTTTGATACCTTTTCTGTAGATGCTGGGCAAACGGCGAACTTTGTTGCAGAGCCCGCTGTTCAGAATGTGCTGGCAAGGGTGAGTGGGGGCATGCCCTCCTTGATCGATGGGCAGGTGCAGATTGAGGGCACAGGGCAGCCCAATCTCTTTTTGATGAATCCAGCTGGGGTGTTAATCGGGCCGGAGGCTCACCTCAATTTGCCTGGTAGCCTCACGGTGACAACGGCTGACGCAATCTCCTTTGACCAAGCCAGCTTCCATGCCACAGGAGAGAATACATACACCGCGCTTTCAGAATCACCTGATGGCTTTACTTTCGAGAGTGACCATCCAGGGAGCATTGTTACCGAAGGCAATATTGCCGTATCTGCAGAGTCCTCCGTAACGTTGCTAGGCGGTACGGTTGTCAATACTGGAGAGCTGTCTGCACCTGGTGGTTCTGTGACGCTGGCGGCAGTTCCTGGTGAGAGTTTGGTGAAGATCACCCAAACCAACCACCTACTTTCGCTAGAGGTGACCCCTACTGCGATCGCGCCGAACCTGACAGATCAATCGACGACAGGCGCTATCATTACCCCCTTGGATTTACCTTCTCTGCTAACCGCTAGCAATCAGCGCCACGCGGATAGCCTGAGTGTAAATGCCGATGGCAGTGTTACCCTCAGTCGCCGCGATACAACGGTTCTAGAAGATAAGCTTCCTATCTCGGCGGAGAGCGCAGTTTCCGCTGGGGAGATAACGGTCGCATCAGACGCTACCGGGGGCGATATTGCCATCGTGGGTGAGCAGGTGGCCTTGATAGATGCCACGCTATCTGCTGGAGGTAATCATGGCGGTGGCAATATCAACGTAGGGGGAGACTACAGGGGCGGTAGCCTTTTGCCCTCGGCTAGCCACACTTTTGTGGATGCTAATACTCGTATTTCTGCAGATGCGATTGACACAGGCGATGGTGGGCGGGGTGTTGTTTGGGCGGACGATACTACTCAATATTTAGGAGATATTTCTACGGCTGGTGGCGCGCTGAGCGGCAACGGCGGATTCATAGAAGTTTCAGGCAAAGAGAATTTAGTTTTTCAGGGGACGGTCAATACCCGTGCCCCCTTTGGCAATGTGGGCTCTCTCCTCCTCGATCCAGCTAATATTTTCATTGCCGATTCTATTTCCGAGGCGAATGACAGTGAGCTTTTGGATAGTGAACTCTTGGGTGAGGATGGCAGCGGCCTGTTTCGGATTTCTGAAACTGCGCTAGAAAACCTCGCGACAGATACCGATATTACGCTAGAAGCGACCAACAATATAATTGTTCAAAACCTGACAGATAATGCGCTGACGTTTGGGCCTGGCACAGGTGACATTACCTTCACCGCCGATTCCGATAATAGCGGTGCGGGAAGTATCATCTTCAGTGACTTTAGCGATACTGTGGTTGCGCCTGGGCGATCGCTAAAATTTTCTGGTCGTTCTTTATTCGTTAGCGATATCAGCACAGTATCGCCCGATGGCGGTGGAGATGTGACACTGCAATCCGCAACAACGATTTTAGCCCGTGATATTGACACGTATTCTCTCGGCGATGATGGTAGTGGTGGCGGTGAAGTCACCATCGCTGCTGGTAGCAACATCTCCGCTCGATTTATTCGTTCAGATAGTCCGATCTCGACAGCTGGCGACTTAGATATTGAGAGCGAAAGCGGTAATATTACGATCCAAAACATCATCGTTAATAACAACGACAATGTTGATATCGTCGCCCCAGGCAATATCTCAATACAGGAGATGGCTCTGTCATCATTCTTAGAGACGCTACCCGCAGCGCCCCCAGCCGACGAAACAACAAATCCACTGAACCCCCTATTTAATTACGAAACACTCTCTGCTCAGTTCTCCGCTCAGCTCTCCGCTCAGCTCTCCGCTCAGCTCTCTGCGCTAGGCGCCGTAGAGACGGCCTCTCTCGGTAGCCTCTCAGCGGCTGCAATGTCGGATGGTGCTGAGGCAGATCAGTATGGCGTGCGGCGGACCGAGCTGAGTAGCGATGAAGCCAGCGCGGCAATCGCTGAGCTAGATGGTGAGAGCCATCGCGTTTTCTCCGATTACTTTGAGCGCGATTTGGAAACGGCAGCGCTAGATTTGAAAGATGTGCAGGCGCTGCTGAGTGATATGGAAAATAGAAGCGGCCACCGTTCAGCCGTTGTGTATGTGCAGGTGCCGGATGAGGCCCCGGCTTACGAAGCGACGGCTAAAGCGCTGGGTGAAAGTTCGCTGGGTGACTTTTCCGATGGCTTAGCCAGTGAAATGGCCAGCGAGTTGGTCGGTGAATCGACTAGTGAATTAACGCTACTGCTGTTCACCGCTGAGGGTGCGCCTATTCAGGTCTCACTGTCAGCAGTTGAAAAAGAGAGTTTGCTGGATACGGTGAATGACTTTCGCTCTGATTTGGTTACTTCTGAAAGGCGTGGGGGAGACTACTATCTTGCGCCAGCTCAGCAGCTGTACGAGTGGTTGCTCGCGCCGATTGAGGCAGAGCTGACAGCGGCAAATATCGACACTTTGGTGTTCGCGATGGATGAGGGGCTAAGGACGCTGCCGGTTGCGGCCTTGCATGATGGAGAGTCTTTTTTGGCTGAAAAATACAGTCTGGGAATGGTGCCGTCTCTGGGGATGCTCAATGCGCAATATGCCTCCTTGGAAGATGCCCAGGTGTTGGCTATGGGGATCAGTGACTTTGATCAACACGAAAGACTAGCGCCCTTGCCTGGCGTGCCGCTTGAAGTTGATGCGATCAATCAAATCTGGCCGGGTGCTGATTTTTTGAATGCGCAGTTTACTCGGCAAAGTTTAGTGTCTGAGCGGCAGCAGGTGCCTTACAACGTGATTCACCTAGCGACCCATGCCGAATTTAATCCTGGGAATATAGACACCTCTTTTGTTCAGCTGTGGGATGAAAAGCTGTTGCTGAGTGACTTGCCTCAGCTGGGGTGGCAGTCTCCAGCAGTAGATTTACTGGTGCTTTCGGCTTGCAATACCGCGTTGGGCAGCCCTGAGGCGGAGATGGGTTTTGCTGGGCTGGCGATCGCATCAGGAGCCCGTTCAGCGATGGCGCGCCTATGGTCTGTCAGTGACATTGGCACGCTGGCGCTCATGAATGAGTTTTATGCGCAGCTCAGGACTGCGCCGACCAAGGCCGCTGCCCTACAGCAGGCCCAGCAGGCCCTACTCCAAGGCAACATCCGCACCGAATCAGGCCAGCTAGTTGGCAGTGAAACGGGCAGAATCTTTGCCCTACCGCCTGGGCTCGATGCGCCGCTGTCTAACGATTTTTCGCACCCCTACTACTGGTCGAGTTTCACGATGATTGGTAATCCCTGGTAGGCCGTATTTTTCAGGTTGACCCACCTATCTATCTTTCTTAGCTTGGAAGTGCTTTCTTATACATCTGGACTTCCTTGTTATGAATTTGCAGCTATCTTCCTCTCTTCAGAAACCTTGGGCCAGGATCCAAAAAGGAATGACAGCGCTACCTGTTGCTGTCTTGGCGCTGCAGGCGGTGATGCCGATGGCCGCTCAGGCGATCGACTTTCCAGATACGGGCGATCGCGGTGCGCCTTCTACGACTGCTGGTGGTGGCACGCGTGGTGGCTGGTGCGATGGCGAAATGGAGTGGAGCGAAAATGCGCTGATTCCTATGGTGCCGAAGAATAATGTCAGTACTTTTGCGGGTGACCAGGCTTCTCTGTGGATTGTCGCCGCGCCTGAATTTAGCCAGAGAAAGGCTGAAATTTTTGTTCGCAGTACACAAACCAATGAGACGGTATACGTGGAAGAGACGACGCTTGGTGACTTGCGTACCGAGAGCGTGATCCAGGTCGATTTGCCTGCGCTCAACAGTGAAGGTGAACCTCTCTTAGCGACTGACCAGTCATACTTCTGGGAGTTCGCGGTGATTTGTAATTCGGGCGCTCGCGAGCACGACTATTATGTGCGAGGCCTGATACAGCCGGTGGATGCGAACGCAGCGCTAGCTGCTCAGCTGGAGGCTGCTACAACGCCAGAAGAGCAGGCAGCACTCTATGCCAGCGAAGGTATTTGGCAGGAAACACTCAACATCGGGGTACAGCTCAGTGATTCTAATCCTGAATTACTAGCAGAGCTGCTGACATCTGTTGGGCTAGATGAGTTGCTTTCTCAGTGATTGCGCTAGAAGATTAGCCCAAACGATGTGCAGATGAAAGTTGGCAACAGCTGTAATCTAGTGGCCCAAAGCAGTGGCCCAAAGCAGTGACCCAAAGCTATAGCTTTGCTAGTAAACACAACAGTTCTCGCGATTACCTATGCACAGAGCAAAGTGCGCAAAGCTATAAGTAGGGAATGCTGAAGCTACAAGGGACTAGCATCTAGAGGTTACCGCTGCCATGAATAGTAAAACGACGCCTAACGAATTAGCGCTATGACGCCTAAGGTGATGAATTCGTTAGGTCGTTTTTTTTGGCATTTTTTTTGGCAGTGGCGGGCGGTGTTGGTGGCTACGCCCAGTGTTGCTGGGCTGGTAATTTTATTGCGATTTTTGGGTTGGCTGCAGGGCTGGGAGTGGGCTGCTTTTGATCAATACATGCGATCGCGCCCCCTAGAGCCTGTCGATGAGCGAGTTGTGATTGTTGGTTTGGATGAAAGCGATTTACAGTCGCTGGGCTCGGCAGTCGTGTCCGACCAGGTGTATGCGGATCTGTTGGAGAAATTGCGATCGCAATCTCCTCGGGCCATAGGGTTCGATGTGTACCGTGACTTGCCGGTAGAGCCTGGCCATGACGCGCTAACGGCCATATTCGAGACGACACCTCAGATTGTGGGCATTCAAAAAGTAGTGGGCGACGATGCCCTCAATACAGTTGCGCCGCCGCCTGCACTGGCTGCTAAGGGGCAAGTGGGTGCCAATGATCTTGTTGTCGATGCTGACAACACCGTGCGTCGAGGATTTGTTTCTGTTCAAGATGCGCAAGGAAACACCGTTTATAGTCTTAGTCTTTACCTAGCGCTGCTGTATCTCGATGCAGATGGTATTGGCCCAGAAACTCTAGAAAACGATGCTTGGCGGCTGGGTGAGGCGACCTTTAGCCCTTTTTTGAGCAACGATGGTGGTTATGTGCGTACCGATGCAGCCGGTTATCAGCAGCTGATCAACTACCGAGGCCCGCAGCGAACGTTTGAGACGGTTTCATTTTCGGATGTGCTAAACAACAGAATCCCGTCAGACTGGGCGAGCGATCGCGTTGTGCTCATTGGGGCCGTCAGCGAAAGCTTCAACGATACTTTCTACACGCCCTATCGGAGCGGTTTGCTGTCTTTACCTACCAAGACATCAGGCGTAGAGATTCATGCCAACCTCACTAGTCAATTTATCAGCGCTGCTATCGATCAGCGGGCAATGTTTCATAGCTGGTCGGAGCCGATGGAGTGGCTGTGGATTGTCGGCTGGGCTGGCGTCGGCTCGACGATGGTGTGGCTGTGCAGCCCGACGGGCCCTCAGCTGAAGCGGCGCTGGCAGCGGATCGGCATGATTGCGAGTTCAGTTGTTGTATTGTTTGGCAGTACCTACATCCCTTTTTTGTATGGCTGGTGGCTGCCGATTGCGCCCGCTTGTCTCGCTGCGGTGGGGGCCGCGACTGTTGTCACGACGTATTTGGCCTATACCGCTAGCGATATTCGCCGGACCTTTGTCCGCTATCTCAGTGACGAAATTGTGACCGCACTGCTCGAAAGCCCCGAGGGGCAAAAGCTCGGCGGCGAGAGAAGAGAAATCACGATTTTGACATCTGATCTGCGAGGCTTTACAGCGACTTCGGAACGCTTACCGCCTGAAACGGTGATTAAGGTGCTCAACTTTTATCTGGGACATATGGCCGATGTGATTACTCGCTACAACGGCACCATTGATGAGTTTATGGGCGATGGCATCTTGATTTTGTTCGGTGCGCCCGTTCGCAGAGAAGACGATGCTCAGAGAGCTGTGGCCTGCGCAGTCGATATGCAGCTGGCCATGACCGCCGTCAATGAAACGATTCAATCATGGGGTCTGGCACCACTAGAAATGGGTATCGGCATTCACACTGGCGAAGTGGTGGTGGGCAACATCGGTTCCGAAAAACGCACGAAGTATGGCATTGTTGGCAGCCCGGTTAATTTGACCTATCGGATTGAGTCCTTTACCACTGGCGGGCAGATTTTGATCTCTACTGAAACGCGCTCAGCGGCTGGTGACATGGTGCAAATTGGAGGGGAGCAGCAGGTAAAGCCAAAAGGGGTCGCAGAGCCAATTACGATTTACGATGTGCAGGGTGTGAGCGCGCCTTATCACATTGCTTTGCTCAAAGAAGAAGAAAACTTTTTCCCACTGAAGCAAGCAATTCCGGTACTGTTCAATGTGCTAGAAGGAAAAACGGTCAGCGATACGCTGCTCACCGGTCAGCTGATAGAGCTTTCTGAGAAAGGCGCACTATTGCAAATGAGTGCTGTTGTTCCGGCGGCACTCAGCGCATTGAACAACTTGAAGCTTAACTTTTTGCAGGCTGATGTATCTGGTGTAGAAAGGGTGAGTGAGGATATCTATGCCAAGGTAATAGAACAGAAGGATATAGCGCTAGTCAATGTAGAGCAGAAGCTTGAGGACGTGCAGGGTGTTTCTTCTCAGGCTGTTCCTTCTCAGGGATTCTTTCGTTTGCGATTTACGGCAAAGCCACCTGCGATCGCCTCTCAGCTCGATCAGCTATATCGGTCTATCAGCATTGCTGCTGCTTCTTAGCGCATATTCGCAGCTTATTCAGGGCACCTTAGGGATACTGCTAGGGCTGGGTTACGCCGAACGTTTACATGCTAAGAATCGCCATCGCCAACAGCCCAACGCAAATAGATGAAGTGCTACAGCTACGGCATCAGGTACTCATTTCGCCAGTAGACGCTGCCGAGAAACCCAAGCGGTTAATGGATCGCTTTGACACGTTTCCAACGACGACCCACGTCACCGCGATTTTGAATAATCAGGTGATTGCCAGCCTACGGCTGACTTTTGACAGTGACCAGAAAACGCCTGCTGATGAATACTACAACTTTCGAGCTAGCTTGCCTGCTGATAGCAAACTGCTGAGCTGTGATTTGCACTGTGTGCATCCCGACTTTCATTTGCCGCAGGTGACGGCAGGCTTGCTTTCGGTGGCCAGTTACCTAGCGATGTCGGAAGGTGTTACTCATATTGCGGCTCCTGTGAAAAAGGAGATTGTTCCTGTTTTAGAAAATATTGGCTTTCGTTCCTTACTACCTAGCCACAAACGCGCTTCCAGAACGCAGCCGATGATGTTGAATCTTCGGCAGGATTTGAAAGATCCTTTCATTCAATTTACCGAGCAAAATGAGCTGCAAGGCATCATGCATTCTTACGGCTGCGCACTATATGAGCCCGGCGAGGCCATTTTACGCGCGGGGACGGTAGGCAACTGTGCGTTTGTCATTGCCGATGGCGAAGTGGATGTGAAGCACGCCGGGAGTGACGAAGTGGTCGACACGATGGGCGTTGGTGAGGTCTTTGGTGAAATGACACTGCTCACCGATCAGGTGCGCTCAGCAGACATTATCGCGAAGACTAGGGTGAGGACCATGGTGCTAGAAAAGGCCGTTTTTGTAGAGCATTTGACGGCAGAACCTAAGCTAGCGCTAAAACTGCTACAAAGTATGGGGCATCGAATGAATCATCTGATTGACTATTGTCACAGTTTGGCTGCATAGAAACCATACAAAAACACACAGATGGTGAGCAATCACCTGATTGTTTTCAGCAGTAGTCATGTCTACGTGTGGCAACCTGACGAAGTGCCTGTAGAGTTCAACCCTTGTGCTCCCTAATCTTGAGTTGTGTGTCCTGTAAGAGAGAAAAATACGTCGTCTAAGCTGGGTCTGCGCAAGGAAATATCGGCCAGAGGAATATCCGCCGCTTCTAGCTTGAGAACAATGTCGGTGAGCGTGTTGGCACCATCGGGCGCAGCAATGGCAATCGGGCCTTCTTTTCCCATCTCTCCAGTAATCACTTCTCCAATATCGCTCAGTAGCATTTTTACTTTCTCAAAGTCTTCTAAATTCGCCAAGCGCAGTTCGCAAAACTTACCGCCGACTTTGTCTTTTAGTTCATCAACGGTGCCTTCTGCAATCACCTGACCTTGATCAATCACCACGATTTGATCGGCTAGCGCATCGGCTTCTTCTAAATACTGCGTGGTCAAAATAATAGTGATGCCCTGATTTTTGAGATCTTTGACAACGCTCCAAAGCTGCTGACGGCTGCGTGGATCTAGCCCGGTAGTGGGCTCGTCCAAAAAAAGAACCAGCGGTGAAACAACAATGCTAGCGGCCAAGTCTAACCGCCGTCGCATGCCGCCAGAGAATGTTTTCACAGGTCGGTCGGCGGCGTCTGTAAGCTCAAACTGGGCGAGGAGTTCTTGGGTACGCTTTTTGGCGGCTCCGCTAGAAAGGCGAAGGAGACGGCTAAATAGGATGAGGTTTTCGCGGGCGGTGAGGACTTCATCGACAGCGGCGAACTGGCCTGTGAGGCCAATGAGCGCTCGCACGGCTTCTGGCTCTTTCACCACATCATATCCGGCAATAGTCGCTTGCCCGCCATCTGGCCGCAGCAGCGTTGTTAAGCAATTGATGACCGTTGTTTTCCCTGCGCCATTGGGCCCTAGTACCCCGAGCACAGTCCCTCTTTCTACGCAGAGGTCAATGCCTCTTAGCACTACCGTATCGCCAAAGCGCTTAGTCAGGCTATTGACCTCTACAATCGGAGCCACAGCAATTGAAACCACAAAACAACTGTAGCTAGCATACCGTGACGCCTTACCTGTGATGGATAGAAATACGTAAAGGTGTTTGTTCTCTTTGTAGCAATAGGTTCGGTCTTCGTTCCGATTTCGACGACTGTTGTGCTCAGTAGGCTGGTAATGCAAACGTTGATGTGTTGATATTTTGCGGCCTTTTGTCAGTGTGACTTTTCTTTGCGATACGCAGTGTTTTTACACTGACGCTAGATAGCTAGGCAAAGGCGATTGAGAGTTGCTTGGCGGCTGAAGCGCTATCCCTAGAAATGGTGGTCGTTCATACAGCTGTTTAACGGTTCTCAGCGTTACCATTTTTAGATACTCAGGATAAAGAGGGCATGGCATTACCAATTAAAATTGTGTATCGGAGACAGGCTGCGAAGCTTATGTATCGTCGTGGCGTCACCTATCAGCAGCAGCAGGCCTATGGTGCGGCTGTAGATGCTTTTACTCAGGCGATGGAGCGTGGCTATGTGCCGCTAGCTGATGCCAAGGTGATGAGAGGGATTAATCTCATTTGTTTGAAGGATGTGGGGAGTGCGATCGCAGATTTTGACGCTGTCATCCAATCAGCGGCTGCTTTAGTCGAATCAGGCGACAAGCCTCACGCCAAAGATAGCTTTTTGACCGCTCAGGCGCACTATCACCGAGGGCGCTTGCGGCAAAAAGCTGGTAATGAAGCGGGCGCGCTGGCGGACTGGTCAGCTGCGATCGCTCACCACCCTAGTTATTCTCAGCCTTACTATCAGCGGGCGCTAGTTCACCTGAGCCAGAGCCTTCATGCTGAAGCACTAGCAGACCTTGATGCTGCGATAGAAGGCGATCCTACCTTCGCGATGGCTTACTTTCAGCGGGGCAATTTGCGCGCGCAGCTAGGTGATATGCTCGGCGCGGCTACAGACTGGGAGCTAGCAGTTTGCAACGACTTTACGTTTGAGGCTGCCAAGCAAAAGCTCGAAAAAGTACAGAAGTTCGCTTATGACGCCAAGCTCACCCAAGTTTTGAGTGCGCCCTTGGCTGAGTTGGGGCTAAGCGTAAAGGTACGCTGCAGCGCTCAGAAGCTAGCGATTCATGTGCATCGGCAAGTGGGCACTGGGGTGAGCTACTACACGTTGCCAGAGGTGATTCGTGAGCACTTGGTACCGCTGCACTTAGCTGAGGTGACTCACTTTCAGCTGGTTGGCCGAGCGGGAGAGGTGAATCGCCCCGATTGGGATCAGGCCTACGACCTGTACAAAGGCCAGCCTTGTCCGCCCAGTAATTGGCAGGCGGCGATTTCAACTATCTTTTTGTTTCCGCCTTTTGCTGTGCCTGCTTTTTTCCAAGCGGCTCAGGTGAAGCAAGCTTACAACAAGGGCAGATATTCAGAAGCATTGCGAGCTTCAAAAGCTGTAAAAGGACTGTGCATTGCCAGCAGTGTGACGTTGGGCGTTTTTACCATGCTACCGCTGGGTTATGTCGCCTACGACTCTATGCAAGAGAATCCTACCTTTAAGTTGGTTAAGCTGGCTGAACAACCCCAACAGACGATACATCGTCCTTACCACAAAATGTGGGAGAACTAAGCGCCACATGCAAACATAACATTCCCGTCACCGTAGGGGCTCAGCATTGCTGTGCCCGGTGCATTGTCAAATCCACAGTCTGAAAATTTACAACCTAGGATCGACGGGTTCACTTTCGAGAGCTAATACGCCGAAGACACATTCATGCACTTGTCTAAGAGGGGCGTTGGCGACGAATCTTTCTAGAGATTCTATGCCAAGAGAGAATTCGCGTAGGGCGAGCGAGCGCTTCCTACCGATTCCTCTTTGTTTTAGGCGCTCCAAATTCTCTGGCAGGGTATACTCCGGTCCATAAATAATCCGTAGATACTCAGGCCCTCGGCACTTTATCGCAGGCTGCAAAGGGCCTCTAGCGGTCTGATGAACAAAGTCCATAGATTTGACGACCATCCCTTCGCCGCCGTTTGAGGTGAGCGTTTCCCACCATTGAATTCCTGCTGCGCAGCTGGTGTCGTCTTCTAATTCGACAATTTTGTGCTGGGTCGCAAGCAGTAGTTTGGGGTCTGCTTCGGCAATATGTGAGATTTGCTGCATGTGCCATTTGTGGGGACGCTCGCTATGCACTTTCCCTTCTGTTGCCAGAATATGAAAAGGTGCAAGCTTGAGATCATTTAATTCAGTCACTGGCCAACAGTAGTGGCGATAGGCATCGATATACTTGTGCGATAGTTCGATTCGCTGCTGATAGCGAGCGAGTAAATCATTGACCTCTGTAGACCGCTTAGCCGCTTTCTCTAAAGACTCAACAGCTGCGCTTAGTCCCTGCTTTGCTGCAACACCCACTGGTGCGTACTGTTGCCTTAGCAGTCCCTGTGCTTTTGCCGACCAGGGCATCAGCTCACAGTCTAGACATACCCAATCTGTTTCAAAGGTGTCCCAGAATTTTGTTGTTTCTAGCGCTTTATTGAGCCGAGCAAGCATAGCGATTTCTAGCTCAGAGTCGGAGAAGAATCGCCTTCCTGTACGGGTGTAGCAGATGCCGATGCCTTCATCCGTGATGCCGAATCGCTGTTTGACGGCTGCTTTGTCGCGACACACAATCACAACTACCCGCGAGCCCATGTGCTTTTCTTCGCACATGACGGTTTTGATGCCTTGCGCTCGATAATAGTCGAATGCTTCGGCAGGATGTTCTAACAGTCCTGGTTGCCGAGACGTTGCGACAGGTGACATGGTAGGAGGTAGGTATATCAGCCATTTGGGATTGGCGGCGAAGCGACTCATCACTTCTAGGGCTGCGATCGCATTCTCTTCTCGAATGCTGATCTTTTTGTACAGCCGCGTAGAAATTATTCGCTTGCCCAATACGTCGGCAATGTTTAGCACATCGTCGTGCGTCTGTTGTGCTGTAAGTCCATTCGAGTCGCTATTTTCCTTGTTGGTGTCGGCGTTCAGGGGTTTGGACGGTTCTCTGTACACTTTGAGCGCTTTCACACTCACGAGTTCTCTTTCGGGATAGCGCAGTGCGGTGAGCTTGCCGCCGTATACGCAGCCTGTATCGATATCGATAGTGTTGTTTAGCCAGGCGGGTTCCATGACAGGCGTGTGGCCATATACCACCATTGCCTTTCCACGATAGTCGGCTGCCCAGTTGTAGCGAACTCTGCGGCCAAATTCGTCTGTCTCTCCGGTGGTTTCGCCGTAGAGCGCGAAGTCTCTTACATACCCAGAGCCTCGTCCCTGCAATTCTTCTTTGAGTCCAGCGTGAGCAACTACTAGTTTGCCTTCGTCTAGAACATAGTGGCTAATAAGAGAATTCAAGAAGCTGCGAATTTCTTCTTTATCTTGATTGCGTCTGTTTTCTGCGATCGCTTCTATCTCTGCAACAGTTTGCGCTATTCCGTAGGAGATTTTTATTTTGCGGCCATTGAGCATTCGCAGTAGCTTGTTTTCATGGTTGCCAATGATGCAGACCGCAGACTCTGAAGTCACCTTGTTGCGCAGTAGCTTTTGCGTGTCTAAAATACGTGGTCCTCGGTCGATGAGGTCGCCGAGAAATAGAGCCCGTCTTCCTTCGGGGTGAGTGTAGAGGGGATAGTGCCAAAAAGAGCCCGCAGGGGCTGTTGCGGGTTGTGGCTGGTAGCCAAGCTGTTGTAATAGCTGTTCTAGCTCATCGCAGCAGCCGTGCAGGTCTCCGATGATATCGAAGGGGCCATGATCATATTTTCGGTTATTCCATAGCGGCTGTCGTTCTATTTTGGCAGCTTCGATTTCTTCGAGAGAGTTTAGGGTGTAGATATATCGAAAGCCTTCTCTCTTAAGCCCTTTGAGCGAACGGCGGAGGCCTCTGGTGTGGTTGCGGACGACATGAGGGCCGAATTGACGGTTTGGGCGCTGTTGGTTGCGTTCGTGGCAGAGGGTTTCGGGGAGATTGAGTGCGATCGCTACTGCAAAGAAGTGATACTTTTTGGCCAATTCCAGCAGCGGCCTTCTCGCTTCTTTCTGTACGTTGGTTGCGTCAATTACTGTCAGGCGACCAGCGGCTAGGCGCTTTTCAAGGATGTAATGGAGCGATTCAAAGGCGTCCTTGGTAGCAGATTGATCGTTTTCGTCGTCTGAGACGAGTCCTCTGAAAAAGTCAGAAGAAAGAATCTCTGTGTTCAGGAAGTGCTTTCGGGCGAAGGTTGATTTGCCTGCGCCCGATGCGCCCATCAGGATTACGAGAGAGAGTTCTGGAATGGCGATTTTCATGGTTTAGAAGTCCCTCTTTTGCGTCGTGGTCTTTGCAGCTTTCTCTACTGTTGGCGTAAGTGCTTGCTTAGTGAATAGGCCCATTTGAGTAGGCGCGCCAACTTCGGGATCGTCGTAGCCGATGCCTTGGAACGTGACGGTGTAGTGGTAGCGATCGCACACCCCTTGCGCCCAGTCCGAAAATTCTTGCCGACTCCATTCAAATCGGTGGTCTTTATGGCGTAAATTCCCCGGCTGCAACGTTGGAAAGCGCACGTTAAATTCTACATTTGGCGTTGTGATAATTATGATTGGCGGCTGTGCAAACTCGAACAGCACCCGCTCAAACGCAGCTAGGCGATCAAGATCCATATGCTCAATCACTTCAATCACCGTTGCCGCATCGTAGCCCTTTAATCTGTCATCTCGGTAAATCAGCGAGCCCTGCATTAGGTCTATTCGATGCTTTTGTTGCATTGGGCTCAGCTCTCTTTTTAGTCGCTTTTTTGCTTTCTCTAGCTCACGGTAGGAGACATCTACCCCCATCAACGTTTCAAAAGAGCGATCTTGTAGCAGCACCCGCAGGAGGCTACCTTCGCCGCAGCCAAGGTCAATGACTCGTTTCGCACCGTGGGATTTGAGCGTGTCTGCAACTAGTTCCATTCTTTGCTGATTCAGACTCACAGGTTTTTTGGCGGCTAGCTTTTGCCAGCCTTCAGCGGCAGCTTCGGCTTCGGCGTCTGGGTCTTCGCCCTCCATTAGCTGTGCGATCGCTATCTCCGCCATCTTTCGCTTTCGCTTGAGATATCGCCGCGTAATTTGTTCTTTGGCAGGGTGCTCCTTCAGCCAGCCTTCGCCATGACGCAGCAGCTTATCGATTTCATCTTCGCCAAACCAATAGTGTTTGTCGTCGTCTAGTACAGGAATGAGGACGTAGAGATGACTGAGCAAATCGCACAGCCGGACTGTATGGGTGAGGGTGACTTCTAGGTAGCGGCTGTTCTCCCAGTCTGGGAAGGTTTCATCTAAGGGAAGAGGGTTGGCGGTAATGGTGTAGCCGAGAGGGGTGAAGAGCGATCGCAAAAAAGACTCTCCCCCTCGGCAAGGCAACACTGGCAGCAATACCGTTAGCGGGATAGGCGTGTTAGCCAGCTCAGGATGGCTTTTGCAGCGCCCTGAGAGCGCCGTGCCAAATACTTTGGAGAGCGTCACGCTCAAAAAAGAGGATGCGACGTACGGTCTGTCGTTAACGTACTGGTCGAAAGTTTTGGTTTGATAGCGAGCAGACTTTTTTCTCACCAAACCGACTGGGTCCACATCTAGTAGCAGCGTCGCGGTACAGCGCTCTTCGCTGACTTCGGGATAGAACACGTGGGCTTTGCCAAAGGTCATCGGAAAGCTTTGGCAGCGCTCAGGGTGCTTGTGAAGCAGATAGCCTAAGTCGCTAGCCGGCTGGTGAGTCGTTGTAATATTGAGGAGCACTTTTTGCTAGAAGTGTAGTTCGCTGGATTGAGTATAGCTCTCTAAAAATGAGGATTGCCGTGAACATTGATGACTTTTGGCATGGCGATCGCATCCCACCTTCCCGTAGGATCAAAATGAGGGGGGGACTGATCAGCAGATGCGAGGAAATAGCATGACTCAGACGATTGAAAACGTAAGCGGTCCTTCTATTCCTAGAATTCTTAGATACATCGAGTGGGTCTTTCTAGGCATTCTCGCCCTAAGGGTGCTGTTCCCAGTGCTGTACAAACCTTTGGGGTACGAGGTCTCTAGCGGCGACTATGTTGTCTTGAGCGTCTATATTCTATTTTTGATTTTGAGCTTTTGGTTCCCTACAGATCGACCGCTGTGGCAAAGGCGAACTTACCTTTGGGTAGAAATTCTTGCACTTCTCGCGACTCGTTTATTTTCTCATTGGGGTTTGGATATATTTCTGTGGTTTGTGCTGGTAAAAAGCTGTTTTTTACTGAGCCGTCGCGAAGTGATTTTTACTGTGATTACGTCTGGTGTTGTTTGGCAAATAGCACTATGGCACTACGGCATGCAGTATCTTTCTAGGCCAATTGAGGAAGCACAAGCAGAGATAGAAGCGATGTATCAAACCCCTCAATCTGTCCAGGTGTTTGATTTTGTATTGAATAGTACCAGTATTTTTATTGCAGCCAATTCACTGATTATATTGCTGTGTTGGACGATAATTTCTGAGCGCAAAAGTCGCCAAAGAGAGACTCTCCTTACTCAAGAAGTAGAGTTATTAGCCGCAGACCTAGAACGCACTCGTATCGCCCGCGACATTCACGATTCGATTGGGCATACGCTGACCTCTTTGGATATTCAGCTAGAATTAGCCCAACGGCTATACGATCAAAACTCTAATCAGGCTAGGCAAGCGCTTAATACGTCTAAGATGCTGTCTGGACAATCGCTGCAAGAGGTACGCCGGGCAGTCGCAACGCTCAGAGAAGAGGCGTTTGATTTGAATGCTGCGCTGGCTGATCTGCTGACATCTTTTAAATCTGATCCTGATTTGGTGATGGAAAGCAGACTGAGTTTGCCCAAGCTACCGCTTCACAGTGAACATCAGCTCTATTGCATTATTAAGGAAGGGCTTGAAAATATTCGTCGCCACGCCCAGGCACATATGGTTGAGCTGTACAGCTGGACAATGCCTGAGAATATTGTTGTTTATATCGAAGACAATGGTATTGGCTTCGATACAGCATCGCCGACTTCCGGATTTGGGCTGAGGGGGATGCAGGAGCGATCGCAGTCGATGGGCGGCTCTATGAAAGTTGACAGCGCTCCAGGACAAGGAACGCGCATTGAAATTACGGTGCCCTATGATTAAACTCTTACTCGTTGATGATCAGGCGCTCTTTCGTCAGGGACTGTCTTCTTTATTGTCGTTAGAAGCGGATTTAGAAGTTGTTGCCGAAGCGAGTCATGGGGGTGAAGCGATCGCCCTTGCAGCCACTCAACAACCCGATGTCATCTTAATGGATGTGCGGATGCCAGTGTGCGACGGTGTACAGGCCACTAAGGAGATTCATACTCGCTATCCTTGGATTCGGATTCTGGTGTTTACGACCTTCGACGATGATGAGTATGTCTTTCAGTCTTTGCAAGCAGGCGCTTTAGGCTATTTGCTAAAAAGTACGCCGTCTCGCGAGGTAGCAGAGGCGATTCGTAACTTGCAAAGAGGCTACAGCCAGCTAGGGCCGACGATTGCCCCCAAAGTGTTCTCTCATATAAATGCAGATACCGAAGTCGAAAAGATAGACTACCGCAATCAATTTAGTGAGAGAGAGCTGGATATTTTGCGGCAGCTAGGTCAAGGAAAGCGCAACCGCGAGATTGCGGCTAGCCTTAACCTGACAGAAGGAACGATTAAAAACCATCTGACGAATATTTTCTGCCAGCTGGATGTGCGCGATCGTACCCAGGCAGCCCTATGGGCACACCAGCATTTGCTCTCGAAATAGCTGGTATGCACAGGCCGCCTGTGACGAGTCGTTTTCCCAGATGCAAAAATCTATTGCGCTTTTAGCTGTCTTCTAGCTGTCTTCTAGCTTTGGTGCAAACAATGTCTGCCCTGCCTGCAACAGCGTTAGGCCCTCAACAATGCCTGCTTCGCCAAGAGAAAACGTCACTGTGATATCAGCAACGTCTGCAAAGAAAGCAGTTTCTGAGGTTGGATATAGTACAAACGTGCCCTGCCCAGTTGCCTGGGCTATTAGCTCGCCCTCTTCCACGCGAATAGCGATTTGCATGCTAGGCAGCAGCTGGTAGTTGCCAATATATTTGTCGTAAATAGCTGGGTCAACCTCTATTGCTTCTAGCTGCTTTGGGAGTTCGTAAGGTTGGTCGAAGACGATCGCCGCTAACCCTTCAGCGATACGAGAGGACGTAGCTGCTTCCGAATTGGAGAGTACAGCAATCGTCAATGCTTCTGTTGGATAATGAGCTAAAGAGCTAGCAAACCCACTAATGCCACCATCATGCTGGATGCGCTGCTGTTCAAACTGAGTATCTACAACAATTCCATATCCGTAAAAAGTATTAGGACTAATCTCCGGTTCCATTTGCACAATAGGCTGCATGAGCGTTTCTTTTGCGGCTGCGCTTAGCACGGCTAACTCTGCCTGCTCACTTGTCTGCTCACTGTGCAGCCATTGGGTCCAAGTCACCAAATCTGCCGTCGTTGAGTACAGTCCGCCTGCTCCCTGCGGAATGCTCATATCGAGCGGCATTGCCTGCAAGTAAGTGTCGTTGCCAATGAATATATATCCTTGTGCCAGGTTGGGAATGACGGTTTGTGGTATTTCGTAGCCCGTATTGTTCATGGCTAGCGGATCAAAAACATTTGTTTGCAAATAGTCTGCATAGGACTGAGTTGAAACGGTTTCAATGATGTGGGTTAGCAACACATATCCTGAGTTGCTATAGCTGAACTTTTCTCCTGGCTCAAATTCGAGCGGTAGCTCCTTGAAACGATCTACAAGCTGACTGGGCGTAGTGGACTGCCGCAACCACTCTAATAAGTCGGGAAAGACTTCGGGGTTGAGATATTCAGGAATGCCTGCTGCGTGGGTCAGAAGGTGATGAATCGTGATTCGCTCTCCTTCTGGATAGTCGGGTAGGTACTTTGAGATGGGGGCCTGCAAGTCTAAGAAACCTTCTTCCTGTAGCTGAAGAATGGCAACTGCTGTGAACTGTTTGGTGACTGAGCCAATGCGAAACTTGGTGATAGGCGTATTGACTACTTGGTGTTCGTGGTTTGCTAGGCCATAGCTGCGAACGATTGGCGAGCGTATTTCTGTAGGAGAGGCTATGCCAATGCCTTGAGCGATCAAGACAGTTCCTGAAAAGTGTTTGATGTCGGCATAAGCCTCTAAGTAAGCATCAATTTCGCTAATTTTTTCGGCCAGTGGTTCTGTTGCTATCAGCGTATTGTTTGATGCGTTGTTAATTAACGTTGCAGTCATATGTTTTTCCTGTTCGCTCAAAGGGGATATTTGCCCGCAGCACTCAGATGCTGCTAGGTCAGTTGAAAGGAGAGTCATGCTGACAATGAGACCGATGGAAGAAAGCTGTCGCAAAGAATACATCTCACTCACTGAGCATCACGATGCTTGCAGCTTAGCCAGGTAATAATTGTGCTTCCATAGCAGGAGGTCATTAAAAGTCATGACTTTTGGCATCGTAATCGCTTAGGTAGTTCAACTACGTTCCAAAAAGAGTGAACTATCAACTTTATTCGTTGGATTTCTATGCGAGGTGGGCATACTCGCTTTGAGCATAGCTTCAGACTTTTCAGCTGGGGCTGCGTTTCTTTTTGTGACTATCGCAGCTTGCGCATTATTTTGTGTGTGCGGCTGCGTGTCACGTCATTTGTGAGCGTGCCAAACATTACAGGTGCGCTAAATATTACATAAACAAAATTCATAAGTCAATTGGGACCAGAGCGCTTATCCTCTTTAGATAGCAATCTACGAGTTTCCACTGATGAAAGCTTCCTTCGGTGTTTTGACCCTGAGTGTTTTGACCTCGAGTGTTGGGTCGGCGGTGCTAGTGATGATACCTGCGGCTACTGCCCAAAGCAGCTACTACTATGCTGGGCAAGCTGCGGACGGTCAGCCGCTGATGGTAGATCTGGGCTCAATTGCGAATGCTGGTGAATATGACGCCAGCTTCGACTACGTGCTGGGAGAGGAACGGACTAGTAGCCAGGCTCACTGCGTAGGTAGCGGTAGCTGGACGACGCTGAGCGATGGGGTTGTGCATCGGGCCCAGTCGCAGGCGACGCGCGAAATGCTGCGAGTGGTGTGTAGCTATTCGGCTTCTTCTACCTCGGTTGCATCTTTGCCGCCATCATCTTTGGCCTCCTCGTCATCCCCGATCGAGATTACGGTTGAGCCTGCTCTTAGCCTGCCTGCGCCATCGTCTATGGCGGCGTCTGTACAGACGGCCCTGGTGTACGATCCGTCTTCTAATGTGCGGGCTACGCCGAATGGCCAGATTATATGCTCTATCGATACGAGGGCTTACATCAATATTTATGGTCGATTAGGTGACTGGTATGACACGGATGCCTGTGGGACATTTGGCGTTATTCACACTAGCCAAATTCAGTTCTAGGGCGCAGTGCAGATGACAAAACGTCCGTGCCGAATTAGCCGAAAAGACCGGATTGCATCTTACCTGGTGACTGCTGAAGAGATGCAGCGGGTGGAGGGTCGCATTTTTGAGGCGGGAATGCCTGTTGCTGCGCTGATGGAGAAGGTTGCGGCGCGGCTGACGGCTTGGTTTTGTAAGTGTTTTTTTGAGTGGTTGGATCAGCACAGCGCTGATGCTTACACAATTGGTGTGTTGGCCGGCCCTGGGCACAACGGTGGGGACGCGCTGGTGATAGCCCGTGAGTTGCACCATTTGGGCTTTACTGTTCTTGTTTATCAGCCGTTTGCTCGGTGTAAGCCGCTGACTAAGAATCATGCGGACTACGCAAGGCATTTGGGGATTGCGTTTGTTGAGACTGTTCAAGCGCTGGAAGATGGCGATGCGATTATTGATGGATTGTTTGGCTTTGGGCTGACGCGCCCGATTACGGGTGAGCTGGCGAAGGCTGTTGAGGTGATCAACCGGCAGACTGCACCAGTATTTAGCATTGATTTGCCGTCGGGGATTCATACCGATAGTGGGCAGGTGATGGGGGTTGCGATTGCGGCGACGCGTACAGCGTGCTTGGGACTTTGGAAGCGCAGTTTTATGCAGGAGAGTGCGCTGGCTTACTTTGGTGAGTGCGAGCTGATAGATTTTGACATTCCGCTGGCAGATGTTGAGGCGGTGTTGAGTAAGTCGCCTGCAGTGCAGAGAATTGTAGAGGCTGAAATGTTGGCTGCTTTGCCTTTGGACCGAGCGGCGACGGCGCATAAGTATAGGGCAGGGCATTTGCTGCTAATTGCCGGGTCGCGGCAGTATGCGGGGGCGGCGATGCTGGCAGGGTTGGGTGCGATCGCAAGTGGCGTCGGTATGTTAACGCTAGCAGTGCCCGAGTCCATTCGATTAGCGCTATTACCGCAGTTGCCTAGTGCGCTGTTAGTGGGATGCCCAGAAACGGAAGAAGGGGCAATTTCGGGTTTGCCGGATGCTCTGTCTGCTGATTTGGCTGGGGGTAAGTACGATGCGATCGCCCTCGGCCCCGGTCTGACGGCTACAGTCCCCACCCTGCTCACAAAAGTCTTCAATGCAGACTGCCCACTCCTGCTAGATGCCGACGGGCTCAATCTTTTAGCACAGACAAATAAAGTGATTCAGCTGCTTCAAAAGCGCAGCACACCCACCATCCTTACGCCGCACTTAGGTGAATTCAAGCGTCTGTTTCCAGATATTCACGACAGACAGTCCGAACAGACACTGCCAGGCGAGCTAGCAGCCAATGCATCAAAAGCAAGCCAATCGATTGTGCTACTCAAGGGTCCAAGAAGTGCGATATCCGATGGGCAAACGCTGTGGTTCAACCCTGAAAGTACCCCTGCTCTCGCCAGAGGTGGCAGCGGCGATGTGCTGACTGGCCTGATGGGCGGACTCGTCGCCGCTGCTGCCCGCGCAGACAATCAAGATTTACTATCAGCTGTTTTGAGTGCGGTGTGGTGGCATTCTCAAGCTGCAATTTATGCCTGCAATGAGCGAACTTTGCTAGGCGTTGATCCACTGCACTTGGCTCACAGCTTAAACCCGGCATTGCCAAAAATTCAGCACGCCCAGCAATCGTAACCCTTACGCTGAGCGCTTGCTACGTACTGTTCTCCAAGTCTTCCAGCCGAGCCGAGCAATCATCAGCACCGTGAGCGGTACAACGACCCAGCCAATAATGCTGGCTTGCGGGGCGTAGGCTTCGCTCGCGTGAAGGAACAGATAGCCAATGTACAGCACGTAATACAGCAGTAGCAGCACACCTTCTCGCCGAGAGACTTCGTTATCGGTAAAGAAG
>JBHJIY010000234.1:0-19972 GCA_050042985.1 Phormidesmis sp. | reverse complement strand
CTGACAGCTCACTGTAGCGGCTTAGGTTAGTGAAGTTCACCTTCCCGCACACTGCGTAGATAGTCGCAAATAGTGTCAATAAAAACTGGCGGCGGGGTTTACTAAAACGCCCACTTTTCGCAGTAGGCCCGGTATGATAGACGGCATAGCTATTCGGGTGGTTTTTGTTGTGTTAACTAAACCTTATGCCTGAATAGCTTTTTTGACTATATCTCTCCCTTTTCTGTCCGGACTATTGATTTAATTGTCGATCCTTAGAGAAAATGACTTGAGGAATTGGTGAAGAAATAAATACAAGATAATAGGCAAAGCGACTTTCGACTCTACTAGGTGTAGCTTTCTCTTTGGCGAGTGCATCCAGGAGTCGCTTTATTCTTGCCAAAATTCAGGCTTATCGAGGGCATTTGCACAGACGACTTTTCCTGAAACAATTCCAATTACACCTGGACGAAGCGCTTGAACCATCCAAGCCGCTGAGTGTTCTGCTGCAATCGGATACGGGGCCTTAAATCCAAGCGCTCCTGCTGGTTGGAATCCATGGCGCGGATAATAGTCTGGATGTCCCAGTACGAAAACTAGCTCTATGCCTGATTGTGATAGTAGCTGCAATCCCTTTTCAACCAGTTGGGTCCCAATACCTTGCTTCTGAGCCTCTGGCACGACGGCTAAAGGGGCGAGAAGCGCTATTGATGCAGTGTTTTGGTTGTCTGTGAGATGAGCAGCCGTAAATAAAATATGTCCTACCGCGCGTTCGCGTAAGCAGTGATCTGTCAGGTCAACCTGAAAGGCTAACAGGGACAAAAGAGGTTTTGCACTCGGATCGTCCAAGAGATTTCTCACCAGCTCAGCTTCTACATCGCTGCCAAAAGCAGCATGTTCTATAGAAAGAACATCATCGAGATCTGACGGTAAGGCCTCTCTAATTTTGGTAACCATAGCGTAGGGGCTTAATTTGTGTAGGGCATCAGGCGCATAATGCTCAGCAGCACAATAAGACCAACCGCAAACAAAAGGAGTATGCCCCATCCTGCTGGGTCCTGCTGAATTTTTCGCCACCAAGCTGTAAAAATATTGAAGAGCATGATGTTGACCTGACTATTAGGTTGTCGTTTTTATTGCATTGAGCCGTGTTCAACGGGCCTTTTTAGAGATTCATTTTGTTCCTCCAATATCTCTTTTATTGTCTACTTAGATGCTAAAACAAAACCTCTAAAACCAGGAATATTTTTATATTTCGTGAGATTTATGTATGCTTTATTCAGAAGAGCCAATCGGTAATATCCATCTTTTTTAGGACTTACGCAGGCGCGAACTGAATAACAGGCCTGGAGAGAAACATCGACTTCCTTAAAGAGAAATCCTAAACGGCAACAGCTACCCGCCCACATCGTTCATTCACGGGCACGGCCTCCATCATCTTTTTAGGATTAGGCTGGTTAAGGTTATTCATAAAGTCGATATAGCTGTCACGATTACGGCCTGAAAACCTTGGATTCCACCGTTTTTCTTCTCCAATTGTTGAAACGGTGTACCCCCGGTAGTCGTGAGCGGGATATACCCGTGTGTGATCCGGCAAGGTAAACAAACACTGCGTTACTGAGTCGTAGAGCGTGCCCGCATCGCCGCTTTGGAAATCTGTACGGCCACAACCTCGAATAAAAAGCGCATCACCTGTGAGCACACGAGCAGGTGCGTCAGTATTGTCGTTGACTAAATAGGCCATGTGGCTATCGGTATGGCCAGGGGTTGCGATCGCCTTCACAGAGATAGCTCCAATCTTTAAGATTTCTCCGTTGTCAATATGTTGATTAGCACAGCGAATGTGAGCATGAGCGGGTACAACCCCTATGCATCCTGTTTTGACCCATAGTCGCTTTGTACCGGTGACGTGATCGGCATGAACATGTGTTTCGAGGCAATACTTCAGGGTTAGTTCCAGCTCTCCCAAAAGCTTGAGATCTCGTTGTACCAAAGTGATCACAGGATCTACTAAAATGGCTTCACCCACCTTAGTATCTGCAATTAGGTAGGTGTATGTATAAGATTCCTGATCGAACAGCTGACGGAATAACATAGCTATTTCTCCTTGTGAAGTGCACCTTTAAAGATAGAACCTGAAGCATCGGTCGAACTATATATAGACTAATAAAACAGTTTGAGGAACTCGTGAGACTGCCAATGAGTATGGGCCATCACAAGTTCCTCAAACTGTTTTTCTATTGTTTTAAAATTAATAAAAACGCTTTCAACCGCAATGTCCGCTATGTTGCCCCAATCGCCTATTTCTACCGTTCGGTTGTCATCTGCTCCTGCTGTCTTTCACATAGAAAAGGTCAGCAAGGTCTATAAAATGGGTGAGGTTAAAGTCCATGCGCTGGGATCCGTTGATCTAGACCTATACGAAGGCGAATTTGTGGTGTTCCTTGGCCCATCGGGTAGCGGGAAATCGACGCTGCTCAATATTTTAGGCGGCTTAGATATACCATCGGGCGGGGCTATTTATTTTCGCAATCAAGCCATGACCCATGCCGATGAGCGTGCCCTGACTCAATTTCGGCGTCATTCTGTAGGCTTTGTGTTTCAGTTTTACAACCTTATCCCCAGCCTAACTGCCAGGGAAAACGTAGCTCTGGTGACCGATATAGCTAGACACCCGATGAAGCCTGAAGAGGCCTTAGCGATGGTAGGGCTTGAAGATCGACTAGCGCACTTTCCTGCGCAGCTCTCAGGGGGAGAACAACAACGGGTCGCGATCGCCCGCGCCATTGCCAAACGCCCCGAAGTCTTACTATGCGATGAACCCACCGGCGCCCTAGACTTTCAAACCGGTAAGCGAGTGTTGGAAACCTTAGCAGAGGTGAATCAAGCGTTTGGCACAACTGTTGCTGTCATTACTCACAACGCTGGCATTGCGGATATGGCGGATCGAGTCGTGTACATGCGCAGCGGCAATATCGCCGAAATTACGCACAATCAGCACAGGCGATCGCCTGCTGAGCTGGAGTGGTAAAGCCTTCTCCCAGCGGCGCTAAAGGATAACGCTAAAAAGATGAGTGAAAGATGGAATAAAAGGCAGGCGTAATGAAAGGACTAGGTGTTAAAGCATTAGATAAAAAGCTGTTGCGCGACTTACTGCACATGCGCGGTCAGGTGCTGGCAATTGTGCTGATCGTGGCCTGCGGCATCGCCAGCCTAGTGACGATGATGAGCACCTACTATTCACTCAAGCTTACACAGGAGACCTATTACAGCCAGTACCGCTTTGCCGATGTGTTTGTGCAAATGAAGCGAGCACCCGAGAGTCTCATCCCTCAATTAGAGAGTATTCCTGGGGTAGGCACCGTGCAGACTCGCGTCGTTGAAGATGTCACTATTTCCGTAGAAGGTTTGGCAGAACCCGCCACCGGGCGACTGATTGGCATTCCAGAGCAGCCCACCCCCATGCTCAACGATTTGTTTATTCGCAGTGGGCGCTACCCTGAACGAGGAGATGAGGTGCTGGCTAGCGAGGCCTTTGCCCTGGCGAATAATCTCGCCTTAAACGACACGATTGGAGCCATTGTCAATGGTCGCTGGCAGGACTTACGTATTGTCGGCACTGCCCTGTCGCCAGAGTACATTTACGAAATTCGGGGCACCGAAATTGTACCCGACAATCAGCGCTTTGGCATTCTTTGGATGCAGCGGAATGCCCTTAGCACGGCCTTCGATCTCAAGGGGGCGTTCAACGATATCAGCCTATCGCTGATGCCAGGGGCCAGTGAAGCCGAAGTGATTTTTCAGCTAGATCAAGCGCTAGAAATCTACGGCGGGCTCGGCGCAGTGGGCAGAGATAATCAAATCTCTCACAAATTTATCTCCTCAGAGATAGCCCAGCTCTCGGCCCAGGCAATTATCATGCCAAGTATTTTTCTGGGCATTGCCGCCTTTTTGCTCAATCTGTTGTTGAGCCGTTTGGTAAGCACCCAAAGAGATCAAATTGCGGTGATCAAAGCTTTTGGTTACGACAATCTTGCCGTGTGTTTTCACTACCTCAAGCTAGTCATGGTGGTGGTGCTGGTAGGGGCTATCCTGGGCACAGGCCTGGGCGGTTGGCTAGGTGCCGGGATGACGCGCCTATACGCCGACTTTTATCACTTTCCCATTCTGCGTTATGAGATTCGCCCAGCGGTTTTGATTACGGCCCTGCTGGTCAGTGCTGGAGCCTCTGTCTTAGGGGCTTTTCTAGCCGTGCGGCGAGCGGTGACACTGCCGCCAGCAGAAGCGATGCGGCCCGAACCACCCGCCACCTTCCGTCCCACTGTGGTGGAAAAACTGGGGTTACAGCAGTGGTTTTCAGCGCCCAGTCGAATTATCTTGCGTAATCTGGAGCGCCGCCCTATCCAGGGCCTTATGTCTATCGTTGGTTTGACCGTGGCAGTCGCCATTCTCGTGGTGGGTCGCTACTTCACTGACGCTATGGATGCCATTGTAGATATTCAATTTCGCACCATCCAGCGGGAAGATATTACCCTGGTTTTTAATGCCCCGCTCTCTGCTCAAGCTCAGTTCGATCTGTACCATTTACCGGGTGTAATGCGAGCTGAACCATTCCGCGTGGTACCTGCTCGAATGAGATTTGGGCATTACAACAAACTCACGGGCATCACGGGTGTAGAGCCTACCAGCGAACCTCGCCAGCTACTCGATAGCCAGCAGCGGCCAGTGACACTTCCTCCTGAAGGGCTGGTGCTATCGGCTAAGCTGGCCGATCTATTGCAGGCTGAACTGGGCGATCGCATCACAGTAGAAGTACTCGAAGGCGCACGCCCCCACCGCACTGTCACTGTCACTGGCATTTTCGATGAATTGGTGGGCATCTCTGCCTACATGGATATCCACGCCCTCAACCGGCTGATGAGAGAAGGCCTTACCCTCTCTGGGGCTTACCTCCAGGTGGACGCTCGCCAACAGTCAAAACTCTACAGTCAGCTCAAGCAAACCCCGGCAGTGGCCAGCGTCGCCCTACGCCAAACCACTATCGATCAGTTTGAAGACATCATTGGTCAGAGCATGGCGGGCTTTACGGTAGTGCTGATTGGTTTTGCTTCGGTGATTGCTTTTGGTGTTGTTTACAATGCAGCCCGCATTGCGCTTTCTGAGCGTGGCAGAGAGTTGGCGACCTTGCGCATTATTGGCTTTACCCGAGCAGAAATTGCCTATATTTTGCTGGGGGAACAAGCTGTATTGTTGGCGATCGCCATTCCCGCTGGCTTTGCCTTGGGGTTTGGCCTCGCCGCGCTGATGACCCGCCTCTACGATTGGGAATTGTTTCGGTTCCCGTTAGTGATTACCCCAGCCAGTTACGCCTTTGCCTTCGTGGTGATTATGGTCGCGGCAGTAGTGTCAGGGGCGATTATTCGCCGCCAGCTCAATCAGCTCGATTTGGTGGCCGTGTTAAAAACCCGTGAATAGGCAGGTGAAGAAAATGACTTGGATAAAGGAGACCATCATGGGAAAAACAACTGTGGAAAAAACAACTCAGCTGCGACAACGCTCACCGGAAAAACCAACACCCTCTGGAAAGCCACCTGAAGGACAAGCTAAGGAAAACAGCGAGAGAAATAAGGGTATTATCCAAAAGCAACGTCGTTTCCCTCGCTGGATTCTCTATAGTCTTGCGGGGATAGGCGTAGCGACGTTAGTGGTGCTTGCGTTTCGGCCTGCCCCCATCGCAGTTGATGTGGGACAGGTTACCCAAGGCCCGATCCAGGTGACTATTGATGCGGAAGGTAAAACTCAGGTGCAGGAGCGTTACGTAGTCGCAGCACCAGTAGCGGGTCGTCTTCAGCGCATAGCGCTAGAAGCTGGAGACACGGTGGAATCAGGTAAGCTGATTGCTCAGCTCGATCCGCTACCGCTGAACACACAGGTTCGTTCTGCGCAGGCCCGGCTACAGCAACTTCGCGCGGAGCTAACGGGGGTCGAGACCCAGCGGCCAAAGTCGCAAGAAATGAGACAGGCTGAGGCTCGCCTACGGGCGGCTGAAGCAGAACAACAATCTGCCAATGCGGGTGTGGCTGAGACAGAAGCTGCACTGGTGCAGGCGCAGCGCGATCACACCCGTGCCAAAGAGCTGGAATCTGCGGGTGCGATCACTCGCCAGCAAAGAGAAGCGGCTGAACTCACAGAAACCCGTCAGGCCCAAGCACTAGAAGCCGCACAACAGGAGCTGGAAAGTGCGATCGCCGATGTCGCTGCTGCCCAGGAAGCCATTCCTCTCCTCAGAGCCGAACAAAGCGACCCCGATTATCTCCTTAGCGTATACGAAGCCCAAATTGCTGAAGTCGAAGCCGAACTAGAGAACCTTGCTGACGAAGCCGATCGAACCACGATTTCTGCCCCGGTCAGCGGTATGGTTTTGCGCGTGCCCGAAGCGAGTGCCCGTTTTGTTCAAGCAGGTGAGGCGCTCCTAGAAATAGGCGATGCGGCCAAACTAGAGCTGGTCATCGATGTACTCTCTGCCGACGCTGTAAAAATTAAACCCGGTGACACTATTTTAGTAGAACAATGGGGTGGCGCTGACACCCTCACTGCTACCGTCAACTACATAGCGCCTGCAGCCTTCACAGAAGTTTCTGCGCTGGGCGTAGAAGAACAGCGTGTCAATGTTATCGGCACCTTTACTGATGTAGAAAACAACTTTCCAGAAGCCTCCTTAGGTGATGGCTACCGAATTGAGGCTCGCATTGTTATTTGGGAGGTTGAAGAAGCCTTGCAAGTACCTGTAAGTGCTCTTTATCGGTGCAATGCTGCATGGTGCGTATTCCGAATAGAAAACGGTCGCGCTGAGCCAAAAGAAATTGTTATTGGGCAGCGCAGCCCTACAGCAGCAGCGGTAGAATCTGGACTGAACGCTGGGGAAACCGTGATTTTACATCCGAGTGAACAGATTGAATCGGGCAGCAAAGTGGAGTCTAGGTAAAGGAATGGATATTCCCAAAAACCAGATTACAGCATTAATCGGCCCCTCAAGGTGCGGCAAAAGTACCTTAGGATTGAAGATTAAATAAGATCTGCTTTTTTACATTGGTAGGTTCTGACTAACGCCTATGGCGACGCAATCGAACGACTACGCTCAGCCATCGACAGTGGCTGAAACCGCGCCCTGAGCGTAGTCGTTGGCATAGTCTGCCGCAGGCATAGGGCAGCTGGACAAGTTGGACGTTTGAGATTTTTCGCAAAATCCTCGAGAATACTGTGAGTCGTCTATCTTAAGCACCATGAGCTACTCAAGCAGTCTGACCGATGCCGAATGGGAAATCCTTTAACCGCTGTTACTCAAGGTTTTGCCACTAAAGAAAAAGACTAAACCCCTGACATGGACCTATCGAGAGCTGATTGATGGCATGCTCTATCAGCTTAAGAACGGCTGCAACTAGGAAGACCTACCCAAAGACCTAACCCCCATATTCAACCGTGTTCTGGCACTACAACCAGTGGCGCAAAGCCGGTTCGTTTGAACAGCTGGTGACTTCGAGCTGTGCGAGATTGTTTGTGAAACGCTCTCTATTCAGCTAGACGAACAAAGTAAACAGAGAAAAGAGTTAACGGCTGTCGCAGCTGAATAAGCAGCTACGATCATCAATCTACCGGCTCTTCAATCTACGTAACTATCAGTGCAGTATTCGTGAGTATCTCCAGTTGCCATTAGCAGATAAGGTAAGCAACTGCCGGTGATAAGCCTTCAGTGAGGGGCGATGACCGATGCTGATTGGTGTGATGTTATTGCATTTTAGCTGCTGGTAGAGGTTCGTTTCGTTAGTTAGATCAAGGGCGCTGGTGGCTTCATCGAGAATGACATATTGTGGCGGATATAAGAGGATTCGTGCGAAAGCCAATCGCTGTTGTTCACCTAACGAAAGGGACTGAGTGAGTGGACTATCTAAGGGGTGACTAGATAGGTGGGGTAGATTTACTTGTTCTAAGACTTTTTGCAGTTGTTCTGTTGTGATTGTTTCAGGTGAATAGCTAGATGGAGCTGATGATGAGTCGGGCGATATTTCTGAGGGGGTTTCTGAATGAGGATATAGGAGGATGTTTTGAAAGGTGCTGGGGGGTAAATAGGGGCGCTGGGGAATGTATGCGCTTTGTTGTGGGTAAGTGATGCGGCCTTTGCCTGTTTGCCAGAGTCCTGAGATCGCACGCAGCAAGGAACTCTTACCAACGCCACTAGGCCCCATAATCAGCAGGCTTTCCCCGACGAGCAAGGATAGAGAAAGATCTTGAATGAGTTGTTTTTTACCGTCTGGGGTTGTTAATGAGAGATTTTTGATGACTAGTGAGGGGCCGGGGTTAAGAGTTATGGATTGGAGTTCTGAAGGTAGGGGTGAGGGGGTGAGGGGGTGAGGGGGTAAAGATCGCACGATATTTGTTGGGAGGACAGCTGTAAGCTGCTGAAGTCTTTGGGTGGCTGCGCCTAGGCTAGTAAGCTGCTGGAGCTGAAGGACGATGAGGGCTAGGGCAGAGAGGGTGAGGGTAAAGGCTGCGCCTGCTTGTGTAATGTCGCCAATTTCGAGGTTTCCGGCGAAGAGCTGGGGGGCGAGGAGGATGCCAGGAATAATATAGGTGACGTAGCGGTAGTTGTTTTGAAAGAGGTTTAATCCTAGCTGCCAGCGAATGAGGTGGGTGTAGTTTTTGAAGACATGGCCAAACTGTTGCCAGCTTTGGCTAAGTTCCTGAGACTCGCCACGGTAGAGGGCGATCGCCTCTGTGTTTTCGCGAATGCGGGCGAGGTCGTAGCGAAAGTCGGCTTCTCGCTTGAGCTGTTCGGCATTGATGCGGATGAGGGGTCTGCCGAAGCAGAAGAAGGCGATCGCACTACCGACCACTGAATACACCAGCAGAAATACCATCAGCGGTTGAGAAATGGACCACAGCAGTCCAGCAAAACCAACAAGCTGAAAGCTAGATTCTAGGATAATTACAAACAGTTTCAGGGATTCTCTTGTAAAGGCTCTGACGTCTTCTTCAATTCGCTGGTCGGGGTTATCAATGTCTCCTTTTAAGCGCAGCTGGTAGAAAGCTTGATCGCTTAGGTACTGGCCCAAATAGCTGCGGGTGAGCCAAGTGCGCCAGTAGAGACTGAGCTTGGCACGAATATAGTCGGTGACGGAGGCGAAGGGAACGCTAATGATGAGGATGGCCGCAAAGATGAGAGTGGCTTGGTAGAAGCGATCGCTCTCCTGGGCAGCAAGGGCAGAGGTCAGTTCTCCACCAAAAATAAGAAAAACAACCTGTAGGCCGGTGCGGAAGAATAGTAAGACCACTAGCAGCCCCAGCAGTGACCAGGCACCCCATTTTTCCTGCGATCGCCAGTAAGGCAAGAGAATAGAAAACAGTGATTTTTTTTCTAAGGGTGTGGAAGACATATGGTTTAAAGGGTTAAATCGATCTACGTCAGGCTCGCAAGTAACGGCGTTTCAGGATCGGATTTTTTTGAGTGTCCAAGTTTGTGAATCTAACAAGGTGAGCACCTGAGGGTGATAGGTGAGTAGGCTGTCTCGGTGCCCAATGCTAATAAAAGTCGTATCTGTTGCCGCTAACTGCTGGTAAAGGTCTTTTTCTTGCTGGATGGATAGAGCACTGGTGGCTTCATCTAAGAGAGCGTAGGTAGGATTTTTGATCAGTAACCTGGCAAAGGCTAGTCGCTGTTGCTCACCGGCAGATAGCTGCCCGGACCAGTCTGCTCCTTGGTTTAAGTCATCTAAATCAGGCAGCTGCACTGCTTTTAGGATCATCAATAAGTCACGATCGGAAACGGTGGGAGCTACTTGATCGCCATTAGGATAAAGCAATTGCTGGCGAAGTGTACCGAGGGTCATATAGGGTTGTTGCGGCAGAAAGAGAATGTCTTCTTTGGGATAGCCAATGGTGCCTTGTCCACCTTCCCAAAGCCCAGCGATGGCTTTAGCGAGTGAGCTTTTTCCAACCCCGCTAGGTCCGGTGATGAGTAGAGATTCAGTCACCGTAAAAGAGAGATTTTTGAGCAGTGATTGGGGTTGTTCTACGGAGGATTGAGGCAGTTTAAGGGTAAGGTGATTGACGGCTAGTTTAGGTTGGTCGAATATTTGGATTTCTGACTTTGAAGGGTGTTGTTGAGTTCTCTGCTTATTGCTTGGGTCAGTTCTCTGCTTATTTCTATACTTGTTTCTGTGGTCAATAGCGCTGAGTAACTGCTGTAAACGATTCGTGCTGGCGGCTAGAGCGGTGAGTTGCTCGAACTGGACAACGACTAGGCTGAGTGAGAGCCAAATTCGATCAAAGGCTGCTTGAGATTGAACAATAGCACCGACTTCTAGCTCGCCTGCTAAGATTCTGGGCGCTAAGATCAGGCTGGGCAAAATGAAGGTGAGGTATTGATAACCGTTTTGAAAACAGTCTAGCCCTAGCTGCCAACGGATAAATCGATTGAAGTTTTGGACGGTACGATCAAATAAATGATTGGATGTTCGCTGTTCTGGATTGCGTTCTGGATTGCGTTCTGGATTGCGTTCTGGATTGGTAGTTGAATGAGAGCTTTGCTCTAGATTTTGAGCAGAATTTTGAGCAGGGCTATGGCTTTGTTTTTGGTAAAACGCAATGGATTCAGCATTTTCGCGAACGTCGATGAGATTGGCGCGAAAATTGGCTTCTCGTTTTAGCTGCTCGGCGTTGATGCGGGTGAGCCGAATGCCAAACACAAAAGTGACGATGGCACTGCCAACCAGGGCATAGACAGATAGAAATCCGGTGAGCCCATAAGAAATCGATAGCAAAACGCCCACAAAGCCGATGAGCTGTACGCCTGATTCTAAAAACGTCGCAAAGACAACGACTGACAGCTGGGAAATATTTCGGATGTCTTCGGTCATCCGTTGGTCAGGGTTATCGATATCTGTAGGGAGATGGTAGTAGTGTCGGTCGGCAAGATACGTCTTCATAACTTGCTGAGACAGCCCTTTGCGCCACTGAAGCCCGAGGCGATCGCGCACATAAGTACTCAGTGACAGCAAGGCCGCACTCAGCAATAAAATACCAACAAATTTGACCAAGGCGGCCTGAAACCGTCGTGGGTCTCGGGCCGCTAAAGCAGAGATAAATTCTCCTCTCTGAAGGCTTTCAAAAACGAGAATAGTTCCTACTGAAATAAAAAGGATCGTTAGCAGAATAAATCCGATGACAACGGTTTTCTTTTGCCCTGGATCAGCAGTCTTCCAATAAAACCGGAGAATGCACCACAGATAATTTCCTTGCTGAATGCGAGGTTGAGTCATTCTTATCTTTGAAAAGGTCGAACTTTTTTTGTATTAATCCAGAATACAGAGTGCTGAACGTTTTTGCGAATCATTACCGTTAATAGGTATTCATTGATCAGTGTTAATGCACGTTGTTTTCATGAAGTCAAGTTAATGGGTTACAATCGCAAAGAATATTTTGATATGATAGTTTTCAGGGTGTAAGTCTCTAGGAATTTGGCTTTCAAAAATTAAGGTCTGAATTTTGCAAGCTTCTATGGTGTGAGTTTCCAGATAACTCGTCTCAATGCTGAATGGTCTAGTGAGCTTTTTCACATCACAAGTGCGATTCAGTTTTATATCTATCCCCTCTGTTTCAAACCACCTTTCTCTAATATCTAGCGATCATGGCCCGTTCTGCTAAGTCTGCACCCATTACTGCTTTGTTTGACTATGACAGCCTAGATGCTGGGCAGCGGTCGATTATTCAACAGCGCACGGGCGAAATTAGGGAGCGGCTGAGGCGCTCGGCGCAGGATGTGTGGGAGATTGGGCAAAAGCTATCAGATGTGCGATCGCGCTTAAAATACGGCCAGTTTCTCACCTGGATTAAGGCAGAGTTTGGCTGGAGCCAGCGCACCGCCTACAACTTCATCAATGTGTATGAGACCTTTGGCGATAGATTTGCAAACCTTGCAAAAGTAAACATTGCTACATCTTTGCTGTATCAGCTGGCTTCCCCTTCTGTGCCAGAAGAGCTAAGAGAGCAAATTTTGCGGGCGGCTGAGCAAGGTGACACGATGACGGCTAAAGAGCTACAGGCTACGATTCAGCAGCGACGACTAAAGTCAGCAGCGCTGCGGAAAGAGAAGAAACAGGCTGAGAGCAAGGCTAAAAAATCAGCCAAAAATCAGTTAGAGACTACCAAGCGTACGGCTGATGGCGCTGAAGTGATTACAGTGATTGCTCAATCGTCTGATGGCGCTTCTGGTGATGGCGCTGAGTTGGAGCATTCCACTAAAGTTCCGACAGATATTTTTCAAACGGCTGGCAGCAGCACTCGTCGAGGTAAGGGCGAAAAGAGTTCAAATGCTGGATCGGCTATTCAGCCAGGATGGTATCAGCTAGAAGGACAGCATTTGGTGTTTTGCGGTGATACGGCGACACAAGTATTTGCGTCTTGGGCTCCGATGGCGAAGTTGGCGATCGCAGTGACTGGTAATGATTGGGCACATGATTGGTTGATTGATCAAGCTGAGAATGTGGTGGTGATGCCCACAGCTCAGTACAGCAATGACAAGCTAAAGCAACTGCTGAAGCTATTGTCGAAGCCGGGTGATGTAGTGATGTTTCCATGGTTGCCGGATGCAAAGATGCTGGCGACTGCTCACAAACTAGGGCGAACGGTGTATGCCGGTGAGGGAAATGTGGTGAAGTGTGAGGCTGCGATCGCCATGTCAAAGCTAAGAGCAACGCCGATTGAGCCGAACTATGTAGCAGAACTGGTCGGTTAGCAGGTGAGTCTAAGCGGTGAGTTTAAGTGATTAGGGTACGAAAAGTCGGCAATAGTTTTGTGACAAATAGAGGCTGCTGCATGAAGAAATGGTCGCCTGCGATCGCCTCCAACTCAAACTGCGAGGTATGTACTTGCCAAGCTGCCACATTTGCCTGGGTAACAATATTATCTCGATCTCCCCAGAGACCTGTGATAGGAAAAGTGAAGGGGGCTCTGGGCTGGTAAGCATAGGTTTCGAGCACGGTGAAATCTGCTTTTAACGTCGGTAGCATCAAGTCAATCAGCTCTGAATTGTTCAATACGCTGATAGGCGTTCCCTGATATTGTTTCAACCGATTGATGAAATCTTCTTCCGGTAGCTGATGCATTAAGGGTGGCGGTATTGATAGCTGAGGCGCGCGGGCTGCTGAAACCCAAAGTTGTCGAGGTGAAAGCTGCGCCGTTTGACGTAACCATCTGCAAAGTTCAAAGGCAATCAGTGCGCCCATGCTGTGGCCGAAGAACGCAAAGGGCATATCTAGTAAGGGTAATATCTGCGGACCCAGTGACTGGATGATAGCGTCTAGATCGGTGAGCGCGGGTTCAATTAATCGCTTACCTCGTCCAGGTAACTCAATGGCGTAAACTTCGATATTCGCAGGTAGCTGCTTGGCCCAAGGGCGAAATATCCAAGCAGAGCCGCCCGCATAGGCAAAACAAAACAATCGCAGCTGCGCCCGTACTTGCCGCTGAGGGCAAATCAACCAGTCACTCATGACGGCTGACCTGATAATCCAGTGTAGGTATAGCCCAACTGGCGAAAATCTAGAACATCTTTTGCGCTAACGACTTTGTTATCGGCTGGAGCGATGTAGAGTTCTCTTAAATCTACGTTTGGTGGGCCGTAGTTTCCTGGTGCTGAGAGACCGCCATCCCAAGGCCACATGGGGTCTGCTAGGTTATGGCCAAAGGGTTTATTTGTATCAGGGTAAAAGGTAAATCCGCTGTGGCCTTGGTCTTGCCACTGTGCCCAGAGCCGATCGACATTGGCATGATGCAGCCAGAAAATAGGATCGTACGGAGAAGATGGAACGCTGTCCATGGTGCCGAGGATATCGAGCTGGTGAGCGATTCCTTTGTCCCAGTCGTCCCAATCTACTTGGCTACCGCCGATGACTGAGTGAGCAAAGGCGTGAAGCGTCCAGCCCAGCTTGTAGTCTTGTGTGTTGTTTTCAGTATCTGGAACAAGAGCACCTTCAATGAGAGCATTGAACACTTCGTAATTGTCGGTTTCAAAGAGGCGGTCTATTTCGCTTTGGGGTAGGGGATAATTATCGAAAGGTGGAATGCCAACAAATCTGAGTAAGTGCGGACCTAATGACTCTAGGGTAATTGCGTCGAAGTGGAGTACTTCATTTAGCTGCCAAACGGAGAATGGACTGGTTTTTACTTCGCCGCCCTCAAATTCTCCTTTGTTTAGGACTTCAACGACGGTGCCTTCTCCTGTGGGTCCTAAAAAATCGTCTTTCAGGATGACGTTCAGCGCTGCTGCATCAGTCCAATCCCAGTAGGGAATCGTGACGTTCGGATCAACAGCTTGCAGAGCCTGTTCAAAATCAAGGAGAAACTGCCTGTGCCAGGGTAAAAACGCTGGGTAGCTGTGGGCTGGATTGCCACGAGCCGGACCGGTTGCGCCGAGGCTCTGCCGAAAGCCCATAGTCAAAATATGCTGAACAACAAACTGTTCGTACGCGCTCAGCTGACTGTTGTTGGGGTAAGTGGACTGAAGCGTATTTACGGCAGTGACGAAGGCTGTCTTTTCTGACGGTGTTAGCTCGGTGACGCTTTTGCGCTGAGGCAAGTCTGAAATTTGAGGCGTTTGAGGGAAGACCAAGGCAGGGCCAGGGGCGCTTGGTGCGGGTGGGTAGTAAACACCTGCGCTGTTGGTGAGTTTTGAAAAGGTGATGATGGCGATCGCAACGGCAGCAACGAGACCAATAAAAACGGCCAGTGTTACTTTTTTGGAGAGTTGGAGGCTTTGCAACACGAGTGAGCAGGAGAACTGAAAAGAGCTGCTTATAAAGTAGCATGTTACAGATAAGACTCATTCTCATCTGTGGCGGGTTTATGGTAGCTCTCGATAAAACAGTTCAGCCCTGCCAGTATTGCTCGGTGACGTCTAAGGCTGGCGGCGAAGATCCGATTGGGACGGCGGTGACGGCCAGGCAATGGCTATTTATTGAGGTGCCTCAGCCTTGGGCTAAACATCCTTGGGGGAAGGAGTCTGCGGCGCTGCTGGCGCTATTTGAGCGGATTGAGAAGCGTCCGCAGCTGTGGCGCGATTTGCGAATTTTGGCGATCGCACCCGACAAAACAGACTCTACAGCGGACTATCGCCACATCTTCTTTTATACTCAGCCGCCTGGAGCCGCTGCTACCTATACCCAGCAGCACTACCACACGCCCACTGCGCAGCTCCACACTTTACTGGACGCTTTAGTCCTAAAGCCTAACCAAATAAGTCGTTTTCGCCAGTATCAGCAGCCCGCTACCCGTGCATTCTTAGTCTGAACCCATAACAACTATGATTTGGCCTGTGGCCGCTTTGGCACACCGCTCTACCGCACGTTAAGAAAGCAGTACGCTGAGGTGGATAAGCTGAGCGTGTGGCAAACGACTCACTTTGGCGGTCATAATTTTGCACCTACGCTGATTGACTTTCCTACAGGCCAGTTTTGGGGACATTTAGAGCCTGAAGTTTTAGACGCTCTGGTGTATCGGCGAGGGGATGTGGCCGAGCTAAGCCAGTTCTACCGAGGGTGGAGTGGATTTGAATCGTGGGCGCAGATTGCTGAGCGATCGCTTTGGATACAGCTGGGCTGGGCATGGTTAAACACACCTAGAACGGCGCGAATTATCCGCCAAGATCCGGGGCAGTTTGGCCATCGCTTATTGAGGTGGATCTTACCCTGGGTACCCATGATTCGCGCACAGGTACTTTTGAAGAAATTGACCAAGAAGCTGACTTGGGCGGAAGTGGAAATTTGCTGGGATGATAGCGAGGATAAGGCTGCTGGGCGTTATTGTGTGCGAGTGGAGAAAAGCCATACGGTGATGAGTCAAATGAAGTCGGGAAAGACAGCGACTTTGATTCCAGTGCCGCAGTATCAGGTCAGTGAATTGGGTAGATGATTGGCCGACAAGCGATAGGGCTGATGAATATATCGGTGGCACTAAAATAATTGACCGAAATTATTGACCGAAATTATTGAAAGTGATTGCCAATAAATAGAATAGCCCTGTAGTATTTTTGGGAGCGGCTCCATTGATCTTGGCTCACTTGATCCTACAGAGGCGATAGCTATTCGTGCCTGACTCTAAGCAAAACCGCACTACGACTGATGACCCACTCAACGGTTCTTCGTCTTTTTCAACAGCGTCTTCTACTCGGATGCATCCGACGGTTCGCGCCCTGGGCTGGGTGAGTCTGTTTTCAGATTTGGCTAGCAAAATGGTGTATCCGATTACGCCGCTTTTTTTGACGGCTGTGTTGGGGGCTCCGGTGTGGAGTGTGGGTGTGGTAGAGGGGATCGCGGAGAGTACGGCGAGCCTATTGAAGCTGTATTCGGGGTGGTTGTCTGATCGGGCAGGGGCACGGAAGCCGTTTGCGGTGGCGGGCTATGGACTGGGGGCATTTTCTAAGCTGGGGTTGGCGCTGGCAGGCAGCTGGGGCGCGGTGTTGGGTGCGCGCTTGCTAGATCGGGTGGGCAAAGGATTGCGAGCTGCGCCACGGGATGCGCTGATTGCGGAGAATTGTGAGCCGCATCAGCGGGGGCAGGCTTATGGATTGCACCATAGCCTGGAGACGGTGGGTGAGGTGTTGGGGCCGCTGGTGGGCTTTTTGTTTTTGCTGGCGTATGTGGGGAATTATCGCGGGGTATTTGCGATCGCGTTTATCCCAGCGCTGATGGGTGTGTTGGTGTTGTTGAAAGGGGTGAAGGAACCGAGGCGACCGGAAGGGGCACGAGATCTTCCTAAGTTTACTTTTAGGGGTTTGAGCCCGGTGTATCGGCAGTATTTGGGCGTGATTGGGCTGTTTGGTTTGGGGAATTCTTCAGATGCTTTTTTGTTGGTAAGGTCTCAGGATTTAGGCTTCAGTGGTTCTGATTTGTTGTTACTCTATGCTGCGTTCAATCTTATGTCTGTTGTGTTGGGCGTTACCGTTGGTAAACTCTCTGACCGGGTAGGCCGAAAGCCTCTTTTGATAGCGGGCTATGGGCTGTTTTCGCTGGTGTATTGGGGCTTTGCTATTGCCCAAAGCCGAGGCGTTGTTTGGATATTGTTTGTCTTTTATGGTCTTTATGCGGCCCTTACTCGGGGCGTACAGAAGGCGTTAGTTGCGGATTTGGTTCATGTGGATAGACGGGGCGCAGAGATTGGGACGTTTCATATGCTGGTGGGGTTGGTGGCGTTGCCTGCTAGTTTGCTGGCTGGCTTTTTGTATACGCAGGTGTCGGTAGGTGCACCGTTTTACTTTAGTGCGGGGGTGAGTGCGATCGCGGCGCTGCTTCTGTGGCAATTGCAATTAAACAAGGTTCAATTATGACAACATCAATTGACATCATCTGTGGATTCTTAGGCGGGACGATCCTCTCTGTAGAGGGCGGCTACCGAGTGTTGCAACATCCCAAACCGAAAAAAGTGTTTTCACGAATATCTGATGCTAAATGGTTCTTGGCCGTGAACTGGTGCGAGCAGTTTTCTCTGCCAGCAGGGATTTTGACCCACGAAGGTCAAGTCTCCTTTTTCAATGAAGCGGTACTGGATATTGGAGAGACTGCTTTCCTCCCATTGGAGCATCGTAAAGCAATTTTTGATACTTGTCTGACGCTGAGCCCTGGAGAAACAGTAACTTATAAGCTGTTTGAGAATGAGGATGTGGAAGTTTTAGGCGTGGAAGTTGATCCGAGGTATGGGAAAGTGGCGCTGGTGAGTGCGATTTCAGTGCTTGCTGCGTCGCCATGAATCGCTGCTTATGATAAACCTATAAGAGATACCATCTCTTAATCTTTAAGCAAAGCTTTGAACTCTTTGCATGCAAGTTTTTCTGAAAATTCTAAAATTTTGTTTGGATCATTTTTAAGTTCTTCCTGCGCGAATTTTTTGATTTTTCCCAGTAGTTCTTTTCCAGGTGTAAGTTCATACTTGTACTCTGCATACCACTGGTCTATTTGAGAATTGACTATTGCAATATCTGTTTGGCCGTTCTTATTTTTGCTCAATTCAGGACGATCTCTCAATATGAAATTGGTCAATTTTCTTTTTGTTTCATCTTCTAAGCTATCGACAAACTGTTCATACTTCATTTTTGCTAATGCTAACTCGATACCATATACTTCTTGAATATGTGAAGGTATGCAGAAATATGATTCAATCTCTTGATATCTTGTCATGAAAAATAATATGTCCCGCTTTTCGCAATCTTGCTTGAGCTTAATTATCTCTCGATCATTGTTTACTTTTTGATCTCTGTCTATGTGGAGTATTACCTTAGCTGTGGGAATTTGTTTTCTAATGAATCCTTGAAGGATCTTAGCAAATTCAACCTTAGTACACCCTTCGTAAAAATGAAGAACAAACTCGTTTTCGCTCAGACCATTTGCTAGAAAGAATTTTTTAAGAAATTCTTTCTTCTCTGAGATATTGTCAACCTTGTCTTCGGTGACGACAACGTATTTCAATTCCTTTTTTGAAAATAGGTAATCAGCGTCCGCAGCTCCTATATCAAGGAGAATATTACTCCCCTTCACGTCATCCATGGCACACCCCATTTGAAAATGAACTACTTTTGCGTCATTTCCTAAAGCTTCTAAGATATATCGAGAATGTGTTGAAAATACAATTTTTAAATCAGGGTTGTCACTCGTTCTCTTGACTAACTCTTTTGCAAGGTTTTTTTGTTTCGTTGGGTGAATATGAGAATCAGGTTCATCCAATAGCAATATTTTGGGCGAAAAATACTCAGTGTATGAAAAGATCTGTATTACCTGAAGCAATCCCGTTCCAACCGAGTCAAGAGGTAATACAATTCCACTGGCGTTTACGTATACTTCTATGTACTCAGATACGTTTTCATCAAATTCTACTGACAGGCTTATACTCTCATATACCGCATTTACAGATTCTAGAAATGATTTCCACTTATCTGTATCATTGCTGATGGTATATAAAATATTTCTTAAATAACTGTTTGAATCGCCGCGCGTTGCAGACTTTTTGACAGCGATTGGCACTTCATATTTTTCTATAATCGGAATACCGGCTATTCCTGGTACATATACACAATAGGGAGAGTCTATGGCAGATAGCTTATCTCCTAGATTTTTCCCTCCTAGTACAGTTGTAAATCCACCGTTTTTCCCTCTAGAGATTTTAAGCACTGACGTATCATTGTCATCATCAACGAAAGTAAATTCAATCCATTTTCGGCCCTCTTTTTTTCTCGAGCCTGACAACCTTTTTCCATGATACAGGTATGAAATATCACTTGTTGGAGTGTAGAGAAAATCTTTTGAATCTAAAGAAAGTGTCTTTGTTGTTCCTTTTACCCAGTTAGCACCTAAGAGTCGAAGCGTTTGACAAGCAGATGTTGCAAATTGAATCCCCTGTATGAAGCTACTCTTTCCTGAGTTATTCGCTCCAATAAATATATTCAAAGGCGCCAGTGTAACCTCTACATGATCTATTTTTTTAAACTTTTCTACTTGTATCTTCACTGAGCTTACTCAAAAACACCTAGCTGTATATCAATATCAAACTTGTCATTCGCTAGCATCAGTTGTCTATCTAATTATATTGATTCTGTCATGTAGCGTTTATGCTACATGAGCATGGCTAAATGTCAAAATAATCTGCAGCATTTTGTTTGGGTTGATAGAAGTATAGTGCCCGTCCTGAAACCAGTAGCTTGCAGTTAAATCCGACTAATTGGAAAATGTCTTCAGAACTTACTTACGAGGGTGATTCATGACTTCTTGCAGATATTTATGGTTGCGCTAACAACACGAATGATATTGCTGAGTTGGTAGTCCTAAAGCGGTAAGGATGCGTTGTAGTGGTGTATGAAGTGCCAAATAGCGCCTATGTGATTCTCCAACTTTTTAGAAAATGAGAGTGTTTTACGCACTAATCTAGAGATTCGCTGGCGAAGCGTACAGTTGAG
>JBHJIY010000233.1:0-9384 GCA_050042985.1 Phormidesmis sp. | reverse complement strand
TGTTCGAGGATGGGGACGGGGCGACCGATTTCGCGTAGTTCGCCGGGTTTGCTTTCGCGGCTGTAGCCTTCGCCCTCGGTGTAGACGATTTTGGCGACCATGTTGGTACGCGGGTCTGCGCCTACTTCGCAAATTTCGCCGCTGCCGAGTAGAGCGTTGATGAAGCTGCTTTTTCCGGCTTTTACTTCGCCGATGACGACGAAGAGAAAGGGCTGGTTGATGTTTTCTTGGAGGCTTTGGACGGTTTTGGTGAGGGCGGCGTTGTCGATGGCCTGGGCGAATTGTGCGAGCTGGGCGAGAAGCGCTGCGATGTCGCTTTTGTAGCGCTGTAGCGTTGGATCGATGATTGCTTTGTCCATGCCACTGATTGCCTCAGACCCGTTTTGAGAATAGGGCAATCATACCGAATTGAGAAGATGAAGGTCTATTTCCTCAGAACTACAACAGTGCTGCCGCCTGTGCTGCCAAATCAGAACGTTCTCCTTGATACAGCGTGATATGACCGGCCAATGGCTCATTACGGAAGCGCTCAATTACATAAGTAAGGCCGTTACTCGCCGCATCGACGTAGGGATTATCGATTTGCGCGGTGTCGCCTGTGAGGACGATTTTGGTGCCTTCGCCTGCCCGAGTCAATATTGTTTTCACTTCATGAGGCGTGAGGTTATGGGCTTCGTCGATCACGAAAAACTGCTTGGGGATGGTGCGACCACGAATGTAGGTAAGGGCCTCGATTTGCAGTAGACCCAGCTGCATGAGGTCTTCGTGGCCGCGTCGCCAGTGGGCGGGTTTTTCGGTGGTGTCTTGGGTGTTGAAAATGAGGTCGAAGTTGTCGTAAAGGGGCTGCATCCAGGGAGTGAGCTTTTCGGTCATGTCGCCGGGGAGGTAGCCGATGTCTTTGCCCATGGGGACGACGGGGCGGGAGATGAGGAGGCGGGTGTAGCGTTTTTCTTCGGTTACTTTTTGCAGGCCAGCTGCGATCGCAAGCAATGTTTTCCCCGTCCCTGCTTGCCCCACCAGTGTCACTAGCGGCACACGGTCGTCTAGCAATAGCGACAGGGCAAAGCGCTGCTCACGATTTCGAGCATGGATGCGTGAAATGCCGTTGTAGGGCATTTTGGCCAGGGGCTCTAGCTGCCCGTCGGTCCGGATGAGTGCCAGTGCGGTGTGGGATGGGTTATTGATGTCTACTAGCGTGAGCGCCTGATTGGGGAAAAATTTACCGTCGAGGGGGGTGCTGGCCAGTGCGGTGCCGCCCGGCTGAAAGAGCTCGCTCATTTGCTCGGCGCTGACGAGCACTTCGCCCATGCCGGTGTAGAGGTCATCAACGTCTATTTTGTCGGTTTCGTAGTCTTCGGCGGTGAGCCCCAGTGTGTCAGCTTTGATGCGCATGTTGGTGTCTTTGCTCACCATCACCACAGGACAGTCGCACTGCTGTTTTACCTCTAGGGCTACGGCCAAAATGGCATTGTCGCCGCCATCGCCTTTGAGCTCTGCGGGTAAGTTGCTAAGGGTTTCTCGCTGGCAGAGTGCCACTCTAATCTGGCCGCCGTTTTTGAGCCCAATGCCTTCAATAATGCTCCCTTGCTGCCTGAGGCTATCTAGCATGCGCGAGGTCTGCCTGGCGTTGCGCCCGGTTTCTTCGGGACGCTTTTTAAAGCGATCTAGCTCCTCAATCGTTGTAATCGGCAGCACTACCTCGTTGTCCTCAAACCGCAGCATTGCATTGGGATCATGCAGCAGCACGTTGGTATCAAGGACGTAGATTTTTTTCATAGGGTATGCATTGAGGGGGGGTATCAATATCGGCTTTACTTGTGGGCTTACTCTAGCAGCTATGACTAGAGAGGAGGGTAGGGTGGCAGCCCAAATTTCTCAAAGTCCTGACTTTTGTCCGTGAGTGCAGCAGCAAGCGCCGCTTCTTTTTCAATCTTCTTCCTGCTGTCGGTTTGACGCTGTTTGCTCTGGTTTTGTTTGCTCTGGTTTTATTTGCTCTGGTTTTATTTGTTCTTGTGCTGGCTGTTCTCGTGCTGGCCGCTCTGGTACTGGGTCATATCCGCCAGGATGCAGCGGATGGCAGCGGGTGATTCGGCGCGCTGCCATCCAGCTGCCTTGCAATGAGCCGAATCGTTCAATTGCTTCTATGGCATAGCAGGAGCAGGTCGGCTCGAATCGGCAGGTAGGTGGAAATAGAGGTGATAGAAATTGCCGGTACCCTTTTATGAGCAGCAGCAGGGCGATTTTCATAGTTTGGTTTTTCTCTCAGTTTAGTGTTTTTCTAATAGGCAAGGCCTCAGGGTTTTGTTGGCTTCAAAGATACTTAGCTCGATGGACTCAGCTAAATCTATCGAGAGAGAGGCGGTGATGGCGCGATCGCACCCCTAAGCTTAAAAGAAATATCAAACCGATGTGAATGAACGTTTTACAAGGCCGTTATTTAAAGCCAGTCAATTCTAAAGGCGGCAAGCTTAAAGGGCTCAAAATAAAAACTGATAGCCATACGCAAACAGTGTACTTGCCGAAAGATCTGCGAGCGATCGCCCTGCAAGAACTCTCCCTAGGTGACCCGCTTAGAGTGTGGACAGAGACCAAAAAAAAGAGTAGATCATCGCTCTGGGCCCTACAGTTAATTCCACTAGCGCCTAAAGCGGCCATCACTCAGTCGCAGTCAAATCTAGATCATCCGAAGCCAGAGAAGTCAGACTCTAAAAAAAGCAGGGATAAAACAGTCAAAAAATCTAAGAAGAAAAAAGGCTCTAAAAAGACAACGGTGCAGCTGTGCCAAAAGAAAAACTGCTGCAAGCGCGGTGGTACCCAGCTGTGGTCTACCTTTGAATCCGCAAAAGACACAGCCGCTGCTAAGTCTTTCAAACTAGAAGCCGTCGGCTGTCTTGGCGGCTGCAAGCACGGCCCAAATCTGCGCTTCTTACCCGACAATGTCAAGCATTATCACGTTCAGCCTGAGGATGTGGATAAGTTGCTCGCTAAGTACGGGGTCAGTTAGAGGTGCTTGAATTTTGTAGAGGTGCTTGAAATTTGGCGTTGAGCTGCCGAGCTATACCTTTTGCCTGTTAGTGCTAGTTTTCTGGCGGTGAATATAGCTTAATCCAGCTGTAGCTTTCGCTAGGTTCCGAAGCTTTTATCCAGTCTGGTTTTGCCCAGCTGTAGGTATCGCCTAGCGTATCGAGATCTAGCGGCGGCAGCTCGGCTGTAATTGTTTCAAACTGCCCAGATTCAATCACCGTAGTGAGCATTTGCATGAATTCGCCATACACGGCTTGAGTGCGCTCATGATCTAGGCCCAAAGTCTGCCGAAATGCAGAAAGAACCTGTTGGTACAGCATTTCTGCTTTGCCGTAGTTTTCTAGATGTCGATGAATGTTTGCGAGCTGATACAGCGTCTCACTGTTGTTTGTCGGGTGCACAACCTGATACTGCTGCTGAATTTTGAGCATCTTCTCTAGCAGTGGTTGCGCTTGGCTGTAGCGCCCTCGAGAGTAATAAAATCTTGCTAGCTCGCTCAGATGAGGTTCGATTTCTGGGTGCGCTTTGCCAAAGTAGCGGCTGCTGAGCGAAAGGGCCTGCTGATAGAGTCGCTCGGCATCGTTGAGACGGCCCTGGCATTCGCACAGGTAAGCTGAATCAGATAGCGACTTGATGAAGTCGGGCCATTCATTTTTGGGTAGGTGGCTAGCTTCGTCTGCTTCAGCGTTTGGTGACTGGGCTGTCAAACGCCCAGAACGTTCGATTTTTCCGTGCTTGAGCGTGCGATTGAGGGTGTTGACGACTTCACTTCTTGAAAGGGTGAAGGCAATGTTATCGGGCGAGGATGGTGGGGTTGGCTGAGTGGGTGAATATACCCGTAAACCATTTTTCTTTTTTTTAGACGATTGCCAATGCCGTAGTCGGTCGGTAATAAGCCGAAGTAGTCGCTTAATCACAGGCAGAGCGTTGCAAAAGTATAAAGCAAGTTGAACGCTGAGTATTGCTCAATGAGAGTGACCTGACATACGATGCGATATCAGCCAAAAAGTAAGCAATACTAAAGCTTTGGTCTAGAATGCCCCGCCTCAGCAATCGACTTTCATCTACTTGCGCTCAATTTGCCTTCGGTTTGCCTTTTGGTTTGATTTCGGTCGGTAAGGCTTGGCCTAGAAATTTAGCCTGAGCGCTCGATTTTGGTACGAAGATATACTTACTGGTGCCTGTCGTTACCGTTCAGCTCCGTCTGGCGAAACGTCACTATCTATAGTTTTAAGTGAATACCTGTATTTTTAAGTGAATGCCTGTAGATACGAATTGTATTTGCTGCTTCATGCTGATTATTGGGCTGACTATTGAATCGATTGCAGCTAATTTTTCCTCTGGTTTTTCTGTGGGTCCTTTCCTCAGGCAGGAAAAGTTAATGGCAGTGTTCAGCAACTTTTGCTGAGTTTATAGATTCATGTAACTCAAGCGTGTTTTACTAAAGTTTTAATTGGGTTTATTTGAGGTCTTTGCCTGATCTCTTCACACAATGGCCCTAACCGTAAGCATTGTAAGGCTGCGGTAAAGCTTTCATGCGGATGTCTTCACTAATACGGGTATATCTATTCGCATATGCAACCATATATTTTGATATGGGTGTGCACTATTTTGGGATTAATAAAAAGTGCTTGATATAAAGAGTCAGGGTATGCCAGCAGTTCTTCAAATTGGTCAGCAGGTGCTAGACGCACCGCAACTCATCGAAAAGCTGAAGCAGTATCGCTTGATGCCTCAGCTGGTTCAAGAGTTTGTCATTGATACGGCGATCGCCCATGTCGAATGTGATTCATCGAAAGCGATGGAGAGCTTTTGTGCTAAGCGCGGTCTGTTCTCTGAAGAGCAGCGTCAAGCTTGGTGCAAGCAGCAGGGCCAGTCTCCTCAAGATATGGTCGCTGCGGCTGCTCGCGAATATAAGCTGACGGCTTTTCAGGAAGAGACCTGGGGAGCCCAAATTGAGTCTTACTTTTTGCAGCGCAAAACTCAGCTAGACCGGGTGTGCTACTCGCTGATTAGAACGAAAAATGCGAGCCTGGCGCAAGAAGTTTACTTCCGGCTAAGCGACGATGGGGCCTCGTTTAATGATTTGGCTCGCCAGTACTCAGAAGGACAAGAGTCTAAGACTGGCGGCTTTATTGGCCCAGTAGAGCTGAACGTCCCTCACCCTGTGCTGGCCAGAATGCTATCGGTGAGTCAGCCGGGTCAGCTGTGGGCCCCTACCCAAATTGGTGAGTGGCTGGTGATTGCTCGCCTAGAGCAGTTTGAGCCCGCGCAGTTTACCGATACGATGCGCCAAAGACTGCTCACCGAGCAGTTTCAAACCTGGCTACGTCAGCAGCTGCAAGAAACCCAGGTCAGTGAGCTTCGCAGCGATGAGCTGCTAGGCAAAGACCCTTCAGGTGATGCTGAGATGTCTAGTGCTGAGATATCCAGCACTGACATGCCTAGCGCTGACATGCCGCCTGTGCTGAGTGCTGGGATTGACTGATGTTGGCGCCGGTCAGCAATGATGAATTTACGGTGAGTCTCTCACAGCCTATTTCATCAAAAATTCAGTGCTTTCTCACCCAAATACCTTCTCTCCATCCGATTCTTAACCTTAATGTCCGAAACTGATTCGCGTTAGCACAATATTCCTAGTTCTTAATCTAGATAGCCTTTTATTAAATATGGCGTTTCTCGCTTTGGCGTTTTTCTGCCCTTTGGCTTTTTCAGTGCGCTGCGCTTAGCCCCTATTTGCTATGACTTATACCGACGTTTCGCTCGACCAAACCCTAGGGGATATTTTCCCTTTTGACCAGCTGCCAGGGCCCGCCTTGCAGCAGCTAGGACGTGAAAGCCAAAAGCTGCGCTATCACATTGGTCAACCCATCTTGCGCCGAGAATCGATGCCTCACCAGCTGGTGGTGCTGGTGAAAGGGCGCGGACGGCTGCTGGGCTACGACCCCTATAAAAAAGCGCCCATGACGCTAGACCTGCTAGGCCCAAAGGCTGTAATGGGCCTAGCTAGCTTGGTTCGCGGTGTGCCCTGTGAAGGTGTGATTGCTTCTTCTGAAATAGAGGCGATCGCAATTCCTATCAGCACGGTGCGCAAGCTCATTGGCACAAATGAAGCGTTTGCCCAGGCCGTTACAAACTACGCTTACCTGTCGGAGGTATTCGACCTGGTGAGCCAGTATTTTCAAACCCAGGCGCGCACGGTCAGTGACCTATCGGCGACCGCCCGGCACCTTCAGGAAGACGCAACGACGCTGACCTTAAGAGCTGGAAAAATTGCGATTGATAACCCTGACGCCAATAAGCTTTGGTTTGTCAGCTCGCAGAGTATCAACAGCCATCCAGCGGGTAGCTGGCTGCTGCCGGAGATGATGGATGGCCGCATTTCTGGTGAGAAAAATACCCGATTGATTGGGATTGATATTCGTCAGCTGGCGACACAGTCTGCGGGCGCGGTTCAAGACACTGCTGGGCAAAACGACAGCGCCGCTACGAATGGGAATGGTTCACAGAATGGCAGCTCTCTGGCGACGACGAACGGGAATGGTGCCGGAACGAATGGCCTGACGGTGAGCGATACGCTGCCACAGGCTGATATTCCCTACGCGCCGGATTTACAGTACGACTCCAATATTGTTGAAGAAGGGAGTGCGCGCGCCAAGGCGATTAAGTTCCCGATCATTCGTGGCCGTGGTGAGGTGGGCTCAGCGCTGTCGGCGTTTGCCATGATTTCGCAGCAGCTGGGAATGCCCTTTAAGCGGGATGTAGTGCAGCGGGTGCTGGTCAATCAGCACGAGCGGCTGGGTCATCTGTCGCTGACGGCCTGTGGGGCAGTGGCTGATTTGCTTGGCCTGAAACCGCAGCTGGCGAAGGTGCCAGCTAGTGCGATCGCTCGCCTACCCAAGCTGGGCCTCATCCAATGGCGCGATGGCTTTGCGGTTATTTACGAAACCTCCTCTACAGAGTACGTACTCGGTGTCCCGGCTGAAAATAAGCTTGAGCGCCTCTCTCCTGAGGCCTTTGCAGAAATCTGGGGGCCAGAGGGTGAGATTTTACTGGTCGAGACTACCGACCAAACGCCGCAGCAAAAGTTTGACCTAGGCTGGTTTATCCCTTCGCTGAAGAAGTACAGGTCAACGCTCAGCCTGGTGCTGATAGCTTCGCTGTTTGTGCAGGTGTTTGGCTTAGCCAACCCGCTGATGGTGCAGGTGATTATTGACCGAGTCATTAGCCGAAACAGCCCAGATACGCTGCACGTGCTGGGTATTTTTCTGGTGGTGGTCGCCGTCTTTGAGGCGATTTTGACCAGTTTGCGAACCTATCTGTTTGTCGATACCACGAACCGGATTGACATGACGCTGGGGGCGGAAATTATTGACCATCTGCTGCGTTTGCCGCTGCGCTACTTCGACCGTCGACCGGTCGGTGAGCTGTCTAGCCGAGTCAATGAGCTGGAGAATATTCGTCAGTTTCTGACTGGTACGGCGCTGACGGTGGTAATGGACGCGCTGTTTTCGGTGCTGTACATCCTGGTGATGTTCATCTACAGCGTGAAACTGACGATTGTGTCGCTGGCAACCATTCCGCTGTTTATGGTGCTGACTTTCTTTGTATCGCCGATCGTGCGGCGGCAGCTACGGGCCAAAGCTGAGCGAAATGCTGAAACGCAGTCCTTCCTTGTAGAAGCGCTCTCCGGTATTCAGACGGTAAAAGCTCAAAACATGGAGCTGAAAACTCGCTGGAAGTGGCAGGAAAAGTACGCTCGCTATGTGAGCGATGGCTTTAAGACGGTATTGACATCGACGACTGCCGGGTCTGCCAGTGGATTTTTGAACAAGCTCTCTGGTTTGCTCGTGCTGTGGGTGGGTGCTTACCTGGTGCTAGAAGGCAACCTGACTTTGGGCGGACTGATTGCCTTCCGAATTATTTCGGGCTATGTGACTCAGCCACTGCTACGTTTGACGCAGCTATGGCAAAACTTCCAAGAGACTGCGCTGTCGCTGGAGCGTTTGAGCGATATCATCGACCATCCTCAAGAGCAGCTCGAAGAAGACCGCGCCCAGATTCCCATGCCAGATATCGTTGGCAATGTGAAGTACGAGGATCTTTCCTTCCGCTTTGCACCGTCTGGTCCTTTGCAGCTGGTGAATGTCAACCTGGAGTTTCATGCGGGTGAGTTCATCGGCATTGTAGGGCAGAGTGGTTCGGGTAAGAGTACGCTGATGAAGCTGCTGCCGCGTCTGTACAACGCGGAGTCGGGCCGCATCTTGATTGATAACTACGACATTCGCAAAGTAGAGCTGTATTCCCTGCGTCAGCAGGTAGGTATTGTGCCGCAGGACAGCCTGTTGTTTGAGGGCAGCATTCAGGACAACATTGCGCTGACGAACCCGCAGGCGAGTACAGAAAGCATTATTGAGGCTGCAAAGATTGCCGGGGCGCATGAGTTCATCATGAACTTGTCTGGCGGCTACAATTCTAGGGTGGGTGAACGAGGCTCGTCGCTCTCGGGCGGACAGCGGCAGCGAATTGCGATCGCCCGCACAGTGCTGCAAAACCCCAGACTGCTAATTTTAGACGAGGCGACCAGCGCGCTGGACTACGACACCGAAGCTCAGGTTTGCTACAACCTCAAAAAGTGGGCAGATGGACGCACGGTATTCTTTATCACGCACCGACTCAGCACCATTCGTCAGGCCGACCGAATTTTGGTGATGGACAAAGGCTCTGTTGTAGAGCTAGGCACACACGATGAACTTATGGCCCTCAAAGGTCGCTATTTCTGCCTATACGAGCAGCAGGGAGATTAACCAAAATGACGAGTACTTCTGATAGATCTTCAGTAAATGGCAATGGCCGGATGAATGGACAAGCCGCCAAAGTGGGCGGCCCTGTCAATAGCCGTACCAATGGCCGACAAGTGAATCCGGTTGACTCGCTCGGCGGCGGCGCGATGCCGCCGAATGGAAAGGGCCCCGAGGTGGATTCTTTTGTGCCACCGAGCTTTGACCAGCCAGTGATTTTGCGGCAGTCGCCAGGCTGGGCGAAGGGGATTGCGATCGCCATTATGGGCGTGACGGTCTCCTCGGTTACCTGGGCCTGCTTGGCACAGGTAGAAGAGACCATTGGCGCGCAGGGCAAGCTCGAACCTGAGGGCATTGTGCAGGTGGTGCAGGCTCCTGTGGGTGGTGTGGTTGAAGATATTTTGGTTGCTGAAGGCGAGCTAGTTGAGAAGGGGCAGGTAGTGGCAACTCTCGACGAGACCTCGACCGAAGCGCAGATTGAGGCGAATAAGGATATTGCGGATCGGCTAAATGCAGAGACAAACTTCTATCGGGGACAGCTGGCAGGGGCAGGTGATGC
>JBHJIY010000232.1:0-11225 GCA_050042985.1 Phormidesmis sp. | reverse complement strand
TTCAACCTCCGCAAGCTCTACCGGTGCTGCCTGGATGCGGCAGGCACTTTCGTGATGGCGTAGCTTAGCCCTGGGCGATGGCAATGCCCGCTGTAAGCGATCGCGTAGTGCTGAGTTGGGTTTTTCAGGGACAACTAACTAGACCATTCTTCTCTTTTTCCATGCGATCGCAGGCTAAAGAAGCTTGATTTGAAAGTCTCTCAGGGTCTAAGCTCCACCAGATTAGAGCACAAGTATCTAGAACGACGGTCATGTTTCTTCCCATTCGTCAGTCGTTGGTGCTGTCAAGTCTTCAAAATACCTTACGTTTCCACGCATCTGCCCAAATAGTTCTGTTGTGGATAGAGTGTTGGTGTATCGCATGATTTTGACGACTGGCTTTCCTCTGTCGGTCACAACGATTTCTTCGCCTTCTGATTCTACGAATCTCAGCAATTCTAATAGTTTGCTCTTGAGTTTGCTCTTTGAGATGCTTTTCATCGGCAACCGTTTACGCGTTTGTTAGATAATTATAACCTTTGTGACTATGGTCATGACTATGGTCATATTTATTACACCTAATGCAAAGATGCCGTAACGCAGAGCTGACGTTGAGCAAGCGTTTTCTCGAATAGTTCAGTGCTTAAAGCCTGTTCTACGGGCCACACGCCGGGTTTTGAGAGTTGACCGCTGAGAATGAGTTCTGCGATCGCACCTGTGCCACATCCTGCACAAAAAGCCGTATCCTCATGGTCGAAAGTGGCTAGGTAGGAAGCGGCTTTTCCGTTTTTCTCGCCGTCTATTTTCATTCGCATCGCGATGCCGACGCCTGTTTTGGGGTCGGTGACCTGGGTCATTTTGTAACTAATTTGCGAGACCGATTCGATGAGAGACTTATTGTTGAGGATAGCTTTGGGGAGTCTGGCCATGAGCCAGGTCATACGGTTGTAGTAGTCGGGGACGGAGCCAAACTTGGTGACGATGGTTTTGAGCTGTGGAAAGGTATCGGCGACGGTGAGCGCTTCGACCGTGTTGAACCAATAAACACCGCCTTTGCCATAGCGTGGAAATTCGAGCACTTCCCTTTGGCTGTAGGGCTCGATGGCTTTCCAGCGACCGTTGATTTTTGACATGAACGGGGTTTGCAATTCAATGAAAGTAGTGCGCATGACGGTGACGCCTGCGCCGCCAGAGCCCGCGACCAGATAGCTGAGGTGAACGCCTTCTGCTTTGTCCAAGGCTTCTACGCCTTGGCGAACCATGCTGCCTGAGATGCCTGGAAAAATACCGGTGCTAATAATTGCTGTGACGCCTGCGGCCTTTGCCTCTTCGCGGTACTTGAGCGCTTGATTGACGTAGTCTGGGCTGTCGGCGACGTCGATGTAGGGCTTGCCTTGGGCGATGCAGCTGGTGAGTACGTGGTGATTGCGGCTGCGAAAGGGGCCAGCGCAGTGGATGATGAGGTCGTGGGCTGCGATCGCACCTTCTATAGCTGACTCATTGGCTAAATCTATTGACTGGAATGTACGGTTTGAACTTTGTTTTATGTTTACAGGCGGCTGTGAACTGCGACCAGTGATAGTGACTTGGGCAGAGGTATGCGTGAGGATGTCATTGGCGGCGCTACCGCCGATACGGCCACTGCCACCAATAACGAGAACTTTTTTGGACATAGGGGAGATAGGTGGAAGATATTGGTGGCAGTCCGCAGGCTGGGATGGGTTTAATTCTCCACTACATGCCCAAGCCAGCTAGTACATCTGTTGCATGGGTTTCAGTATTGATGCTGTCGTACACCTTGGTGATAGTACCCTCTTTATCGATAACGAAGGTGACGCGCTTAGCGTAGCCGCCGCCTTCTACGTCGAATGCTTTAGCGATCGCGCCATCAGTATCTACAACCAACGGAAACGGTAGGCTGAACTTCTCTTTGAATGCTTTGTGAGAAGTCTCGTCGTCCATACTGACGCCAAGAACAACAATGTCTTTGTCCTGGTATTCGCTGTAAGAATCGCGGAAGCTACAGGCTTGCTTGGTACAGCCGGGGGTATCATCTTTAGGGTAGAAGTAAATGACGACGGGCTTACCCGAGAAATCTGATAGGGAAACGCTTTTGCCAGTATCGTCTGTAGAGCTAAAGCTAGGTGCTTTGGTGCCTTCTGATAGAGCCATGTAATCTCCGGGGGTATCTTTAAGTGGTCAGGGCAAGTTTTTCCTGAACCTCAGTGATTTTAACAAGGCCACGCCCATAGTGGCATATTTGATTTTCTCTTTCGTTCCCTATTCATGCGATTCGAAACTCAGCGGCTAATCCTTAGAGACTGGCATCCCACTCAGGATGCTCGTCACGCTATGGATATTTTTGGTGACGCTCGGGTGATGGCTTGGTTTGAAGGCGGTGTAAAAGATAACTCCATGCGACAGGTTCAGGGGCGACTACAGCGCTACGCTGAGCAAGCTAAACGTTCAAAAGATGGAACGCAAAGCTGGGCAGTGGTTCAAAAAGACATTGGACGAGTGATTGGTAATGTCGTGCTTTGCGCTCTGCCCGATATGCAAGAGGTGCGCGAGCAGCACACGCCCGAGCCGATAGAAGGCGGATTACCTACTGAATATGTAGAGATTGGTTGGCACTTTCGGCCTTCTAGCTGGGGCTTTGGTTATGCGACGGAGGCCGCGTTTTGTGTGGCGCAGCACAGCTTTGAATCGATGGGTTTGCCAGTGCTACTGGCCGTGACGCAGTCAGAAAATACGCGTTCTATTGCAGTGATAGAACGGCTCGGCATGCGCTACGACGGTATGACCACGCGCTGCTATGGTGGCAAAGAGCTGCTGCTATACCTTCTAAAGAATTCAGATTTAAAGGTAGCTAAGGAAAAGTGGTTGTTGGCACGTGATGCTGCGGCGTGTGAGTGAGGCCAATGCGGATACAATATAGAGGATGTTCTGTCTGTTGTGCAAAATGCTGAGTTGAAGATGTGGGCATAAATGTTCTAAATCCTGATAGTTCTTATACGTTTAGTAAGTTTTTTGATCTCAAAATTCCAGTGGACGAACTTGCTGAATCATTCGGCTACGGCCTGACTAAGCAGAAGCTCAATTTGGCTCAATATGTAGGTGAATTGAGTCGAGTAGAAGAGCTGAGAGTGAGAATTGAAGAGGTGCTTCCCTATGTTGACCTCTCAAATGAAACCTCTCGCCGTGAGATTTTAATCTCCAAGATTGCTACAGAGTTGGTTTACTACACCAAGGCAAACTTAAGGATTGAATATCCGCTGACGGTGAGCAATCAACTGCAAGGTTATTTGGACTACTTGTTTCGGGGTAGCAGCGAGCTACTGGTGATAGAAGCAAAGCGTCAGGATTTAGATTATGGTATGACGCAGCTTGTGGCTGAACTAATAGCGTTAGATAAGTGGGAGCGAACGCCACAGCAGCCTACACTACTGGGCTCGGTGACAACAGGTAGGCTTTGGGAGTTTGCTTTGCTAGATAGAGCCAAACAGCACGTCTATGTAGGGTTGGAGAGTTATCGGGCCCCTGAAGATGTAGACGCTTTGATGAAAATTCTAGTGCAGGCGATTCTGTTAGGCACAGAACGTATAGAGACATCTTTGAGCTCATAAGCCGTTTCCTATTAAGATAAATCCGGCCCAGTCGTAGGGATGCCCAAATCGCTCGCTTGCGATGAGCTGTTGCTGTGCTATTCGAAGTGCTTCGGCTTTGGTGTTGCCTTGACTGAGGGCCGTGTAGAACTGGGTCATAAGGGCAGCGGTGGCGGTGTCGTCGACAGCCCATAGCGATGCGATCGCAGCTCCAGCCCCAGCCTGCTGTACCTGAAAACCAAGCCCCAACAGTTCTTTACCATCTGCCTCCGCGCTCACAGCCGTTTGGCAAGCGCTAAAAACAACTAGCTCTACATCAGGTAACTCCCACTGGCCCATTTCTCGCATATTGACTGTGCTGCCGTCGCCAAACAGGATAAAGGAGGCTTCTGGCTCACCGGGTAAAAATTTGGCGTGCGTGGCTAAATGAACAATGCTGTGATTTCTTGCTGCGCTGAGTGTGCTGCTAGGTGTGAAGTCTTGATCGAACAGGGCCGTGGTTGCGGGTGCTAGGGTAAGGAGATTGTTGATCTCTTGGCGGGCGGCGGAGAGGCCGCTGTAGGAGAATTCTTCTTGACCTATTTGGACACTGTAGGCGGGAATGGCGTCGGTGAAAGCGCCTGCAAGGATGCTACTAGACGAACTATCTGTGCGGCTGAGGTTGTCGATGCTGGTGGCGGTAATGTTGTGAGACTGATATTTTTGAACAAACCACTGCTGACCGTTGTGCAGTGCAGCTAGAGGGATGTAGCGTAAGATGCCGTCGGGCAGATAGATGATATTTTCTATGTTTTGTGCGGCGAGGCTGTCTTCGAGTGGACGGATGAGCCAACTGTACAGCTGCTGCGCTTCGGCGAGAGGGAGCAGCGTATCTGTCTTAAGCTTGTTCTGCATCTCGGTAACCACACTGCTCAGTTCGCCTTTGGTGACAGGACTACTGATATGGATAGGTTCGCTTTGGGCGGTAATCAGAACAATCTCTAAACGGTCTTCTAATATCAGTGGATAGATGGCGGCTGTGTTGAGCGGCTGCGACTGGAGTGTGGCCTGAAGAGATTCGATGGTGGTGGCTTGAAAGGGGAGAGTTGTCGCTGGGTTAGGTGTTTGGGCTGAGCTGGGTTGCGATAAAGCAGTGACCTCTGGCAGTGCGGTGAATTCAATCAGTGAGAGCGTGGACGAGGTTGCCTTTAAGCGGTCTGCTAGGGCGGTTTCTGCCGGTGAGAGGAGCAATGGAGCAGCGGCTTCGCGGGTTTGGTTGCTTTGGAGGTAGCTTTTGACTTCCTGAATTTTGAGCAGTTCTAGAATGTGTAGGGCTTCTTCGGTGCGGTCTTGCTGGAGGAGAAGGTCGGCCAGGTGGCGGTAGGTGTCTTCTACAGTGAGGATGTAGCGCTTTTGCGTTTCGCTAGAGAGGGGCTGCAAGTCTTGCCGGATGGTTTCGATGTGAGCGATCGCACGCTTGTAATAGAAGATGGCAGCCTGTGGGTTTGCCTGTGCTTCCATCAGGTTGCCTAGGTTTAGAAGTCCGCCAATTTTACTGACGTTGTCGCTGCTTTGAATGCTGAGTTCAATGGCTTTGTGATAGCTGTTCCAGGCTTGATTGAAGTTGCCCTGGTTTTGATAGAGTGTGCCAAAGCTGTCAAAAAGCACGGTCTTGTAGTAAGGATTGTCTTCGCTTTCGGCTAGCGCTAGTGCCTGGTTTAGGGTTTCTTGGGCGGTGGCAAGATTGTTCTGCTTGAGCTGCACTGCGCCTATGTTGCTGAGGGTGAGGACTGTGCCGCTGCCGTCGTTAGCCTGCTGGTAGAGCGATAGGGCACTTTGATAGCTGGCGATCGCATTCTCGAAGTGTGACTGCTGCTCGTATGTCCAGGCGAGTGAGGCGATCGCATCTGCACTCTGCTGAGGGCTGTCTAACTGTTGGGCTAGCGCAGCTGCCTGCTGTAGTGTGGTTTCGGCCTGCTCGTATTGCCCGATTTCCGTCTCTACAATGCCTTTGTGAATGAGTATGTTGGCCCGACTGTAAGGGTTGATGTACTCAGCAGTTTCTTCTGTGAGTACCTGATGAAAATACTCCAGGGCCGTGCCAAATTGGGCCAGATACTCGTGTGCTTGGCCTAGCTCGGCAGAGAGCACAATCAGATACGTAGCGTAGTCTGACTCAGCCAGGTTCGTGTGGCGGGTGTGTTTGGGCTCAGCGAAAAGGGCGATCGCACTTTCAAAAGCGGGAATGGCTTCGGTGTAGGCCTGCGTTGCCATGTAGGTGTCGCCTAAGCCATACAGCGCGCGCCCTTTTGTTTCTATGTCAGTGTCGCCCTCTGCGTTTTGGTCGATGAGGGTAATGGCTGACTTGAATGTGGCGATCGCATCACTGTAGTCACCTGCCGCCTGCTGCGCTTCTGCAACTGCTAGCAGGTCGGCGATCTCTGGCTGGGCTGTGTCGGCCTGTTTTATCTGCCAGCTTTGGATAGACAGCGCTGGCACATGGACCGGCGATGGGGCCGAAATCGATAATGTAAGCGGCGCAATCACCCAGAAAGGAAGCATGTGAATCTACCAGATGCGTTCACCCTTAACTGTATCAAGCTACTTAAGTTTTTTAATGCATAGACGCAATGCGTAAACGCGCTGTATGGAAGACGTACTATGCGTTGTTTCCAGGCCAGCCGCCTTGGTTGACGTCGGGGCGAGGGGGACGGCCTGCTACTGTCGTTGCGCCTACTTGTGGGCGGTTTTGGGCGGTTGCGTTCTGGGCAGTTGTATTGTTGCCTGCGCGCTCGATAGCACTGTTCAGCAGGTTTTTGATGAAGGCATTGAGTTTCATTTGGGGCCTCTTAAGGACGATAGGTACGTATAAGGACGTAACTCAGCTCAGTTAGTTCTTCTTGGCTGGGTTGAGTTCATCAGGGCATTTTGTGTTCGTGTCTTTGGCCTCGATGGCTAGAGCAAAGGCTAAGGACGAACCACTCTCGGTCCTGTTTTTGGTGTTTCAGTACATTCACTGAAGTTACCATCCTTTTTAGAGGACGCTGCTGTGCTCATAAAGATTCGTTAGACCAGAAACGCAGCTGTCACTATGTTTGGCTTGCAGAAATAGACGCTCGGATTTGCGGCAATAGAGTACTTTTTGAGAAAAGATCAAGACATATGCAGAACTTTTGTATTTGTGTCTGATAGGTGGTTAAGCGTAAAGTTTTAGTGGAGGCCGCATGGGTGCACTTCCTGCTCAACAAACCGTGCTTCAGCGTATGAACACACCATCAGATAATCCAGCGAACAATTCAGATGCCCAAGAGTCTCAAAGCGGCAAGCTTTCGGCGGCTCTATTTCGGCTTGTACAAGATACGTGCGCTGAGCCACCGGGCAGCGCCAAGCGACAGCGAGGCCTTACCAAGATTATTCGAGGGCTCAATGGTCAGCTGTGGCATACCTACGATCCATACTATGCAGACGCTTTGCAGCAAACCTGGATTTACTTTTGCCGCAACCTCTGTGAGGCCACAACGGGTAGAGTGTACGACCCTGAGGTGGCCAAGCTGACGACCTGGCTAAATGCCTATCTCAAGCGCCGCCTGCAAGATTTTCAAATCGCTGAGATTCGCCATCGGCAAACAACCGTGTCGAATACGGTGCGCGGAAAAGATGGTGATGGCTCTTTAGATAGAATTGACAGTATTCCAGCATCGCCCGATATTCCTCCGTTGTTAGAGCATGTTCGTGCCTGGGCCGAATCGGACGCGGACGGTAGCCTGCGAGCGGCTCATATCAGCAAGCATCCAACGGTGACTGCCCAGCTGCTCATCCTGAAGCGGCTGCCGCCGGAAACATCTTGGAAGACGCTGGCCGCAGAGCACAGCATTTCGATTGGCACGCTCAGCAGCTTTTATCAGCGTCAGTGCCTGACTCGTCTCAGAACTTTCGGTCAATCTCAAGGCTATTTGTAACTAACTTCTATTACGTAGCTTTCATTTCGTTTACTTACTTACTTACTCTTATTTTCTGTTCCACAAGGGATCTAAACGCATGTCACTCGCACCTTCTCAACATTTCGGAATCGCGCTGCCTATTACAACGGAGTTTTATCAGGTTGCTGATAGATTTGCCCAGCAGTGCCCTTTTGCCGATAAGTCAGCGCAAATTCGGCGCAATACGCTGGCAGTGTGTGCGGTGAATGCGTATTTGGAACTCTTGGAGATTCCGAGTGCGATCGCTCAAGGAGACAGCTGGAATCCAATGATGCAAATGATGACCGATGCGGCTGACTTGGTATTGCCAGAGATCGGTGCTCTTTCTTGCCGGGCGGTGGAGCCTGATGCGAGTACGTGCCATGTGCCGCCCGAAGATTGGCACGACCGGATGGGCTATGTTGCGGTGGTGCTCGACGAGGCGGCGCATGAGGCTAAGCTGATTGGGTTTACGACCGATGTGGATGAGTCAGAATCGGTGGCGCTGGGTCGGTTTGGCCCGATGGAGTCGCTGGTAGATGAGGTGCATCGGCTCTATGCCGAACGCGAGCGGGTGACAGGGCAAAGAATGGCCAGTGTGCGCTCAGCGTTGACACAGCTAGGCCAGTGGGTAGAAGGTGCGATCGCCGCGAGCTGGCAGGCTGCCGATACGCTGATTAATCCGACTGAGGTGAGCTTTGCGTTTCGCTCTGCGGCGGAGCTGGCAGCGCCACAGGTGGCTCAAGACATTAGTCGGGCGAAGCTGGTGGACTTGGGCATACAGCTGGGGCAGTCGGTACGGGTGGCTTTGGTGGTGCATGTAATGCAAATGGAATCAGACCGTCGCAGCAATATTATTTTGCAGGTGAGGCCTTTAGGAGATTCTCCTTACTTGCCCGAAGGCCTGGTGCTCTCTGTGCTAGATGAGCAAGACGAAACCTTTAGGACAGCGACTTCTAGAGCGATTGATAACTATATTCAGCTGCGGATAAGCGGACAGGTGAATGAAGTATTTGGTGTGAAGGTGGCTATGGGAGACGCGACCTTTAAAGAACAGTTTGTGATCTAAACCTGGGAAAAGATCTGATAAGAGAGATCAGAAGAGAGGCCATAGAAGAGATTGGTTAAGAGAAATTGACGGCAATACAATCAAGGCAATAAGGGTGCTCCGGTGAACAAACGCATTGTGATTAAAATTGGCAGTGGCTCTTTGCTAGCGGGCTACGCCGCGACAGTGCAAATCGGTGAGGAAGGCTCGCCACCTCAGGTAGAAATTCCGGCAAGGTTACCGTCTGCTGCTGATATTCCGGCGCTATATCAGCAGTGGCAGCAGGCTTACTGGCAGCTGGGTTTATCCTATCGGCTGGAAGCGCAAGGCGGGGTGACGAATGTCTCGGATGTGTCGGATATAGCGCAGTGCCGAGTGATGAGTGCGCAATTGCGCGATCGCCTGTCGTCTTGGCTAAATGGGGAAGACTTTCGCCCTATTCGTGAAAAGATTTTAGAGCAGCTTAGCCCAAAAGATACGGCTCGGGTGCTGCTACAAACGCAAGATCTGTTGCTTCAGCGACTGCCCTGGTACGATCTTCATATTTTTCAGCGCTATCGCAATGCAGAAGTCGGGATTTGTTTGCCTTACTATCAGCGGGTGAACTACCAGGGCAGTCGTTCGGCAAAGGTAAGAGTGCTGGCGGTGCTGGGTGAGTCTACTGGGCTCGATACGCAGATAGACTGTACGTTGCTCACTCAGCTGCCGGATGCGGATGTTCATTTTTTGCATGCGCCCAGTGTGGAGGGGTTTAATCAGAGACTTTGGGATGAGCAGGGCTGGGACATTTTGTTCTTTGCAGGGCACAGCAAGAGCCGGGTGAACTGTGTGGCGAATAGTAAGGAAGCTAGCGGTGAAATACAGCTAAATGCTACTGAAACATTGACGATTCCTCAGCTGAAGCACGCGCTGAGTAAGGCGATTGACCGAGGCCTAAATACCGCTATTTTCAATTCTTGCGATGGGTTGGGCTTAGCGGCAGACTTGGCGGATTTGTACATTCCGCAGGTGCTGGTGATGCGCGAACCTGTGCCAGATAAGGTGGCACATGCTTTTTTGCAGAATTTCCTATCGTCTTTTTCGGCGGGAACGCCCTTCTATTTAGCAGTGCGCGAAGCGAGAGAAAAGCTTCAAGGGCTGGAAGCTCGCTTTCCCTGTGCGACTTGGCTACCGGTGATTGTTCAAAACTTGGCAGAGACGCCACCAACTTGGCGATCGCTTCAGGTCAAAGTAGATCGCAGGCAAATCATCCGACCTCACTCTGTTAAGTCGGTTGATTTGCCACTACCTAAGCGTGGTGGTTGGAAGGTTGCTGTTGCCACAGGGTTAGCTTGTGCGGCAGCTGTTCTTTGTGGTCGAACGTTGGGTGCGTTGGAATCGTTGGAGCTGAAGGCCTATGATTACTTTTTGCGATCGCGTCCAACAGAACCCATAGACGATCGCCTACTCATCATCACCAATACAGCCACTGATATTGCTGCTCGTCCTACTGGTGACAATCGTTCTCTTTCTGATGAGACGCTGAGCGAACTACTCACCCGACTAGATGCACTCAATCCTCAGCTCATTGGGTTAGATGTGTACCGTGACGGTGCGGCGCACTCTTCTAAGCTGGCTCAGCAGATGGCTGAAACAGACAATTTGATCACGATTTGTAAGGCTGCAGACCATACCGTTGAAGTGCCTGCGATTTCGCGTCCTGCCGAAGTCACCAATCTAGAACGAGTGGGTGCTAGTGACTTTGTTACAGATGCCGGTGACGATGTTGTTCGGCGTCATCTTTTGGCTTTTTCGCCGCCGGTAGATTCGGACTGTCAGGCAGGAACAGCGATGAGTACGCTGATAGCGCTGCGCTATTTGAAAGAAGCTCACGACATTTCTGAGGGTAAAGCTGACTACATCGGGCAGGCGCGTCTCCCGTTTTTGCGCCACGCTTCCTTTGGTGGATATCGCAACACAGCGGATGTTAGCGGCACTCAAATTCTGCTGAACTATCGCATGTTGCACAATCCTAGTGAAACGGGATGCGGCGGCGTAGAAGAGACGCCTGCCGACTGCATTAGTGTGGGTCGCTTTTTATCGATGTCGCTGTTGGATCTTCGGTCTCGATTCGAGAATAAAGTTGTCCTGATTGGTACTACTGACAATAGCTATGGCGATCCTTGGCGCACGCCCTATACTCAGGTCGCTTCGTTCGACCGTCAGGTGCCGGGTGTGTTTCTTCAGGCGCAAATGATCTCTCAGCTGGTGAGCGCGGCGCTAGGTGAGCGGTCTTTGATCGGTAGCTGGGCTGAGTGGCAGGAGGGTGTGTGGATTGCGGTGTGGGTGCTGCTAGGAGGTGGGGTGGGTTTGAGCGTGGGCCTGCAGAAGTTTGGTTTACGGGTGCTATTGGCTGAAGGCCTGCTGTTGGCGGTGTGTTGGCTACTGCTGGTGAAAGGAAGTGTGTGGGTGCCTTGGGTGCCGAGTGCGATCGCGCTACCTACTGCGGCCATAGCGACGAAAGGACTGATTAATTCTCGCTCAAAATCTCGCGCTACCTCTGGTGTTAATGCCCTTTAGCCTTCAAAATTACGAAAGCCTTCAAAATACTGAGTATGAATCGATATACGTGTCTGCCCCGTTCTATGAAGTCTGTGCCTACGAATTTATCTATAA
>JBHJIY010000231.1:0-15065 GCA_050042985.1 Phormidesmis sp. | reverse complement strand
CATCATGCTGCTACGCTATGGGTATGGCCTTGTAACTGAGGTATTCTGCTACGAGCGAGAGTACTCTCATCATGACTTACACGCTCAGTAAAACACTTTCTGTTGAAGCGTTCACTGCACAATATGCTGACGACCTACGATACGAACTGGCTGACGGTGAGCTAATAGATATGGAACCGACTGGCCCGCATGAAGCGGTTGGGGGTAAGCTTGCGACTCATATCGGCATCGCCATCTCTCAGGCTAAGGTGCCGTGGTTCATCCCTCGCACTTGCTTAATCCGGACATCCGGTGAAGCAGCAACTGCTCGTCGGCCCGATGTCGTAGTGCTTGATGAGACTGTTTTAGCGAACGAGCCGCTCTGGGAACGCGAGCCGGTCATTACCGCCGGTCGTTCTGTCAAAATGGCGGTCGAGGTCGTCAGCACAAACTGGGAAACTGACTATGCTAGGAAAGTTGAGGAATATGCTTTGCTTGGCATTCCAGAGTACTGGATTGTAGATTTTTGAGGATTAGGCGGCACTGTCTTTATTGGCAAACCGAAGCAACCTACCTTCACAGTTTGTCAGTTGAAGGGGGATGAGTATGTTCAAACTCAGTACAGAAGAGACCAACCTATCTCATCACTGCTACTGCCTAATCTCAGTTTTAAGCTAGAAGATGTGATGCCTTTATAGGGGTGCTGTAAGCGGTGCGATGTACATAAGTCGAGTACGAAAACTGTCTCAAAACGGCGCGGTTCAATTTAAGGCCACACTTTCGAGAAGCCATCAAGCCCTTAAAGTTCAGCCGGGTCAGCTTCTGAACGATCTACCCACGAGTTAAAGTGTTACCCTAAATCGGTCTTTTTAACCCCTCCCATGGTGTCTCAAATTTGCCCAGGGCTATGCCAATCAGATCCGTAAGCAGCGGCCAAAGCCTGGTAATAAGTGGCATCTCGATGAGGTGTTCATCACAATTAAGGGGAAGCAATTCTACTTGTGGCGGGCCGTTGACCAACATGGTGTGGTGCTCGATATCCTCATGCAGCGCCGACGGAATAAAGCGGCTGCAAAGAAGTTTTTCCGAAAACTGCTCAAAGTAACCGGCTTTGCCCCCAGAGTCATCATCACCGATAAGCTGAAAAACTACGAGGCTGCTAAGAAAGAAATACTGAAGGGTGTGGAACACAGGCAACATAAGGTGTTGAACAATCGGGCGGAGAACTCACATAGACCGACCCGAGTTAGGGAGAGACGAATGGGCCGATTCAAATCGGTGGGGCAGGCACAGCGCTTTCTATCCGCCTTTGAACCGATACGCGGTCATTTCCATCCTCATCAGCACAAACAGACCGCTTCAGAATACAGAGAGACGATTTGCCAACGGATCAAAAGTTGGCGATCTCTGACGGGGATTGATGCGATCGCATAGCCCGACCAGACAGAATTTCTCTCAACAAAAGTGTCTCGTTTTGCCCATGCCATATTAAGTTGACAGTACCTTAAGAACTGCTTAGCGATGACGTTTAATTGAATACCTATTGTTGTAATTGCTTCTCTGCTAAAAGCTGTGCAGCCATTTCGGTACGAGAAGAGACTTCAAGCTTGCGGAATATTTTCTTCAATGCTTGCTTGACAGAGTTCTCGGTGATCCAAAGTTCAGCGCCAACTTCTGCATTTTTTTTACCCAAAGAGACAAGGTCTGCTATCTGGCGCTCACGAGCCGTAAGGCGCGCTGATAGGTGCGTTACATCGCTATCACCCAAGCCTCTGACGACAATAGGAGGTTGTTGAATACGCACGGTCGCTGCCCATACCGATAAATGTAGGCAGAGCGCACTCACATCGGCTAGATTTTGGTTGTTAAATGCAGGCTGAGATTTCTCGCGAGTACACCCCAGCACACCGACGAGCTGCCCCTTCGTAACCACTGGCCCTGCCATCACATGCCAGTGATCCGGGCGAGGGCAGATCATTTGCCAGGCTCTGGGGGAGCTGACAAGGCTTTCATGAACTGGAGCGTGTTGCTCGGCGAGGTAGCGAGCAATTGGATTTCGTTCAGTTGAAAGGACGGTTTCTACTGCCTTTTTGAGCGCAGGGTTGAGGTTGCGTTCTGCGGCAAGGATGCGATCAAAGAAGAAGATGCCTGAGCGAGTGGCTGCGAAGTGTTCTCCAATTTCTGGCGCAACTTGCGATCGCAATTCATCTTCGTCTGTCGCTTGGTTAATCGCTTGAAACAGGCTCTGCAACTGGCTTTTCATCTGGCTCTTTACTTTACAGAAAGTGACTGCACTTCAAAAAGACTACCCGAACGAGGTCTAGGCGTCATCCGAGCTTTTTTCTATCGTAGATGCATATAGATGCTTACTAGCATCGTTCCTAAATATCTTTAAGTTGGAGAAAAAATGACTGGACTGCAAACTAACTGGCCACATTACATCATCGGCCTTGTCATCTATCCCGGCATGACTACCCTGGATATCGTTGGACCTCAGGCGGTGTTTAACGGACTGCCTAACGTTACACTTCATCGCGTTTGGAAAACGCTAGAACCCATCACGGGAGACGATGGCATGGTAGTTGTGCCAGATACTACATTTGCAGATTGTCCACCTGTCGATGTCATCTGTATCGGCGGTGGTTTTGGACAAAGCGCAATTATAGATGACGCCGAGCTTCTTAATTTTCTAAAGACACAGGGCGACCAGGCCAAGTTCGTGACCTCTGTTTGCGGCGGCTCCGAGTTCCTTGCCAAAGCAGGGCTGCTCGAAGGCTATCGCGCGGCCACTCACTGGGCAGCGCGGCCAAAGCTAGCTGAGTTAGGCGTTGAAGTCGGCACGGAGCGTGTGGTGGTTGATCGCAATCGAATGACGGGGGGCGGCGTGACTGCTGGAATTGACTTTGGGTTAACAGTTGCAAAAGCACTCTATGGTGAAGATATTGCCAAAATTAACCAGCTTTTGATGGAGTACGACCCAGCGCCGCCTTACGATGTGGGTTCACCTGAAAAAGCGGGGCCTGTGCTGATAGAAAAAGCGATGCAGTACATGCTCCAGACAATGGGGCCAATGCCATGACTACTCATCATCCTTCTGGGCCATTGCCCATCGAGACAGAGAACGAAAAAAACTGGGTTCAGGTGGGCTTCTTAGCCATTGCTGTTTTGTTCAACCTTTGCTTAGTTACCCAGCTTTTAACCGTGGGCCTTGCCCTCTTTTCTGGTGCGAGCTGGTGGCAGGTTCATGTCTGGCTGGTTCGTGGCTATGGGGGGCTAGCGGTGCTGCTCCTAATCGGGACTTTTCTAACGCCTTTCCCAAAAAGGATTCAAGCGCTCACAAAAGCGATGGTGATTCTGTTGCTTGTACAATTTGTGACAGCACATATTCAGCAGCCACTGCCGCTAGGCATCTTACACCCGCTCACTGGATTTACCTTATTTACGACATCTACAACACTTGTTCATCGAGCTATGTCATTCGTGATAGGTGACTCGGAAAAGGAGAATCAAGACATATCGAACAGTCTCGAAACTTAGACCTTCCTCTATCGCAATCTCTCCATACTCTAAGTCTTGTTGAATTTCCTCTAGAGACAAAGAAGGGCCACGGTTGTAGCGAGTTGCTACAACAACTAGCATTTCGTCTTCAGTCAAGCCATGTGATGACTTAGAAAAGTCTTTCTCTCGTAGATCTGCAAGATGACGGGCTGCGAGATCAAAATTTACCAGAGGATCTTTCAGACTAGAAATTAATGATTGTCGTTCAAATTCACTGAGGCAAACAGAAGAAGGTTTCCAAATTGTATCCGTTGCAGTGCCTATCTGCATCTGAATTGTACCGAATGAAGTTTCTTCTAGTCTTCCTGATAGCCTTCTTAAAGCTCCTGAAAGCTGGCTAAGTGAATTCTGTGCTTCAGGAAACATAATTCTTGTAGAATACACTCTACTATCTAAGATATCTGGCTGCCCTCCAAATTCGCTCCAAGCTACTCCGGCCAAAAGTTCTGGAGGAAGACTATACTTATCAGCAGAACTCTGTATATCTTTCCAATACTTCTCAACCCAAGCATCCTTTTTTGGGGCTAAATAGCTGTTTTTCCCAGTACAGCCCAAAAGTTCGCCTCTCTTGTAAATTAGATAGTCTGTAGTTCTCCACTTGTCTGGATCACTGAAGCTATTAGTTGTTCTACGAAAGTCCTCAACCGCTAAGTCTCGCCCGAGCTGAAATGACAGTAGGCTACGGTCAACTCCATCCTTGTAATCAGCTCTAGCTCCTTCAAAATCGCCTTCAGATATATTTTTGATAGCATCCGTGCTACCGTCTGTTAATTCCATCCCCGATTTAACAGTTCCCAACAGCAAATCGTAAGCAGGTAAAGCAGTGAGTTCAACGGCATCATTCATAAAGGAAAGCACTTCTGACTCTTGGAAAACAGCCGTTTCAACCAATTGATCCGACTGCTCTTTGAGATTTTCGACAAGCCTACCACTTGCTAGTTGGAGATCATCAACTAGCCTTTCTATTTTAGGAGTAACGAAGCTTTGAGATTTTTCACTCAGCTCTAATGCCTTACGCAATAGACTTTTGGAGTTCTGTTTAATCTCAGAGAAAGATTTTCTCATGTCCTCAGTGACAGCATTACCAGTATGCATATTGGTAATGCTGTCTACTTTCTCTTTGGCCCCTGTAAAAGCCGCTGATACATTCCGCCTTATCTCACGAATATCTATATCTGGCAATCGCGTAGACATCGCATCAACAGTTCTCTTAGTAACTGCTTTGACATCGTCCACGCTCTCTTCAGATGATTAAGCCATCCATCTATTGCCTTGTTGCGCACCAACATCTTGTATGTACCAATGCTGTACTATTTAGGGTGGTGACTTTACCTTTGGTTCTACCCGTTGAATGTTTATTAAAGATATTTCCAGATGGCCCAGCTGTCGTTTAGAAGATAGAAAAACAGAACTCCCTCGCGCTAGCGGCGTCTACGCGGTCCTCGATAGAAACAGAGTGATGTATATTGGTCGGTCTGGTGATTTGAGAAAGCGGTGGAGCAGCGGTCACCACAGATATCATCAGGCGGAAAAGCTAAAAGATCCTCGGCTGGCGTGGATGCTCCTGCGTAAAAGTGAAATTAGCCAGATAGAGACTGTGTTGATCAAACAGTATCGGCCTGCGTGGAACTGGACAAAGGTGGAAGAGACGTCTTCTTGGTTAGCTGGCTTGGGACTTTCTGGCTGGCGGTTTAGGCTGATTGCGCTGTTGTTGGCTGCGATCGCAGGAATAGCCATTGGACTGGTAAGCTTACGCTTTCTACCGCCTACCGCCTCACCCGACAACACTCAGCAGCAGCCCTAACACTGTGCCATTTTTCTAATTGAGCTGGATCAATCGACCGGGCTGCAAGCGTCAGAAAGCTCACTAGGGTTTGTTTCAAAGTATTCCTGTAGCCATTCACAGGCTGTTGTTTCCCAATCTGTCAGGGTTCGCTCCAGTTGCCATAGTCTCACGGTGCCATTTTGGCTCGCCGCTGCCAGCGTTTTTCCATCTGGGCTAAAGCCAACATCTTCAATGCGATCCGCGTTTCCTATGAGCGTTTCTAGCAAGTCTCCTGTTGCGCTATCCCAAAGCTGTACGGTGCCGCCATGATTGGCTGCTGCTAAGCGAGCCCCGGCTGGATGAAAGGCCAGTCCTCGGACCCAGCCGTTTCCTTTTAGCGTATTCAATAGTTCGCCCGTAGAGGTCTGCCACAGTCGAATAGTGGTATCGCCGCTGCCGGTTGCCAGCTGTTGTCCGTCTGGGCTGAAGCGAACGGCGGTGACTCGGGTGGTGTGTCCTTGAAGTGTTTGTAACCTTTCCCCATCGGGAATGCGCCAGAGGATGACGTTTCTGTCGAAGCTGGCTGAGGCGAGGTGCTGACTGTCTGGGCTGAAGTGAATGTCGTGAACGCGATCGCGATGTCCGGTTAGGGTCATGACTGCTTTGCCATCTGCTATGCGCCACAGCTTTATAGTGCGATCGTTACCCGCCGAAGCCAGCCACTCTCCATCTGGGCTGAAGGCCGTTACTCTGACTGTTTTAGTATGGTCGCTCAGCTTGTATACAAGCTCTCCGGTTTCTATATTCCACAGGTTTACGGTGTTCTCTTTTCCCGCAGCGGCTAACATTTTGCCGTCTGCGCTAAATGCAATGTGTTGAATGCCGATATGATGACCTGGGAGTTCTTGTACGAGCTGTTGATCGTCTGCTCGCCAAATTTTGACAGTGTCATCTTTGCCAGCAGAGGCAAATACTTGGCCCGTTGGGCTAAACTGCGTGCTCCAGACAGGCTGACTGTTGTGTGCGTTGAGTGTGATGGGCGCAGCGCCTTGCGTTCGCCATAGTCGAATCGTTTGGTCAGTGCCAGCGGAAGCAATAGTTTGCCCGTCTGGGCTGGCAGCTACGCTACGGACTGCGCCTCTGTGGCCCAAAAGCGTTTGTGGCTCGCTGCTAGGGTTAATTAAGTTCCACAGTTTGAGACTTTCATCATTGCTTACCGATACGAGCCTAGTGTCTGCGTTTTCGCCTGGTAAGAAGGCTGCGTCCCAAACAACATTGTTGTGACTGCTCAATGTGTCGATGCCGTCACCTGTTTTCACATCCCATCGCTTAATGTTGCCGTCTGCCCCTGCCGACACTAGCTGTTGTCCGTCATCGTTGAAGCCGACGCTTCTGACTAGCGCGCCATGTTTAAATGTTTTGACGAGCTGATTGCCTTCTCCCGCAGGCCCGATATTCCACAGCTTGACGGTGCCATCTTGACTGGCCGAAGCTAGCAGATTACCCTCGGGAGAAAAAGAAACGAAGTTCACCCATCGGTTGGCATGCGCTGCAAGTTTGTTTATTTCACGACCGGTTTCAGCGTTCCATAGTTTCACTTCACCCGCCGCGCTAGAAGAGGCTAAGAGTTCGCCGTTAGGGCTAAAGCTTAGTCCCCGTACCTCACTATCGTGCGCTGCGATTGTTCTTGTAAGCGTGCCGGTTGCGACGTCCCATAGCCGCATCGTTCCATCGCGACTCACTGAAGCCAGCTGTTGGCCATTGGGGCTAAAGCGAACGCTCCAAACGTAGTCCTCGTGCTCTGTTAGCGTATGCAATAACGTTCCGTCGCTTCGCCAAATCTGTATGGTACTGTTTTCATTTCCTGCGGCTAGCAGTCTGCCATCGGGGCTAAAATGAACGCTGTTGACGCGTCCGCTGACGTGGATTCTGTTATATTCTTTGACCTCACTTAGGGAATGTTGAAAAGCTGCGATCGCCTGTTGATGTGCCTCTGATTCTGGTGCGGGCGGCGGCTGCATTTGCTGAAGCTGCCGAGCGGTTCCCAATGCATTAAGCAGGGCGTCCAAAGGCTGCGTTTGGACGATTTTTTCTGTTTCTAGGCTTTGAATCACTAGGCCTAATTCGTTGCGCTCTCGGAGCGCGATCGCTACGGTTCGGCTGGCGACTACTGCGGCAATTACGGCTAGCCCAACAAAACTCACCAGTACTGCAGAGCCGATTCCCATTCGTCGATTGGCCATTTCGATTTTTCTTTTGGCCTCCTGATTTGCTTTGGCAAGTACCTGCTTGGCCTGTTGTTCTACCGCGAGCTGTTTTTGTACCAGTCGCTTATCGTGGGTTTGGCTTGCGGTCAAGAAAGCTTCGTCTTCGGCGCTCAGGCGTTTGTTAGCTTTCCATGCGATCGCGGTTTGCAGGGCCTGACCTTGCAACAGTCGAGAGGTGTCTTTCCGGTTGGCGGCGAGCCAGGCGGCCATCGTTTCGCGGTAGGGCCTGATTGCTTGTAGATTGCGAGTAACCCAGTTCTGTGTGAAAACATGCTGATATATTTTGTTGGCAACTTTCAAGTAACCTGACTGTTTTATTACCAGGCCAGATAGCTGAAGTTCCATCTGTGCTGAGCTACTGTCAATGGCGATACGGCCTTGCTGGAGTATCTGCTGGTAAAGCCCTAGCAGCTGAGAGCGTTTGTTCTCGTTGTGGAGCAGGCGATCGCGTATAGTTCTTAAATGTTCTGGCTCATCCTGGCGTTCCCAGTTATTTATAATGCTGGCTTGAACAATGTTGGCAACAGATTGTGGCGGGGCCTGAGCTACCAGCTGACATACCTTTTGGGTCAAGAATGGCTGTCCGCCTGTCCAGTGTAGAATTTCGGTCAGGGATTCTTTTTGATTGCCCAGTCCCGCCTCCAAGGGATATGCTTCCTGTGGTTGAAATCCCCTCAACGTAATGGCTTTACCGATATTAAAAGGCGTTTGCGTTTTGTCGATGATCAAATCTGACGGCATCGCCACACCTAGGAAAGCGATGGTTAGCCGCTGGTATTGTTTACTGTCGACCCGGTAGTTATAAAAGGCGCGAATGAGGGCAAAAAAGTCGTCTAGGCAAAAGTCTTGACTGAGAATTCGGTCGATTTCGTCAATGAAGATGACAATGTTGCCGGATATATTTGTGAGAACAATCTCGTCAATAAAGACTTGGAACCTTTGGATAGGTGAGAGCAGGTCGCGCTGCGATCGCCACCACTGTCGCCAGTTGATGCGATCGCTTAGCTGAAGACTGCCCACCAATGCATTCACCAGTCCGGCGTACCACTTCTCGGGGGTCACGCCCTGCCTGCCAATGCCCGATAGATCCACAAAGGCGCAGGTGACCCCTTCTGCCTGTAGGCGCTGCATTGTGCGCACCCGCAGGCTCGACTTCCCCATTTGGCGAGCGTTGAGCACGTAGCAGTATTCGCGATCGCTCAACGCTGCAAAAAAGTCAGCGTCAGCCTGCCGAGTCACGTAGCTATTGGCATCTCCCGGCAGGCTGCCTCCAACTTGATAGTGGTCACTTTCATTGAATTTAGCCATGAAGCTCACACGCTATTCGTCTGAAATATCTTCATCGCACAGGGCCTGACCGGGTTCAACATGGCCACACTCTGCTCGAAAGGTATCGTGACATTCCCCAGAGTCGGTTGTGCCACAGCCGCAGAGGTAGGCTCCGCTGCCCAGCTGCTGACATTCTATGCCGGAATAGGTACCGGGTGCGGCGAATGTATCGTTTGTAGCGGGCTGTTGACCTCTTGAGTTTTGAACTTCTACCTGCGTGGGTTGTGTTCGGAGGGTTCTATTTGTTGTTCTGCTGCTAGCCTGTGCAAAAGCGGTCGGGGCGATTGTTGTTTGGATGCTGAGTAATATAACGCCGAGTGCGACTTGTGTAAGCGAGCTGGTGTTAGTCATAATGTGTTTACCCGATTAGAGTGAGTGAGTTGCGAAGTGATGTAACTTCGATGAACTCAGTATCTAAATGAATGGCTAGGCGAACCAGGGGAGTAAAGTCAGGTAATTTTCAGCCGTATGGTGTCGGCAAATAGGATTAAATCAGGTGCGGAGCTTTGAGCCCTATTCTTTCAAGGCCTACTCTTTTAAGACCCTGCTGAAATAGTCTTGATACAGGCTACAGCTGGCCGTCACCTGGTTTTCACTTTGGTGAATCAGGCCCATACTGCGCAGCTTATAGGTTTGTATAGAGCCTAGCTCTACCGGCTGTGATGTGGTTACGACCTGCTGTAGTGCAGTGGCTAGCTCAGGTGAGCGACGGATAATTTCTAGGTACCGTCGTAGATGGGCGATGTAAATCCCTGACTCGTTGGCTGCTTGCTGAAGCAGCGTTTTTAGAGAGATGGCCGATGTACTTAGGGCGTATAGTGCCAGGCGTACTAAATATGGGTGACCGCCTATTCGCTGCATAAGAGCGTCCACTTGGCTTTGGCTGAGTGAAAGATTGTGCTGCTGGGCGAGCTGGGAAAGGTGCGATCGCTCAAAGGCCTTCAGCTCAATTGGGACGCCCGCATTGAAAGGAGACTGATTGATATCTAGTGGAATGTAGACTTCGGTAGAGTGGGCGAGCACTAGGCGCAGTCGCTGCCACAGCGCTGAAACTTTGCCTTTTTCGTGCCAGCAGCGCAGCATCCCGAGGACGTCTTCGGCCATTTCTGGATAGGGAAAGAGTCGGTCAATATCATCTATGCCAAGAATAATAGAGGCCTCGCTGGCTGGCAGCAAATACTCTTCAAAGTAAGCGGTGCAGTTGTCGTTGCTGCTGAGGATGTCGGTATCCCAGTATTCGGTGACTTTGTTTTCTAGGTTGAGCTTGCGGCTAGCGATCGCACACAGTCGCCGCAAAAATTTATCTAGGTCTTGCAGCAGCGCGTGGGTGCAGTTTCCCAAGTCTAAGTACACCGTTTGCCCTACCTGCGCTTCGGCTTCGGCCAACACTCGATTCATCAGAGAGGTTTTGCCCATTAGCTTGGAAGCCTTGATGCGAATTAATGCGCCGGGCTGCGCTACGGTTTGGTAGCACCGCGTTTCTACGCCAGTACGAGAGATGTAGAAAGGCGATCGCAGCGCAACAGCCCCTTCAGGAAATGGCAGTGAAAGTGCGATGCCAGCGGGGCTTGCTGTGGCTTGAATTTCTTCTTCTGATTCAGCATGTGCACGCCGCAGGGCTTCTCGAAAATTTCGCTTGGTTACTCGCTCGTCTAGCGCCTGAGAGAGTTTTTTCCAGAGCTTATTGCCAATGTCTTTGTTTAGGTACTCTGCGCTGTAGCCATAGTCTTCAGCCATTTGGTCGTAGGTTTTACCCTGCCAAGACGCCGAGAGTACAGCAATTTCTACATCACTCAAATGCTTCCCTGTCTTCGCAAATACTGTTTTGTCAGCAGCCGTCTGGGCATCGCACCAGGCGAACGCTAACTCAGCTGTCTCGCTATTTGCTTTGGGTGGGAGGTGATTTTCAACCACAGGTATGCTCAGCGTGTACGGAGGATAAATAGACTTCTCATCGGGCGTGGCTCATTTCTATATTTAATCAACTAGACTGTACGGTTTCAATAGCAGGCAATCTGAACACGAATGCAGCTCGGACAGTTCTGTTTAAAAACTACTATTGGTGCCACTTCTTGACCGTACTAAAAGGTTGACGCTGTGGGAAGTACTCCGCCGGGTACTTTCATGAATATTTCTTACTTCACCCGATTCCTTGTTGCTGACCTCGAAAATAGATACCTGAAACAAAATACCTGATTTTATCCCCCTGGTCGCTAAAGGAGATTTTAGAGAGACTTTTTCTAAGACCGCAAGCCGATGAAGCTTGTGAAGATTCATAGAGATATTGAAATAGGAAAATCGCACAATGTCCTCAAAACTCACTTTCACAGATAGCAAAAAGAAACCGTTGAATGCGGCCAGACAGTTCTCTTGGGCGATCGCAGCTCGTCTCTGCACCCTTAGCCTTCCTTTTGTTGCCGCACTTGCCCTACCGGCTAAAGCCATTGAGCCACCTGAGTCTCGTGGCAGCTGCCACAGTAGCATTAACGCTGCGGTAGATTCTCTGGCTAAGGCCGCTGCGGTAGAAACTAGCATTCCTGGAATGACCATTGCCATTACTAAGGATGGGCAGCTGGTGTGCAATAAGGCCTATGGCTACGCTAACTGGGCGGCGAAAACGCCCATGCAGCCAGAAAGCCGCGCTCAAATTGGCAGTACTACCAAAGTGCTAATCACCCACGCGATGATGAAGCTGATTCAAGATCGCAGTGACCTTAGCCTGACGACGCGGGTATATGGTAGCAATGGCATTCTTAACGATGCCGACTATCGGAATGCGATTGTGCAGGGCACGCGTCGGCACTATCCGATTGTTGGATTGGCGATTGGTAACAACAATCGAGTAAATGCCTGGTACAGCGATGGCCAATATACAATTGGCAGTTCTAGCGATTTGGAAGCGCATCGGACGGCGCGAAGTTTTAGCTTGCCCGCTGGCAAGACGATGGCAGCTGTGGTTGCGATCGCCCGAGGCGGCCCAGACAACCATGTGTATGCCTGGTATATGGCCGGCAGCTACAGTGTGGGAACGCCTAGTGATTTGGATGCTCACGGTCATTTTTTGCGAGGGGATAGATCTTTTAAGATTGCGCGCGATCGCCGAAGAAATTCTATCGCTGGTATTGCCGTTAATACCGCAGGCGATGCTTTCTATGCCTACTACCACGATGGCACGGTGAGCGCTGGTGACTCTCCTGAAGACCTCACAAATCGCTGGGATGCGCCCAAGTCATACAGCGTGCCAGATAACCCGCAGCGGCGTTACAACATTGTTGATGTTGCCCGCTCAGCGAATGGCAATACGCTTGCTTGGTATAGCCGTGGTAAGGCGAGCCGTGGCACCGCAACAAACTTGAGTGCGCATACCGAACCCTTTGACTACACGCGCCGAGAGGTGCCCAACAGCAGAGCCCACCAAGTAGGAGAGTACGAAAAGATTGAAATTCGCCATTTGCTCAGCCATACTTCAGGTATTTCTGGCAGCGGTCATTCGCCACAGGCAGCTATCAAGTACGGCGTTACAGACTACAACAAAGAGACGAACCCGCTACCGTACAAGCTCTCGAATTTGTATGTGTTGAGTACGCGATCGCTCTTAGCTGACGTCGGTACAAAATACTCTTACTCCAACCACGGTATGGGCTTAGTAGGCCACCTGATAGAAGAGCTTACTGGGCAAGACTGGTACGACTATTTGCGTGCCAACATTCTTGTACCTGCTGGTGCTGATAATATCGTACCTAGAGGCCTGTATCAAAATACCGCGCTAGAGGCCTATCCGCACAGCTTACGCGATGGCACTATTCGCACTGGCTCGCTCGAAACCAGTAATCATTCGGGCAGTGCGGCAGGCTCACTTAAGGCCAGTGCGGCTGATTTGGCACGCGTAATGGTCGCAACCGATGGCCTTGACAACCACCCAGATGTGTTGACAGCTCGAACCATCGCGACCCTAGAGTCACGACCTTTTCCTTCGGTCACCAGTCGGCAGGCGCACGGCTGGGGCGTAAAGTGTGACGACAGCAGCTGTATAAATCGCCGACTGGGCCACAACGGTAGAACCGGGGGCGGCACCGCTTACATCGCGAAGTATCAGGGTAGCAAGATTGACGGTGTGACCGTTGAGGGGATTAATGTTGCTGTAGTTGCTAATAGTGGAGATGCCAATACTGGCAATCTTAGAGCGCTGGCTCATGACGTGGCTGTTCAGGCTGCGGGTAGTTCCTTTCCTGTTAGCTACGACCTATTTGTCCCCAGTAGTGGAACACTGGGTATAGAAGCCCAATAGCCGTTTTGATTGGCTGTAAAGGTTAGTCAGGCAGCTAGCAATTGGCTATCACCTAATCTATTTTGACTTTAGATTAGGTGATAGCTTGTTGCGCCATACAACGAAGATAGATTGGCTGCGAGACTCTTTATTGATAAGCTCATAAATAAAATTCGTTGAAATTTGTGAGAAAGCAATGGAAGATTTGGCCACTATTGATTCAAAAATTATTATTGATGCTATTTCAGATCATATAGGGCAGTTGGCAAGTCTTACGAACTGGCTTATCCCTATATTCTTATTGCTGATTTTACAGGTTTCTAGACCCGGTAAAAAGATTAAAATATTGGCCTTAGAATTCTCTAGACAAAAGGTGGCACTGCTGTCGCGCTTTATTGTGTCTATTTATAGCATAGGCGCTTTAACAATTATCCTCAGATTATGTTCACTGTTCAATCAGCTCAAGCCAAACGACGCTACTACCGCTTTTTATGTACTGACAACAAACAAATGGTTGTTGAATCCTTTTGCTTTTTTTGGTGGGGGGTTTTCTACAGTTATCTCTCTGATTTCGCTATCTGGGATGATTTTTGTATATGTCAACTCGTTCGATCAAAGTTTGTTATATCAGCGCAATCCCTTTCCTGTTTTTCGTAAGTCTGCTAGCCTTCGGTCTTCTAGCGAAAGATTAGCCGCTAGGCTTCAGAACTTTAATTTACTGTGCGGCAACATAATATTGCTTGCAATATTAGCTTTGTTTCTATCTGTTGAACATAAGGTTAAAGGAGAATATCCAGAACTCTCGAGTGCTATTTTTTCCTTTCTGCTGCTTTGGATACCGGTTTGCATAGGCTCAGTTATAGCCGCTGCATATATCGACCTGAAAATTCTTGATATTATTACTTACAAAAAGCCAAAGCTATATATTTTGAGTAGCGCTATGGATTTTGAAATAGCAAACTTTTTATCTCAAAAATTTGACGAGCTGGGCCACAAAACAGAACAAATTCAATTTCCCTCTGTGTTGAGAGTATTGAAATTTCTTGCTGAAGCAAAAATATACCAAAGTCAATCAAGTTTTTCATCTGTTTTGGATGCAAGCAATAAGGACTCTTTTGAAGAAGCAAGGGAAGAGAAAAGTAGGCAGAGGCTAACGGATTTTCTGGAAGAAAAACTTGAGGTGCATGACTGGCTAATCGTCGTTAAGAGCAAGAACTTTTCTGATGACTACACCGGAATAATTAGCCGTTATCTGCAAAAGCATCAAAACTATTTACCTCCTTTCTATGTGAATGGCGACGAGCTTAATGATTTAAAGGCTTTGCCTGTACGTGCCAAACTAAGGGACAGGTGTATAGCATTTTCTCGCTCTATCAAAGTACTCATCAGTTACGATGCCGAAGATGATGTAGTGGCCCAAAGAATTTCTTCAGCCCTTCAGGACAAGGGCTATCAAATAACTTTGGATAAGGGCTATACGGTTGGTGACTCTGACTCATGGGAAGAAGAAATAAGCAGTAAGCGTGCGTCACTCAAAAGCGGACTGATGATTGTTCTTATCTCAACTAAGTCACTTCAGTCTGGATGGATTCTCTATGGTTTGGAGCTGGCTAAAGATAATAATACTCGTGTTATTGTTTGCAACTTTCTCCCCGAAACCAAGAGCTTCCCTAGTAGCCTATCCGACTTACCTCAGATTGAATTCTCTCGAAACTTTAAAGACGGTATTTCTTTGCTACTTCAATTACTCAATAAGTGAGGCTCTCCCGGAATTAGTATGCTGAAGTAGCAATGCGATACCAGTGAACGATGGTTCCCTTACTGACCCAGCTACTAGGCCTAACGGGCGTTGATGTTGAATCGTACGAAGACTTGGGCAATGCGCTGATTCTATCGGTTG
>JBHJIY010000230.1:0-13219 GCA_050042985.1 Phormidesmis sp. | reverse complement strand
GCTGCGCCGTCTGGGCATGGATGAAATCGCCCTGCGAAAGGGCCACAAAGAGTTTGTTGTTGTCCTCGTTGACCTAGAGACGCATCAGCTGCTCGGGATGGCCCCCTCTCGCACCCATGCCGACATTGAGTCAGTGCTGTTGCCGTGGGGTGCTGAGGTCTTGAACAACATAGAGGAAGTCAGTATTGACCTATCTGGTAGCTATCGTGGCTTAGTGCGTCGCTTAATGACAGATGCCGATATTGTCGCAGACCGCTTTCATGTGATGAAGCTGGTCAACCAAGAACTCAATCGGGCACGCAATGCCTTTATTCGTAAGCCAACTGACTTACCAGAAGGGGTCACCCCCGAAGTCGCAAAAGCGGCAATGAAGAACAGCAAATATGCCTTACTCAAGCCCGAAGAGAATCTGACTGAGAAACAGCAGGCAAAGTTGGCTGAGCTTAAAGCAGTGGCCCCATCCCTGGCTGCAATGCATCAGCATAAAGAGGCCTTTAGAGCTTTGTTTAACCAGAACGATACGGCACAAGCAACCCTTGAGTTCTTGGATTGGATGGCTGAGGCGAAAACGCTCTACACCAATTCAGTCGGAACGATGACGCGGTGGTTCGGTGAGATTATTCAATACTTTGAGCACAGAACCACCAGTGGCGTTGTCGAAGGCATCAACAACAAGCTGAAGCTGATTAAGCGCTCGGGCTATGGCTTCAGAAACTTCGAGCGCTTTCGACTCCGATGTCTCATCTGCTGGCATTTTCCTACTGGCAATGCATAGTCAATCCCGTAGAGCCGAATATTCTTGCTTTTGACTACCCTTCGACTATCCTCAGGGTTCGGTTGTCGCTTCGTCCCATATACTTTATTTGTACGCAGATCCCTAAGGACTCTGTGTCCATAAAAGTTGTGGTATTTGCTCTGCGATTTAATCTTGTTTGGGTCTAATTCCCTGCCGCTTTGCGGCGTCCGAGAAAAGCAGTGTCCGAAGGGTTCTGCTGAGCGACGACGAACCGCGCAGTGTGTGAGTATCGAGAAGTGATACTCCGTCCGCTTGCGGTGGAGACGTTCATTCAAAGTCTTGTCGTAACTATGCAGGTAGCCATGAAAAATTGTTGGCTCTTACTATACAGGCGTTTCAGCGAATACGTCTAAAAAATATTCTCAATAAAGCCTATATCTCTTGTGCTTGTTGAGAATTGACAGAGTCTTCTTTGCAAAACTTCGCTATTAGACGCTAGTCATAGCGTTTTTGGAATCGTCGAAATCTATTATATGTAGAGCCTGAGTCGTTACTCTACAATAATGAATTCTCCCGCTCTAGCAGATTGAACTGCTGAGAGGACAACATCTCTAGCTTGCTTAATTCGAGGCCAACTTGTCATACTTAAAACAACAACTGCTAATGAGCGATAGCTTAGATTTTGTTTGTATTGAAAATTTTTGTCTGTAGTGAGAAATCCCCCAAGTCCTTCGGCTTCAGCCGCATTAAGCAAATTTTCATTCTTTAAAGTAAACCAGCCTTTCTCATAGGCTGTAGAAACAACATGACCAGGAAGAAACTTTCGCAGAGGAACAGGAACTCTCTGATCAAAAAGGATATTTACCTATATAACCGACACCGTACTTTTTGCAGCATAGACAAGTACTGCACGCACCTGCTGAATCGTCACCCCAGGAAACAGCTGAACAAACTCAGCAACCGTCGTGCCATCTTCTAGATTCTCAAACAGCGCCAGCGCAGGCACCCGCGTACCCCGAAAAACCCAGGCCCCACTCACTCGCCCAGGCTCCCGTTCCAAAGCCTCACATTCCGACCAATCGTTCATGGCTCCAGCACAGTTAGCAAAAAAATCGTGAACAAGCACATTCTAAACTAACCCATGAAGCCTAAACGCGTTCGACAGCTTAGATTTACCAAAACGTGCGCTCAAAAGCGCTAATGGTTAGCACCCAAAGCGTTATCTTCTGACAAAACAAAGCAAAGTCGTCACCATACGCTTTCCCCCCCCGACTCTTGTCCTATTCTCGAAATAAGCCGCCAACTTGCTGCGACCTTTTACCGTTTTGCCCGAACCGTTTCTATACATCTCCGCATCTGTATAGAAAAGCTCAATGATTATCGTGTTTTCAACCGACAAAACACCAAACGCTTTCACCTTTCCACAAAAATCTGTATTTACACACAGACAACAATGTGTCTTTTCTTCCGGACGATGGGCATTGTGATTGAAGTGAATCGAGTTCACGTAAACTTTACTCAACAAAAGGAGATCGCAATGGCGAGACCTAAAAGAAATTCATCTGTTCTACAAACTGCCGAGCACCGTCTCTCTGGCATGAAGCTCATCGACCCCAAGCTCGACTTGGGCGGTGGCTGTACTACACAAAACGTGGAAGCAAAGATTAAAGCTGTTCGCAAAGTGCTTACAGACTACAATGCCCAGCTCACTGCTCTAGATGCAATGGCCAATGAATTAGAAAGGGCTGAGCAAGCACTCAATTATCTCTCTATTAAAGTGCTTCCTGGTGTCGCTACTCGCTACGACAAAGAAAGCGATCAGTATGAAATGGTAGGTGGCGTGAAGCCCAGTGAGAAAAAGCGTAAAAGACGTCAGAATGCGAAGCTCGTTGCTGTATAGGTCTACAATTGAATATCTCCGTTACACTGTAAGTGTCCAGCTACGAGTATTCGGTTGCAGGAGTTCTATGGCTTACAGCGATTTTAGTCTGGCAAAAGTACGCGATAGCTTTGACCTCACATTGGATGAAAGCAAAGATCTTTTTGCCGATGTGAGGTCCGTAGAACCCTCTGAGATTCTTAAGTCGATTTTGACGGATTACATTCCCTTAGCGACAGCGATCGCAACCGAAAAAGCACGCTCCGAATTTCTGATTGCGCCACTCCTAGCAGACGTGCGCCGCCAATCACAAAACCAAATATCACTATTTTCTGGCAATGAGTTTCCGGTTGAACCAAAGCTGGGACTTCACGGATTTTGTGATTACATTATTAGCGACTCACCAGAGCAATTGCTAATTACTGCGCCAGTGATGACTATTGTGGAAGCTAAAAGAGAGAATATTGTTGGTGGCCTGGGCCAATGTATTGCTGCAATGGTAGCCGCTCAGCTATTCAACCAAAACGAGAATAGAACAGTTCCACTTATCTACGGAGTAGTCACGACAGGAACAAACTGGAAGTTTCTGACGCTAGAGGAGAAGACGGTCTCCATAGATAAAATGGAGTATTTTATCAACCAGCCTGACAAGATTTTGGGAATTTTGATGGAACCCTTCTCTCAAAACTTGATAGCAGTTGTGTAAGTTAGTTCCGCACTTCCTATCAGCCAACTGCGCTGAGTGTGCCGATAGGCTGCTTTTTAGCTTGAGGTTCTACGCCTGCCGTTTCTAAAATTTGCGGAATGAGGTCTTCGCGCTTGACGGCCATCATATGTACGCCTTGGCAGAGCTGGCGAGCCGCTTGAACCTGTTCTGCTGCGATTTTGATTCCTTCTTGCAGAGGTTTATTGGCTTTGTCGAGGCGGTCAATAATGTGCTGCGGAATATTTACACCAGGGACACAGCGGTTGATAAAGGCTGCATTTTTGGCGGATTTAAGCAGGAATATGCCAGCGAGAATGGGGCGATCGCACCCCACCGCCACCTGATCCATAAACTTCTCTAGCTTGTCAAAATCAGAAATCAGCTGACTTTGAAAGAACTGTGCACCTGCCTCCAGCTTTTTCTCAAAGCGACTCTGCATGCCCGACCAGCTCTTTGCCTGTGGATCAACTGCGCCACCAGGAAAACTGCTGAGCGCACCGTCTTTCATCTCCTTATCGTTGTAGTCCATACCGCCGTTGAGCTGACGGATGACGCGTAGGAGACGAATGGACTCCAGCTCATGAACGGGTTTTGACTTGATGTGGTCCCCGGCTTTGATGGGGTCGCCTGTGAGAGCCAGGACGTTGCGAACGCCGAGGGCATGGGCTCCCATGAGGTCGGATTGGAGGGCGATGGCGTTGCGATCGCGCCCAGTCATTTGGCAAATTGGCTCAATGCCCGCTTGCTTTAGCAATACTGAGCAGGCTAAAGAAGACATGCGCAGTACGGCGCGGCTCCCATCGGTGACGTTGACGGCATGCACCCAATCTTTTAGGTGTGCGGCCATTTCCATCATGTGGCTCGGGTCGCCGCCTTTGGGCGGCATTACCTCTGCGGTGACGACGAAGTCGCCGGAGCGAATTGCCGACTGGAATCGGCTCTGAGGAATTGTAAATTTAGCAGATGGCAGGTCAACGTGGCCGTTGGAGACTACAGTCATAGTTCTATTTATAGTTACCTGCCATCTTACCGGGATCGCCCATCGAAGGAGGTCATGAGTGATGATTGAAGTTGATCATGACCGGGATGTGATGCGGTAAAGCTTAGGATATGAAGCCCATAGCGTCTTTTACTTTTTGTAGGGTGGGGGCGGCGACGGCCTGCGCGCGTTCTTTGCCATCGGCAAGGACTTGCGTGAGGTAGGTGCGATCGCTCATTAGCTCATCGTACTTTTCTTGAATGGGTCGTAGCGCTTCCACTGTGGTCTCTGCTAGCAATGGCTTGAACTGCCCCCAGCCCATCTCTTTGCACTCAGCGGCGACGGCCTCTTTGCTTTGGTTCGAGAGCAGCTGATAAATGCCAAGTAGGTTCTGGCACTCGGGCCGCTCAGGATTGTCGAATTCGAGCCCTCTTTCAGGATCTGTTTTAGCGCGTTTGATTTTTTTGGTAATGGCCGCAGGTGCATCCGTTAGGTCAATGCGGCTTTGGTCGGAAGGGTCGGATTTAGACATTTTTTTGGTGCCATCCGTCAGGCTCATGATGCGTGCGCCTTCTTTTTGGATACGAGGCTCGGGGACTTTCAATACAGGCTTTTTTTCTGTGCCGAAGCGATCGTTTATGCGCCCGGCAATGTCTCGGGTGAGTTCTAGGTGCTGCTTTTGGTCTTCACCGACGGGTACTAGGTCAGGCTCATAGAGCAAAATGTCGGCGGCCTGCAATACGGGATAGTCCATTAAGCCAACGCTGACGTTCTCGCCTTGCTTTTTGGCTTTCTCCTTGAACTGAATCATCCGCTCTAACCAGTTCAGTGGAGTTACACAGTTAAATAGCCAAGCTAGCTCACTGTGTTCAGGCAGCTGAGATTGGACAAAAATGGTGGATTGCTCTGGGTCGATGCCACAGGCGATGTAGGTCGCGGCGACTTTGAGCGTGGTTTCAGCGAGGACCTTAGGATCGTGAGGGACGGTGACAGCGTGGAGATCTGCCATGAAGAGGAAGCAGTCGTATTCTGCCTGCATCTCGACCCAGTTACGAATGGCCCCTAGGTAATTGCCCAAGTGGAGGTTGCCGGTGGTTTGGATGCCGGAGAGGATGCGAGGCTTGGGCATGGAGGAGAAGGAAAGAGGTCGAGAAGATTGTACCTGAATAGTCACTGCACTTCTGCCTTGATTACAGAAGTATCCTGCGGGCCCAATGTCAGCATCAGCGGGCGCTCTTTCTCAAAAGCCTTCACGCCTTCTCGATACACGTTGTAATCGGTCGGTAGTGTCTTCACTTCACCGGCCTGATTGAAGGTGACTTTGTATGCTTCTGACTTAATAATTTCGGGCGGGCGGGCGGTTTCGCCTTTGCGGCGGCGGTCTTCTATGTCGTCAACGGTGGGTTCGGGGGGAAGCACGGGCCACCAGAGGCCTTTGCTGTCTGGTCCGGAGCCTTCTGCTTCGGGGCGGATACCGTTGACGCTGGTGACGGTGGTCGATTCAAATCTTTCTAGACGGCGATTGTTGGGGCGGTCTTGGCCGATGGTGCGCGGAATGTACTCTACCTGCCAGGTGTAGGTGGTGGCCGCTGTGGGTTGGAAGTCGGTAGTGGCTTCGGCTGTGTTGCTGGTGGTTACTTGGGTACAGCCAAAGGTGCGCAGTGAAACTACCAGCGCACTAACGACTGGAACTGTGGGACTAATCCAAGCATGACGAGCAGAGGACGTGTGCATTTTTATACAGGCAGTGAGTTCAGGCTACTAGCTTAGCGCTCGCTGCTTTTGTTCGGGATCTCTGCGTGATTTCTCTTAATTTTGTTCTACACCATTCCCGATGGCTGCAACGGGTCGGCAAAGTACTGAAGCACTTCTCTGACAAGGCCGCTTTTGCCGTGGCAGCTAACGCGAATGCACTCGCCAGCGAGCATTTTGGCATCGTTGAGCTGTTTGACGCACTTGGAGACGGAGTGGTCTACGTAGCTGGTGACGGTGATGATGAGGTCGCAGTTGCTGATTTTGTCTTTGATTTGGTGGCGGCTGTTGCTGGCGATGCTGTGAGGCGGTACGTGTACGCAGTTTTTGAGGCCGTACTGTTTGAGTTCTGCGGTGACGGTGCGGTAGGTGGTTTCGTGGCCGCCAATGAGCGCGAGTGAAACATCGGAGAGGTCGACTTGCTCAAAGCTGATGTCGTCAGCGAGCAGGTTGAGAATAGATTTTTCGCTGTCGGCTCTGTTTTCGGTTTTATGGTTGCTGGCTGCGGTGTCGGTGTCGGTGTTGGTGGACTGGTAGCTGCGAAGCGTGAGCTGGTTTTCGAGGACGGCGATTTTGCCGAGCAGCGTGGCGTTGGTGGCTTTTAGCGCGTCTTTGCTGTCTTCGCTGTGGCGCAGTCTGCTTTGCAGGTCTTCGTTTTCTTGGGCGAGGTCTTTGGCGTCTGTATCGGCGACGTTGATCAACTCGTCTAGATCGAGCTGGTGGCGCTGAAGGCTGGTGGTCAGCTCTTGCTGGCTATGCTGAAGGCGATCGCACTCACGCTGAAGTCGGCTGTTTTGGGTTTGCAGCGCGTCTTGCTTTTTTTGTAGCTGATCGTAGGCCACCTGTAGCGCTAGCAGGTGTTCGGATAGGTGATGTTTGTCCTGGCGGTCTTTACCGGAGGCCCCTTTCAGAAACATCTGAACAGCCTGAAGCACGGGCTTAAACATGATGAACCTTAGTTGAGATGAGGTGTGCAGCGCTGCTTTAATCAGACGGAAGAACTCAGACGGAAGATGCGGATGACAAAGAAGCGCCTGAACCCGCGTAGTTGAGTATCGGTCGGCGGCGTTGGTTACAGCAACTAGGGCAGGATCCGTTGCTATTTTCTCAGTGGCAGATACAAAATATCGTAAATTACGATACACACTAAGCGTATTGGCGCTGACAGATGCCTGTTTAAACAATAGCGGCTAGCTGGGAAAACAACACGCTTGGTGAAACCACCCGGACGTTTCTTTTTAAGACTTCAAGAAAATTTGCTTAAACAAATGCTTAAACATTTGCTCAAGCATTTGTTCACTGGTCGGCTCAACCGTGCGAAATTTTACGACTCGGTAATGAAGGCCCGAACGATATCAGTGAACGCCTGGTCGCGAGTGAAGCCTAAGCGCACTGCCTGGTCTACATCAAATTGGCTGGGCCAGCTAGCGACAATTCTAGAGATAGTGTCGTCTGGCTGATATTGAACGTGGGCTAGAGCGCTGGCGCCCGCGACTTCTGCAAGTGCATCTAGTATGGACTGTACAGTTACAGTAATGCCTGGCAAATTTAGGGTGCGAGTGTGGCCAAACTTATCGGCAGGAATGGTGAGTGCATGAGCCAGGTTGCTGGTGACGGTGCTAGGACTAGAGAGCCAGAGGGGAAGTGTGGTCTCTACGGGGCAAATAGCCGTTTCACCTTTTAGCGGCTCGCGGATGATGCTGCTGACAAAAGAAGAGGTGGCGGCGTTGGGTTTGCCGGGGCGTACGCAGACGGTAGGCAGCCGCAAAATGCGACCGTCGATGAAGCCCTTGCGGGTGTAGTCGTTGACCCAGAGTTCTGTGATCGCCTTTTGCGTGCCGTAGGACGAGAGCGGGGTAAGTGCAGTGTTTTCGGTGATGACTGCTGGCAAGCTGCCACCAAAGACCGCGAGGGAGCTAGCGAAGATGAACATGGCGCCGGGTGCCCGGTGGCGAACCGCTTCGAGTAGGTGGCGCGTGCCGTCACAGTTGCCGGCCATGCCCAAATCGAAATTGGCTTCGGCCTGGCCACTGACTACGGCGGCCAGGTGATATACCGCTGTGAGTTCTGAATCGATTAGCGCTGCGGTTGCCTGTGGGTCTGTGAGGTCTGCTTGCAGGCTGCGAATGCGATCATCTTGGTGAGGGTGGGGTGGTGCGACGATATCTGCCAGGGTGAGGCTTTTGATCTGTGGGCCAAAGACTGGACTGGTGAGCAGATATTTAGCCAGCCGCTGGCCCAGAAAACCTGCACCGCCAGTGATGAGAATGTTCATAACGCAAACGTAAAAGACTAGGAAACTGAAAGACTAGGAAACGTTTCGCCGCACGCTCTGGTAGTGGCTAGCGCGAATCTTCGCCATTGTGGCATCTAGCTGGTCATCTATTTGGCCGAGGGTGCCGAGGAGGTGGGTGCACAGGGCGAGAGCGGCTTCAAATTCGGGCTGGACGACCTCGGCTGCACCAAGCTGGCTGAGCTGGTCGAGTTCTTTGGTGGTGTGGGCACGGGCGATTATATCGAGCCGAGGGGCGATCGCTCGGGCCCGCTGTAGCAGTAGGCGGGTGCTCATTGGGTCGGGAAGGGCGATGACTAGCGCCATAGCAGATTCTAGGCTGGCTTTGGATAGGATGAGCTCTGAATCGGCATCTCCCATAACGTATGGGATGCTATCTCGGCGGAGCGACTGGGCGGCGGCTTCGCTATTTTCGAGGACTAGGACGGGGTAGCCCTGCTGAAGCAGAAAGTTGACAATGACGTGACCGACGCGGCCATAGCCTGCTACGACAATATGGCGGGTAATCCCTTCATGACCAGTTGAGGGTTGCGAAGACTCTAGCTTTGCGAGGAGGGTTTTGAGCTGTGGCTGCTTGTAGAGCCAGGTAGAAAGGGTCGGCGCTAGGTTGAATGCGAGCGGTGTGAGTACCAGCGTGATGGCGGTAGTGCCCAACAGCAGCAGATAGGCTTCTTCGGTGATCAGGTTGTTTTCGAGCCCAACAACGGCGAGCACAAAGGAAAATTCACCAATTTGATTGATGCCGCAGCTGGTGAGCACAGCGGTTTTGAGGGAGTAGCCAAACCCCAGCACAATCGGTAGGATAATCAACGCTTTGCCTACCATTACCAGGCTGACCAGGCCCAAAATAGCTCCGAAGTTGTCGATTAGCACGCTGGGGTCGATCAGCATACCGATAGAGACAAAGAATAGACTGGCAAAGGTGTCGCGCAGCGGCAGAACTTTTGCTAGCGCCTGGTCGGCGTAATCGATTTCGGCGATCATCAGCCCGGCAACAAAGGCACCAATTTCAATAGAGAGGCCTAGGCGAGCAGTGATGAGGGCAACGCCTAAACACAGCGCTATGAGGGTCAGTAAAAAAAGCTCGCTGCTCTCTGTGAGCGCCACCTGACGGATGATGACAGGGATGATCCAGTGCCCAGCGATGACAGCCGCGACCAAGAAGCTGATGACCTTGAGCAGGACGAAGCCAATCACTTGCCATAGGGGAATGGTTGCCGAGCTAGATCCGCTGACGGCGGGGACAATCGCTAGCATTAGGCCCAGTGCTAAGTCCTGAGCGATCAGAATCGCCAGCATAATTTGGCCGTGGCGGGTGTTAATTTCGCCGCGCTCGGTGAGCGTTTTTAGCACGACGGCGGTGGAAGAAAGAGAGAGCAGCGCCCCCCAAAAGAGACCCTGTGGAAAGCTGTCGACCCAGCCAAAGGTGAGGGCGACGGCGGCGACGAAGCCTGTGGTGATGCCGATTTGAAACAGGCTGCCTTGCAGGGCGATGTTGCGAACCCGGTTGAGTTCTTCTAATGAGAACTGCACGCCGAGTGCGAATAAAAGAAACGCGACGCCAATTTCGGCGAGTCCTTGAATGTTGCCGGTGTCGTTGATGAGATGTAGGCCAAGCGGGCCGATGATAAGGCCGCTAGCCAGGTACCCGAGTAAGACAGGCTGCTGGAGACGGTTGACGGTGTAGCCACCGACGGCGGCTGCGCCGAGTACAGTCATTAAATCAATGGTGAAGCCTAGTTCTGCGGCCATGGGGATCCCTGGGTGGTGCCGCTGCTATCTTACTTGGAAGCGCAGGGGAGAGGGAGATCAGGGGAGTAGGGGGGCAGGGGAGCAGGTTTAGTGACGTTCACCCTTTCTCCCTTTCACCCCCTCTCCTCTGCTCCCCGCCCTACTTTGCTTAACCTACTTTGCTTAACCTACTTTGCTTAACAGAAAAAATCTCGCGGTAGACCGGGTTGGCGATTTGAAGATGGCCATTGAGGATGCTAACGATGCCCAGGAGACGGAGTTCAGCCTGGAGCGGCCTATCGTTGGCCAAGACGGGCGTGCCTGCGTAGATGGTTTTGTAGAGGGTGAGCAGGGCTTTGCTGTGGGGAGAGTAGATGAAGCGATCGCGGATGGCCCGGAAGTGAATGGGGTCGTCTTGGGTGGTCCAGTTTTTGATGATGTGCGATCGCACTAGGTTATCGGTCCACTGGTTGATAGTTTTGGTGGAGAGAACAATGGGCTTGTAGGAGGGTTGTACCAGGGTGTCCATGAGACCACTGGCCAAGCAACAGATTTTTTGAGTGAGAAAGGGCTGTCCTTGGGTCCATTTGAAGATGGCTTTGAGTAGAGCAGTAGGGTTATCTATTTTTTCTTCAAAGCCCTGTTGGAGAGAAAAGGTTTCTAGGAGCTGAAAAGGCGGTAGAGAGATTTGGCAGCCATTAGAAAACAGCATTTCGATGTCGTCAGAAGGCTCGGCGGTTGGCTGAAGCTGTGCGGTGCCCGCAGGGCATGTACTGGAGAGTTCTGAAGCTGTGGTGGTGCCTAGAAGAACAAAGTTCAAATTTTTGTAGGTTGCTTCTGTGTTGCGATCGCTGTTGCACTGCTGAATCCATTGCAGTAAATCAACTAAGAAGGGCGTCTCTAGCAGCGCGTCGATTTCGTCGATGAAAATGACAACCGGTGTTTTGCGCAGTTCACCTAACAAGATACTGCTGCTGAAATGAGCCAATCGTTCCGATACAGGAAGTGCTGCGGTGGCTTTGAGCCATGCTCGTAAAGCGGTCGTTTTATTTAGGTTTAAGTCGGTCCAGAGTGTGGAAATGAAGGCGCTGCACCCTTCTTCTGGTGTTGATATTGTCGCCGAGGCTTTGGTGGTATTGCACAGCTGGTTAGCATGGACAGTGACGCACCGATAGCCCTGCTGAACTAGCTGATGGCGCGTTTGAATGCGCAGGGATGATTTTCCGGTTTGGCGAGGGCCAAGAATGTAGGCAAACTTACCCTGGGTGATCGCGTTGGAGAGTGCGCGATCGGCTTTGCGTTTGATGTAAGTAGGGTCGTTCCAGGAGAGTGCTCCGCCTACGTGGTACGAGAAAGGAATTGTGATCATCGGCTGCTTGCTGGTTCGATGCGTCAGCGTGCTGCTTAATTTGCAGGCTGTAAGTCCAGAGTGCGATGTCTGGGCTGCGCTGAATTCGCGTTTGCTGTTAATGACAGCATGATCGATGGGCAAGGCAGTTGGCTTCCTACGATTGGATAGTTGTCTCTCGACGGTTGAGCTAGACGATGAGGTATCCAATTGGGTAGGCGATAGAGGCGACCGGTAGGCAGTCATAGCGATGAAGTAAGAGTGGCGTTGACCAACGAGGCACCGTCGGATGTGTCGTGTCTATCGATCTTGATTAACGCTGGGCAAGCGCTGCAAAAATGTGCCGGTGAATTTCATTGGCACTGTCGAGCTGTTCTCCTTTAGCAATGGCTAGTCCGCTGAGCAATAGCTCTGATTGAATCTGATCGCCACTCAACTTTACAGGGTGACCGTCTAGAATGCGCTGATACAGGGTTAGCAGTTGTTTTTTATACTTGGATTGAGTGATCTGGTGCCATGTGTCCCACAGGTAGCTGAGGTCATTTTGCCGGTTCCAGCGGTCGATAATGTGCGACTCGGCAATGTGATCGATCCACTGGTTAAGGCTTTCTGGAAAAGGGGTGACGGGAGAGGTTCCCGAGCCGGCTTCGTCCATCAGGGACTTGGCCACGGCGCAAAATTTTTGGGTGAGTAGGGGGTGGCCACTGGTCCATCTCAAAATAGCCTGCAAGATTTGGCTAGGGTCTTCTAGGCGATTGGCGAAGCCTAGTTGCAGCGGTGCTGTTTGAGCTAGCTCGAAGTTTTGTAGCGGAATCTGCTGGCAAATATTTAGGAAAGATTTGTTGGTGATGAGTTCTGATGTCGTGGTATTGCCAAGAACAACAAAGTGGAGATTTTTGTAAATGGGATAGATTCTTTTGAGGCAGTGACAGTGCCAGAGCCAGTCGAAGAGATCGCTCGCTAGAAAAGGAATGTTGAGCAAGGCTTCGGCGGTGTCTATAAATATGACAATAGGGCGGTCGCTCAGCGTGCTGGCCAGTAAGTCTCGGGTGAAGTGTTCTAGGCGCTGCTGGGGCAGCAGGCTGTCTGTTTTGGTCAACCACTGCCGCAGCCTGTGAGTATCGCTGGGATGAATGCTGTCCCAAAGCGCGGAGATGAGCTGCTTTTCCCAGCGGTAGTAGCTTTGCGGTGAGTCGAGCAGCTGGGTGGCATACAGCGTGGCGCAGCAGTAGCCCTGCGTTTCTAGCCGGTGGCGTACCTGTACGCGCAAAGAGGATTTTCCGGTTTGTCGGGAGCCGAGTACGCTACACATTTGCCCGGCTCGAACGGCTTCGTACAAGTCGCTGTCGGCCTGTCTGGGAATGTAGAGGGGGCTCTCTGCTAGCAGGCTGCCACCGACCTGATAGCTGTCCTGGTATCTGTAGGAATGACTATGGGGTTCTAGGTGAGATGTCGTTGCGTCAGATTTTTGCATGGGCCAGTCGGTGCCTACGATGATCATGGCGGGATGGCGGCCATTTAAGGATGGCGGTTACTAGCATGACTGGTGGACTGGGGCGATCGCATGCTGCTACTGGAGCGTTTGTGACCTACCCATCTGGCTGAGGATGACTAACCCGGTTGGGTAGGGTGATAGTAAAGGTGGTTCCTGGGTGGGGCTGCTGAGGATGGGGCTGGTGGGTAACGCTGATAGTGCCTTCGAGTGTTTGGGTGACTAGGTTGTATACCAGGTGTAGGCCCAAGCCGCTGCCCCCCTGAGCCCTTGCGGTGGTGAAAAAAGGCTCGAAGATACGGT
>JBHJIY010000229.1:0-5360 GCA_050042985.1 Phormidesmis sp. | reverse complement strand
GGCGACCAAGTAGGTGAAGCACAAACCTTAGGCCGCATTGCCTTTGTTAATCGATCACAAGGTAACTACTCCGATGCTCTGGTCTACTACCATCAATGACTTGTCTTTAGACTCGATGTCGGCTACATATTAGGCGAAGCACAAACCCTGGGCCACATCGCCTTTGTTTATCGATCACAAGATAACTACGTCGATGCACTGGACTACTACCAACAAAGCTTAGTTGTTAGACGCGATGTCGGCGACCAAGTAGGTGAAGCACAAACCTTAGGCCGCATTGCCTTTGTTAATCGATCACAAGGTAACTACGTCGATGCACTGGACTACTACCAGCAAAGATTAGTCGTTGCACGCGATATCGGCGCCCAAACCGGCGACCGAACTGATGAAGCAAGAGCGCTAAGCAGTTTAGGATATCTTTTTGAATTACAAAAGCAGAAAAGGTTGGCGATCACATTCTTAAAACAAGCCATCAACACATACGAATCTGTCCGAAACGATAACCAAGCACTCTCTCAAGAATTCAAAGAATACTACATAACAACTATTGAAAAAGACTATCGAAATCTATCCGGTCTTCTCCTACAAGAAAACAGAATCCTAGAAGCACAACAAGTCCTAGATCTGCTAAAAATCCAAGAACTAGACGACTACCTACGCGGCGTACGCGGCACAGACAGCAATCTCTCCATCCTCAGAGCAGAGCAAGCCATCTTAGAAAAATACGACGAACTCACCACCACCGCCATCGAACTTTCTCAAGAACTCTCAGCAATCAGAGAGGTGGCAGAAGACCTTCGCTCTCCCACCCAAAAACAACGCATCCTCACCCTCATAGATCTCCAAGCCGACATCAACAAACAATTCCGAGACTTCTCCACCAGCCCGGAAGTGCGCGACCTCCTCGCCCAGCTCACCCCCGAGCTCCAAGACGCCACCGTCCGCCTCTCCTCCCTCAACAAAATCGAAACCGAACTCACCGACCTCAACGCCGCCCTCATCTACCCCCTCATCCTCGAAGACCGCCTAGAAATCGTCGTCATGCTCCCCGGCGGTCCACCCCTGCGCCGCACCGTCAACGGCCTTACCAGCACCGAACTCAACACCACCATTCTAGCCCTCCGCCAAGCCATCGACAGCCCCAGTCACAACCCCCTCCCCGCCGCCCAACAGATCTACGACTGGCTCATCCGCCCCATCGAAACCGACCTCGCTCAGTCCGGCGTCACCTCCCTCATCTACGCCCCCGATGGCCAGCTCCGCTACATCCCCCTCAGCGCCCTCCACAACGGCGAAAACTGGCTAATCGAAACCTACCGCATCAACAACATCACCGCCGAATCCCTCACCGAATTTGACGACCTCCCCACCGCCAACCCCCGCGTCCTCGCCGCCGCCTTCGCCGACACCACCATCACCCACCCCATCGAAATCGACGGCCAGCCTCGCAACTTCTCCGGCCTTCCCTTCGCAGGCGCAGAGCTAGACAACCTCACCGCCAGCCAGCCAAACATCACCACCTTCCGCGATCGCGACTTCACCCTCAACGCCATCAAAGGCGTCATGAACGAACACAACATTCTCCACTTCGCTACCCACGCCGCCTTCGTCAACAGCAACCCCGAAGACTCCTTCATCCTCTTCGGCAACGGCGATGACCCCACCCTCATCGCCATCAAAGACTGGCGCCTCAGAAACGTCGCCATAGTCGTCCTCAGAGACAGCGAAACCGGCCTCGACGGCTTCGGCAACGGCGCAGAAATCCTCGGCATGGGCTACCAATTTCAGCGCAGCGGCGCAGGCGCAGTCATGGCTTCCCTCTGGAGCGTCGACGATCGCGGTACCCAAGACCTCATGGCCCGCTTCTACCACCACCTCAGCGAAGGCAAACCCAAAGCCCAAGCCCTACAGCAAGCCCAGCTCGACCTCATCACCAGCGACGGCCTTATTCCAAATGCAGACCCACGCGGCAGCATCGTCCTCAACACGCCAGCAGCCACCCTCCCCGAAAATCTAGAAGGCCTACGCCACCCCTACTACTGGGCACCCTTCATCCTCATCGGCAACGGTTTATAACAGGAAACATCCTATTCGCTTTTACTGTCCTGGCATATCTTGCGCGTAGCCTAATTGCCTGAGCTGCTGGCCTGCGATCGCCTCACATACTTCCACATCTTCAGCCGACAGCCGATTCTTCCAATCACCCACAGTACCCTGCCTCACGTATTGACCTTCACCTTTCTCCTTCACGCGCTCAATGCTAGCCGCCGCGACCCATTCCTCTACCTGCTGCGATGTACTGGGCAGCTCAGAAAATTCAAGCATCTGTCGCAGTTCAGCGTTTGGGGCAGCTTTAAGCGACTCGTAGCGAACAGTATGAATGCGGTAAAAGAACGCCGGATTTTTGCGGAGCTGTTCACCACTTTCGATGCAATTTTTCCATTGAGAAATTGCACCTTCTGTACCAATGTTGGCCCATGCATACCGCTTAGCTAAAGCATCGTAAGACGCACACACATCGCGCCCATCGCGAATCACTTCAATGATTCGCGCTTTGGGAAAGCGACGAAGAATATTCGAGGCATATCGCAGGTGAAGCGGCGTTTTTTCTAAAAACACTTTGCCTGAGCGTTCTTTGGCAGGTACCTGAGATTGAAAGAACAAATCAAACATATCGGAGATAACTTGTTCGGCCTTATCTAGGTCAACGCCAGGACGCTGTTGAGCTGTTTCTACAAGCTGTTGAATCTCAGAATAATCTACTAGCAAGCGCAGCCCATGACTATTCTCTTTGTTCATAATTTGATAGTCACGCAAAATGCCACGCCAAATATCTGACGACTGAAAACCAAACAGCAAAGGCATCACTCCGTAGCGTCGAAGAATTCCCTTCCACGATTTTAGACGTGTCATAAGAGCTTGCTCCGGCAGCTGTACGAAAGGCTCGTATACCAGAGGATAGGCGTGGGTTTCTATCGGGACAGCGACAACATCAGGATGGTGGGAAACCAGCGAGGTCACCCAGGACGTACCCGAACGTGGACAGCCGACAATAAAAAGCTTGGGATAAGTCATGGAGCTAGTCTTGGCGCACTTTAGCAGGGCGGGACGTCCGTGTAGTGGTGGGCTGAGTAGTGGTGGGCTGAGTCGTCATACGCTCAGTAGAAATCGTAGCCGACTGAACAACAGAACCGATAAGGTCAGCATATTGCTGCGCGCAACGTGCGACCGAGCGATTCTGATAGAGAGTATGGGCATTCGTAGCGATTGTTTGGAACCACGAATCTGGAGATGAGTCTTTTGAGCAGGCGTGCACCGTAAACGTATCGACGTAGTGCTGATCGGCTACGATGCCATCTTGCGGACGTAAGAGTCGTCCATTGCAAATGGGCAGCAGGCCGTGGGCAATGTAGGCCGCATATACACTCGATTTGCCTAAGTTATACGGAAACCGATGGTAGTCAAACACACCTGCGAATGATCTCGACATGAGCGCGCTGACTTCTCGATCTGGAAGCACACCTGTTTTTACGGTTGTTACGGTGGGTCCTAGGCTATTTGGCTCCCACTCTACGGGGCGACCCACATCATACAGCGTATGAATTTTTAGCTGTTCGCAAATCTCTCTTAGCATAGATAAGTTGCTTTGATATACCCGGCGGCGGTCTGTACTGCCAAACACGATTAGGGTGCGATCGCGCTCATTTAAGGGCGTCACTCTCTCCGCTGGCTCGCCAATCGTCGCAAAATTAGGCTGGCACACCACGCCGCCACGCCGCCATCCCAACAGTGCTTGCTGAAAGGCTTCGTTATTGGTGATGACGCCATCGGCCAGCTGGGCCAAATCTCGCGACAGTCGTGACTGAATAGGATTGCGCACGCGCAGGACACCGTATTTGAGCGTCGGCAGCTCGTGAAACATCACCAGAACAGGAATACCCTTGTCCTGCAATGCCTTTAGCGCAGACCCTAGCCAGAGCGGCGAGTCCAACTTTCCCTGCAAGTAGGGATAGTTGCTGTACTGCAAAACCACGGCAGAAATATCAGCTGCCACAGTCGTCAAAAAATCGCGAACCGTATGCTGGGTGAACCGATGCACCGTAAAGCCGTTGAGCATGGGCTGCGTTTGGTCGCTGGGCCTAACCACCAAAAATTCAGAATCGATATGATGATCAGACTTTAGCTGCTGGCTTAGCCGCATAGCATACTCGCCCACCCCATCCATATCGGGCGCGATACGCGGAACGATCTGCAAAATCTTGAGGGGCTGAACAGGCATATAAACGTTACGCAGAGCGCGGTGATGCTGAATCTGATGGGGGTTCTGATGCAGGTAGCGTCGCCAAGTAAGCTTTCACCTGCTCGGCCAATACTGGCGCGGTGCTTTGATTAAACAGGTTACCAAAAAAGCCAGTGATAAAAGTCACTGACAGCCTATCTTTAACTAAGGTTTGCCAGCCGAGCGATTCGCCAAAGTACCATTCCAGCATCTGAATGTCAGCCCGAAATAGCTTGAGCGTGCCACAGTAATCGCTCGCCTGGTAGAGGGCTGCGGCCCAGTCATTAGCGGCAATCGCCTGCGCATAGCGAACCTCATAGTCAGTAGAAGCATCAAGCTCAGTCGTTGTATTTTCGGACGCGAGTGCTTCCATACTTTGCAAGGTGGATGCTTCTGTGCTTTGTGAAGCTTCAGCAGCACCCGTTGACTGACGACGTCCACTTACCTTCTCCCAAAGCTTGCCTGGCAGGCGTCCTAATTCTTTTCTGTTGCCATAGTAATAGTAGTTTTTGCGCAGCCAAAATATCCCCAGGTTTAGCTGAGTTTGTAGCCGAATTCTGCGAGATGACGGCAGCACGGCTGGGCGGTAGGCATCAATGAGTATCAGGCTTGCCACCTTTTGCCCTTCGGCCTGAAGCTGCTGAGCTATTTCAAAGGCGATCGCACCACCGAAGCAATGCCCGCCCACTATGTAAGGCCCTTTCGGCTGCACCATTCGCATCTCTTTTACGCAGTCTGCCGCGAGTTCTTCCACCGTCATCATCGTCACCTCACGCCCGTCTAAGTCGGGGCGCTGAAACGCATAGAACGGCTGATCGGCACCCAACAGCTGAGAAAACCGGGCCCAGGTAAGCGCATCAGCAGAACCGCCATGAAAGAAGAAAGGCCATTGGGTACCATTCGGCTGAATAGGAACCAGGCTAGACCATGTAGCCAGTGGTGTATCCCCCGAGCGGGACTGAGCAAGGAGCGCCGCAAATTTACGAACGGTGGGAGCCTGAAACAAGGTAGCGAGGGGAAGCGTACAGTCGAGCTGTCGCTGCATTTCATTGAAAAGCTGCACGGCGAGAAGAGAACTACC
>JBHJIY010000228.1:0-17268 GCA_050042985.1 Phormidesmis sp. | reverse complement strand
AAGTAGTCGGGATAGTTGAGCCAGCCGCCGAAGCCGTTGACAATCATAGGTCGGCTTTTTTCGACGAGGACGCCTCGGAAATTGGCGCTGGGGACTTTCTCTATGGTGACGTTAATGCCGATGGGGGCAAGGGCTTCTTGAATGAGGACGCACATAGGTTCGGCCCAGGCTTCGGTGCCGAGGTCAAAAGCAAGCGTTGTATCGAAGCCGTCTGGGTAGCTCGATTCAGCCATAAGCGACTTTGCCTGAGCCGGATCTGTTGAATAGGGATAGGGCTGCGGCCAGTCGATGGTGGTGGGTTCTTTGCTGTCTGCGCCATACATGGGAACACATTCACCGTAGAGAGCAGTTTCGACAATGGCGTCGTAGGGCATGGCGTAAGCGACGGCTTGGCGGACTTTGACGTCGCTGAAGGGGTTGGGTGCGCCGTCTAGTTCGGGCTGGGTGTTGAGGTCTACGGCGTAGAGGCAGTTCTCAATGGGGGTGGAGACGACGGTGAAGTTGTCTGTTGCTTTTAGCTCGCTGATGTCTTTTTCGGAGACGTTGTAGAGCATGTCAACATCTCCTTTTTCGAGCAGGGCGCGGCGGTTTCCGGCTTCGGGAACGTTGAGTTGAATGATTTTTTCGATGGCAGGTAGCGGGCCAGATTTCCAATCGTCGTTGCGAACAAGAACAACGCGCTCTTCAGGCTGGAAGGTTTCGAGTTTGTAAGCGCCGCCGCCTGCGGGATTAGCGTTTACCCATTCGAGGGCCCAGGGGTCTTCTTCGGTGATGTGGGGCTCAATGAGGGTGGTGTTCATGATGGCCGGGATGGGGACGGCCATGTCGATGAGGGTGAGTTTGTCTTTGCGAAGGAAGTTGACTTGAAAGGTGCTGTCGTCAACTTCGATAAAGAGGTCAGGGCTCTCTAGGGCACCGGCTTTCATTTGGAAGGTGGGGAAGCCGCCGACAGAGACAGCGCGACCATAGGACCATTTGACGTCTTTGGCGGTGACGGGGGTGCCGTCGTGGAAGGTGGCGTCTGGGCGGAGGGTAAAGGTGATGGAGAGGCCGTCTTCGGCGACTTCCCAAGATTCGGCGAGTTCGGGTTGAACGTCTGTGTAGTCGTAGGAGAGGGAGCCGTCTTCGAGGGTTTTGGTGCCGAAGGTGACGAGGCGATCGTAGATGGCCCAGGAGGTGCCGTAGGCGGGACGGTTGGTGCCGACTTTGTGGAGGTCGAGGCCGTTGGGGAAGCCGCCGCCCGGGACGACGGTGAGGACGGCGGCTTCGGTGCTGGCGGTAGAATCAGAACTGCTGCTATCGGTAGTGTCAGCAGTAGGTTCGGAGCTACCGCCACAGGCATTAATGAAGGCAGCTAGGGAAACGCCGCCTGTAAATGCTGTCCCACGCTTGAGCAAGTCTCGTCGCCGCATTGTTACGTTCTCGTATTTGTTTATTTTGCTATCTCTAATTGTGATGTGCTCAGTAAAGCAGCAATACTGTGAGCAAAGGCGTATCAACGGATACAGGCGATATGGTTCTAATGTGCGGCTAGTATCGTGTAAAAGGAAAAGGGGTTTGTTGTACGGTGTGAGATGCTGACTCCAATGAGTGAAATTGGTGAGGAGACGGTGCGGGCGATCGCGCCCTACATTCCTATTTTGTTGAATCAGTTGGGTGAAGGTGCGGTCAAGAAGGCGGGTGCTGAGGCTTTTGATACGGCAAAGGCGCTTTACAACAAGCTTTAGACTAGGGCGAAGGATGATGATGCAACAAAAGCCGCTTTGGAACAGGTTGCAGGTGAGCCAGAAAATGAGGCTTATCAGCAGGCATTGTAGGAGAAGCTGGTTACGCTCTTAGAAAAAGAAAGCTTAGAAAAAGAAGCCTCAGATAAGAAAGGCTTGGACCAGGAAACGTCGCTGGCTCGGGCGTTGGCAGAGATTTTGTCGGCGGCTCAGCTACTGCCTTCTCAGCAGAATATTTTTGTAGAGGGCGACGTTAGCAATAGTCCGTTAATTAGCGGCAATCAAAATCAGGTCACTTTCAACACTGTTGAAGCAGCATTGCCAAAGCCGCAGCGGACGGGTGAGGTGAGCAATGTTCCGGGGGGTGGGAGCCAGACGTTTGTAGGGCGAGATGACACGCTGGGTGTGTTGCATGAGCGGCTGTCGGTGGGTGGTGCTGTGGCTCAGGTGGCTTACTGCTGGACTTATTGGCCCGGTGAGGAGCCGGTGTTGGTGGTGTTTGACGATGTGACGGATTATGAGCGGGTCGCTGAGGTATTGCCACCGGAGGAGTCTAGGCGATTTGTGGTGCTGATGACGACGCGGCGGCGACAGCTGGCGGTAACAGTGGAGCCTTTTGAGATTGAGGTGCTGAGTGAGGAGTCGGCGCTGGCACTATTGCAACAGATTGTAGGGGTGGAGCGGACGGCGGCGGAGCTGGGGACGGCGAAGGCGATTTGTGATTGGGTGGGGTATTTGCCTTTGGGGCTGGAGCTAGTGGGGGAGTACCTAAGGCAAAAGCCGGAGGTGACCTATGGGAAGCTGCAAGGACGGCTGGCGGCGCAACGGACGGCGGGGCAGGCGCTGCAGAAGGCGTATCCGGGGATGACGGGGAAGCTGGGGGTGATGGAAGCCTTTGAGCTGAGCTGGAAGGCTTTGAGTGAAGAGGCTCAAGATGTAGCCTGCTGGCTGAGCTTGTTTGCACTGGCCCCGATTCCTTGGGAAGTGGCTGAATCAGCAGTGGAAGAGGCTGAGCAGGAAGATTTTGAGGATGGGCGCGATGCGCTGATTTATCGGAGTTTGTTACGGCGGTTGGAGGTGGGGCGCTATCAGCTGCATCAGCTGGTGAGGGAGTATTTTTTGGCGAAGCTGGCTCAGCGAGAAGATGCGGATGCTCGGCGGCGGGCTTATTGTCAAGTGATGGTGGCGCTGGCAAAGCAGGTGCCAAGTAGCCCGACTCGTGAACTGTTGCTGAGGTTGACGCCCGTGATGCCTCACATTGCAGAGGTGACGACGAGCTGGCAAGCCTGGCTGAGTGATGAAGACGGGGAATTGATGTGGCCTTTTATCGCAATGGCCAGTTTTTATGCTGGACAGGTAGCCTATACAAAGGCCGAACCTTGGTGTGCCAACTGCCTAGAAACCACTCAAAATCGCTTTGGCGAAGACCATCCTGATGTTGCTACTAGCCTGAACAACTTAACTTACCTCTACTCAAGTCAAGGCCGCTATGAGGATGCCGAACCGCGATCAGCATCCTGAACAATCGCTTAGGCCAAGACCATCCAAACACTCGCACTGTTTTCAGCAACTTTTATCAGTTTGTTACCACTGTCTTAGCCGCCAAACAAAAGAGTGAACTCTCTGACCACCCATTGACGCAGTCCATTGTTAAGCACTTACTGTCTCAGCCTACTCAACCATAAAAAAAGGGCGCTCAGTTTGAGCACCCTTGAATCTAGGAGAACATATGGCTGAAGCAAAAGACTTAGTTTGCTGCTGCTGCTAACCGCCGAGCCGGTTTCTTACGCTCGCTTTTCTTAACCCCACCGGCCATCTCATACTCCGAACTATTTTTGCCAAACTTTACGGCAACGCCCATCAGCATTTGCTCACTCTGATCCGCCAGCATTCGCTCGGCTTCATTCACCTGATTCTGCAACGCATCCACATTCGAAAGTGCTTTGTTGTAAGCATCAATCTTCTTGCGCAACCCATCAATCGTTTTCACGTAGCTTTGCGCTGTCAATCCCGATCCCAAATCTAGCTTTTCATCAATAGACTGTATGCTAGACAGGCGACGCTGCGCCTTATCAAGAATCCGAGAACTCCGCTTTTGTCTGGCCATTTTTAATACCGTTGGTAGATGAACAGATACGAATAAACACTCGGCCCATGTTGTGCCGCAACCTTATTTTCGTAACTTTGAACAGTCTTAGAATGTCCGTTTTAAGACAGAACGCTCTACGTAAGAATGAGGATTTTTGTAGAGATGGCAATATCTTCTTCCGTATCTACTCGCAGTGACCCCGCAAAAAAGTAACCCGTCACCATCAACAAGGTCTGCAAGCTTGCAACAGACTCCGCTGTTTTCCATTACCTCCCCGCAAGTAGCTTTGCGAGCTCCCCTGATCTCAAATATCACCCTCTTGATAGCTTGACGCTGCTAAGTGCACGCTTGAATGCCCTGCCTGAAAGCCTAATCGCTTTACTTAAAACCATTAATGACCCCGCCGAAAGCGCGCATCCCTAGCTCGCAAGTATAAACATCCCCCCTGGAGCAGTTTCGGTTGATGGAAGCATTGTCTGCGCCAAAAGGTGAAGGCCTAACTTCTAGGCTTAACGCTGCACTGGGCGCATTATTGAAAACTACTTAATAAAGCTCTGAACGCAGTGAGCTAACTGGGATCGCAGCTGGCTGAATCTTAGCTACTGAGACCTAATGCTTTTGAGTAGTGTGCTTATGTCAGTACACTCAGCATAGGGTTACTCAGCAACGGGGACTCAAAGTAGGAATAAGAGCTGAAGCAAATGGCTACTTTTGATTTTGAGAAAAGTCTGGCAGTTGTTATTGGCATTGATCAATATTGCAACGGGATTGCTCCCCTACAAACAGCCGTGGCAGATTCACAGGCAGTGGCCTCCTTACTAGCGCACAATTACGAATATCAAGTGCTGTCTCTGCTGGATGAAGCAGCCCAGCTAACCGGCCTTCAAGAACTTATTCAACACACCCTCCCCAGCCTTGTATCTGCTAACAGCCGCCTACTGCTTTACTTTGCCGGGCATGGCATTGCCCAACACGGCGATAACGGTCCGGCAGGCTATTTGATTCCTCAAGATGCCATGCCCGGTAATGTCGATAGCTACTTATCGATGGTGTCGCTGCACGATGCGCTGGCGGCCTTACCCTGCCGTCACTTTCTGGCAATTTTTGACTGTTGCTTTGCCGGGGCCTTTCGTTGGTCTAGCACTCGCAAAGTCACCGTTGTTGATGACGTAATCTACCGCGAACGGTACGATCGCTTCCGGCAGAACCCGGCTTGGCAAGTCATTACCTCTGCCTCCTACGACCAGCCGGCCATGGATGTACTGTCATTGCGAGATGAGCGCGGAGAAGTTGTCGATAGTCAGTCGCAGCGGCACTCACCTTTTGCCGCAGCCTTGCGACAGGCCCTGCAAGGCGACGCCGATAGCTCACCACCCGCAAAAGAGGGTAAGCCCGCCGGAGATGGGGTGATAACAGCGACAGAACTGTATCTTTATCTGCGAGATCAAGTAGAGGTGCTGACAGAAAGCCGTAACCTACGACAAACGCCAGAAATTTGTTCGCTGCGCAATCACGATAAGGGAGAGTACATTTTCCTAACGCCAGGGCATGCGCTAAATCTACCCGCCGCACCCAAATTAGACGAATCCAATAATCCCTTTCTTGGCCTGCGCTCTTTTGAAACAAGCGACAGCCAGTTCTTTTTTGGAAGAGACAAAATTGTAGAGCGCTTACATACTTTTGTGAAAACTCATCCCCTAACAGTAGTATTGGGCGCTTCAGGGTCGGGCAAATCTAGCTTAATAAAAGCCGGATTAATTCCTCGGCTCCAGCAAGAAAGCACCCAAAAGTGGTTTGTTCTATCCCCGATTCGTCCTGGCAAAACACCCTTCAAAGCATTAAATAGCGCTCTGGTTGAAGCGAAATTGTTGCCTATAGAGCGGCAGGGCCAATCTGATAGCTTTGCCCGTAGCATTGAAGCTTGGCTACAGCTCCATCCTGACTCTCAGCTATTGATAGTGGTAGACCAGAGTGAAGAAATCATCACACTGTGTTCAGATGTGCTGGAGCGTCAGTACTTTTTTGCGCAAGTTCTCACAGCGATTGAGGCGCATCGAGACAAGCTGCGAATTGTCCTCAGCCTGCGTTCTGACTTTGAGCCCCAGGTAAGAGACGCCGGTTTAAATATTGTTGATAATCTCGATAGTGCGCTAGATGCAACAGACTTGAGAAGCCGCTGGCAAAGTGAGCGATTTATTGTACCGGCAATGACGAGAGCTGAATTGAGAGAGGCGATTGAAAAACCGGCAGCGCTTAAAGTCATGCATTTTCAACCCCATGATTTGGTTGAGCGTTTGATCGATGAAGTGGCAGATATGCCAGGAGCGCTGCCCTTACTTTCATTTGCACTCAGTGAGCTTTACCTGCGCTATTTAAAAAGGCAGCACGAGGCTTCTGTGCAAGGGCTAACGATTGATCGAGCCTTGATGGCGCAGGACTATCATGCGCTAGGCGGCGTTATTCAATCGCTTACCCAAAAAGCCAATGAAGAGTACGAAAACCTCGTTAAACAAGATGCCGCTTTTGTACAGTCTATTCGTCATGTGATGCTGCGCATGGTTGCCATCGGCGGCGGCGAACTGGCCCGGCGGCGGGTACTCCTGTCAGAACTGGTGTATCCACCTGAGCAAAATCTTTTGAGTCAGGCCGTTGTAGCACGCTTTAGCGCTGCTCGGCTGCTAGTCAGTGGGCAAGACGTAGAGGGAAATGCCTATATAGAACCGGCTCACGATGCGCTAGTACGCGGCTGGGAGAAAATACAAACCTGGTTAGCCACAGAGAAAAACTTGACCCTGCAAAGACGACTGACGCCACTGGCGGTGGAGTGGAGCCACCAAAGGCAGCAAAAATTTCTGTGGGAGGACAATCCTTATTTGGACGTGCTAGATAAAGAGGTACGACAGTCCTTAGATAATAATTGGCTGAATCAAGTCGAGGCTGTCTTTGTAGAAAAAAGTCTGCAAAATCGGCGTAAAAATAAGATCATTCGTCGTAGTTTTGTCTCGGGGGCGATACTGCTACTGAGTACGGCTACAGGGCTAGCGCTCAACTATTCAAGAATCTCTCAAAACAGATTGCTTGAAGCTTCGAGTAACTTGGCAATGGCGCAGCTCTCTTCGAACGAGGCACTAGATGCGCTAGTAGAGGCAACTGTCGCGGGTGAATCTTTGCAGAAGATACCCGGCTTTATAGTTAATGCCAAAACCGAATCACACGTCATTGATACCCTGCGCAGGATAGTTCGCAATGTCTATGAGCGCAATAGACTGGTGACCGATGAACCCATCATGAGTATGAGCTTTACGCCAGCTCGAGGTGCTAACCAGACATTGATCGCAGTCGGTCTGACCGATGGCAGGGTTGAAGTTCGAAGTCTTGAAGGGGATATCTCTCAAGCTTTAGATCCTGAAGTATCTGATGATCTATTGGAAGTCGAATTCAGCGATGACGGGCAGACATTGGTAGGATTTAGCAAACACCAAGGCATTTATGTTTGGCAGCGTCAGGCGGACAATACCTTTGTTTTTCAGCAGACTATTGGTCACTCGGCAAGCATTATGTCTGCCACTTTGAGCCCTAGCAATGACCTGATTGCGATAGGTAGCTGGGAAGATAATACGGTTAGGCTAGTCGGGCTAGACGGACAGCGGATAAAAGAATTTGGTGAGCACAAACATGGCGATCGCATCAATGATATTGCTTTTAGCCCAGGCCAAGGAAAGCTGTTCGCTTCTGGTAGTGCCAAAGACGGCGTCGTCAAGATATGGGATACCAAAAAACGGACATTAATTAAGTCTTTTACCATTGAAAAAACGATTGTTCGGCTCCGCTTTGTAGATGATCAGCTGCTTGCCATTGCCAGTAGCGATGGCTCCATTGAACTTAGGGATATAGAGGGTACGCTTAGACGCACGCTAGAAGCTAGACACGATGGTGATTTTAGTGGATTAGCAGTGAGTCGTGATGGTAAGCGAATAGCATCAGCCGGTAGGGACGGACATATCAAGATTTCGCGGGTAGAAGATGGAATACAACTACAGACGCTTTTAGGTCATCAGGCTGCAACCATAGCTGTTGATTTTGTTGCTAATGATACAGAAATTCTGTCTGCTAGTAGCGATCGCACCCTCAGACTTTGGCAAACAGAGAAGAACCAGCCGCCGTTACTGCCTGGCAGAAGTCTAAGCTTCAGCCCAGATAGTCAAACAATAGCCACCGCTCAAGGCGAATTTGTCTATTTGTGGAATCCAGATGGAACCCCGATTCATCAGTTTTCGACCGGGTCTGAAAATATTACAGTTCTTCGGTTTGGCCATTCTGATTTATCAGAACTTGGAGACCAAGGGAGCGTAATTGTGATCGCAGATAGAGAGGGAAAGATCAAGCTTTGGCACCCGGATGGGACATTGCTTAATACGTTATCTGGTCACAATGACTCAGTGACGAGTCTTAGCTTTAGCCCTAAAGGCAATAGGCTGGTGTCGGGCAGTGTAGATAATTCTATTTTACTGTGGGATCTAGATGGAAATCTATTGCAACAGTTTGACGCTGAGAGTGTTGTCACTAGTGTGAGCTTTAGCCCAAACGGGGAAATGGTTGCTGCTGCTACCGATACGACGGTTAAGCTATGGCAAGTGGATGGAACATTGCGCAACATCTACGAAGGCCATTTAGATACTGTTTATAGCGTTAGTTTTAGCCCAGATGGCAACACGGTAGCTTCAGCGAGTGTTGATGGTTACATTCATTTGTGGTCGACTCACAGTCCGCTTCATAGGGGTCGGCGGCAAGAACCCTTTTTAGCCCACGAAGATGGTGTCTCTCGGGTAACGTTTGAGGCTGGCGGAAAAACTCTGATCTCAGGTGGGCTGAACGATGATGATATTAAAGTGTGGTCATTGGAGGGGAAATTACTCCAGACGTTATCTAGGGCTCAAGCAGACTCAGCGTTTGCCGGTGTTCTCGATATTGGTGTGAGCCCTGATGGTAAAGCCGTAGCTACAGCCGGATACGAACAGGTAAGTCTGTGGGATCTAAAGTTGGATAGATTATTGGAAGACAGCTGCCACTGGCTGAGAGATTATCGGAAACAACCCCCTTCTGGCCCGGTCGTTTGTAGCAACGACAAAGATTTGTAAGCAGGTTTGTTCTAGATGTTTGGATTCTAGGACACTTACGCTACTATAATTTTTGTAAGAAGAATATTTTCTTAGTCAGTTGATTCTAGAGGGAGATCTATGACAGCCTACGTTACATTTACCGCTGAATTTAGAAGAGCCACCTATTTGTTCCATGAAGCCGAAGTTGACAAAAGTTTGGGCCTGATTGAGCCAGCCAAAAACAAGCTTAGACAAGTTCAGTCTGAGCTAGAGGATTGTAATGACGCTGGAGCGATTTCACTCTTAACAAAAGCCAGAGACTTGTTGAACTCCATGCAATAGGTTGAATTCTCTGTTATGGATTGACAATACCGATTGGCAGCGCCTGTTAAGCTGCTTCACCAGCGCCTAGGCTATAGTCCACATCATGTAAGGTTCTCAGCAATGTTTTAGCCGCGTTGTCGGCTTTGAACTTACTGCGAAGACTTCTGATGTGGGCTTTTGCTCTGATGTAGAAATGCTTGAATTTGAACCAATAGCTTAGATAGGCTAAGAAGATCTTTGGCTTGGAGTGCGTGACCGTTTGACATTGCCGTTGATAGTAAGCGCGGCACTACATAACAATCTCGTACAGCTCTAGCGGTAAGCCATCTGGATCTTGAAAGAAGGTGAATCGTTGCCTGGTGAGTTCATCAAGGCGGATGGGTTCTACTTTAATGTCGTGTTTAGTCAGCTTTGAAATCTGCGACTCTAGATTGTCAACGGCAAAGGCCAGATGGCGCAGACCCCTGGCTTCTGGATAGCTAGGTCGCGCTGGGCGATTGAGAAATGAGAATAGCTCAATTTGATCTTTTTCACCTACTCGCAAGTCCAGCTTGTAGGAGTCACGTTCGGCTCGGTAGGTTTCTGAGATAATCTCAAACCCTAGAATCTCCGTGTAAAAGTGCTTGGAACGTGAATAGTCGGAGCAAATAATAGCGACATGGTGGATGGATACAATGTTTAGAGACATAAGAACATGAACTCGATGCAACTTTCTCTAAGAATAGACAACAGAATCGTCTGAGCTGATCGAATATTACTAGAGTTTAGCTGAGGAAGGGTTTTAGCTCTTCGGCCATCTGAGCGCTGCTGCTATCTGCTGTTACCAGTTCTATCTGTTCGGCGTTGATGGCTCCTAGCCCTAGGTCGGCAGCTCTGCGAATTTGGGCTTGGCTCCAGATAGAGCCATTGGAGACTTCTGAGGTGGTGCCGAGCATTCGCAATATGGCGATGCCGACTGCGTCTATGGCGACGCGATCGCTACTCGCAAACATCACGCCCGACTGCACTCTTTCTCCCTGCTCAGGCCCACCCCCAACAAAAGCTTCTACCCCGTCGATAATGTTGAGCGTTGGACGGTAGGCTTTGTTTACTTCAGCAATCATCAGCCGCTGATTGTTAGAGCGGTGAAGCTCTCTCATGTAGTCGTGGCTATCACCTGGCACTCGGCGGGCTACCATGCCGACGGTGTTTTTTAGCGATAGGGTGAAGTGGCCGCCAAAGCGGTGCGTTTTTAGGCAGCAGGCGTTGATAATGGCGTCGGCTTCTAGAACGGGGCGGGCGATCGCAAATCCTCTCGACCAGCTTGTCCCCTCACCAGAAAAATATTGCCAGTCATCTTGTCCCAGCTCATCAAACACTATCGGCGTAAATCCATAGCGCTCTGCTAAATCGAATACCCTCATTTGCTGCATGGCGCTTCGCGTTTCGGCCATGCCAGAGCGATCGCCCACGGTAATTTGGCTCGCGCCGTCTCCTTGAATCACCTGAACTAGAGCCTCAAGCACCGCTGGGTCGGTTGCGGCGGGTGCCGGATCGCCTGTATTGTAGTTGGGCTTGATGAATACTCTCTTGCCCTGGAAACTGGGCGGCTGTAGCAGCTCAAGGGCACTGCGTACGCCAGCAGCGCGGTCGGTGGTGCTGACTAGAACGACGCGGTGAGGATTTAGGTTATTGGCGGTGAGCGGAGCGGCCTGGGCTAATGTGTTCAGCGGGATGGGTGCTGATGTGGCTGGAGGCGTAGGCGTGAGGCGTGCGCGCAGGGCAGGTGGTAAAAGTGCTGCGCCACTCAGCAGCCCTAAACGGGTAAACAGCTTGCGACGAGAGAAACGAAATGAGGGGAGGTTTGGCATGGGGCTAAGGTTGTCAGCGGCAGGTAGTCAGTGATGCTTACAATGTCACCAAATTGCTTCTCATTGTGACAGGTGCGCCTGAGAAATTCCTGAGTCGCTAGGTGAGAAATCAGCAACAACGGTCTATGAACTAGGAAGGATTAGGCTCTAGGATTTGTCCGAGAATGTTTAGCTGCTCGCCTTCTAGCTGAACAACAACAGCGCTGCCAGAGGCTGGGAATACATCGCTCAGCGCAGTGATGTTGACCTGATGGGTCACCATGATGATGACGCCTGACTCGTCTTTGTTGGCGGCGATGTAGTCTTTTATGGCGGTGGTTTGTGTTTCTGCGGTGCTGCGATCGCGAAAGAATGAGTTGAGAGAGGGAAAGGGTTCTACCGGTGCGATATCCATGAGTTCAGCTGTTTCTAGGCAGCGGCACCATTGGCTAGAAAGCACTTTGGTGACTGGAATGTTGCGCTGGCGAAAAGTTTCTCCTATTTCGATTGCCTGCTGCTGCCCTTCTGCGGAAAGGTTTCGCTGAGTGGAGCAGTTGTCTAGCTGGAAGATGGTAGGGTCGCCAGTGCCGGGAGCGAGAGCATGGCGCATCAGCACGACGTAACTTTCTTCTTCTGCCTGTGCTAGCCGCGCCCAGAGTGCTTCCTCTTCTGGATTAGTGCTGATGGTTGGCACTGGTTCGGGTGCCGGTGGTGCTGGAGTTGAGCTCGTCGGTGCTTGCTCAGCTGTCGTGCTGTTGTTCAAAAGGGGCGCTTGTTGTGTAGAAATTGGGTCCGGCTTAGCGGTGCATCCAGCTATTATCAAGATTGAGAGAAGGCTACAGAGCTGTTTTATGCGAATATTCATACGAGTAGAATGCTGAGAAGATGGATAGGTCGGCATGGTATTCGGTATATAGAAGATTGGGATGCTTTTTTGAAGATGGGCATCCAGACGCTCAGCCTGGTGATTTGATGTAGATAGAATTCAGGCGGTTCTACGTAGAATAGCTTCATACAAATTCACCTTGTGCAGATTAGCTCCGTACAATTCAGGCTTTATCCTGAAAGTTTTTGTAAATATTGCTTGTGGATATTTGCATTGAAAACGCTATCACTTCACGCTTGCTTTACAGCTATCGCGACTTTGTTGTATCACTCGCTACATTGTTTGTTTTGTCTGAGTATGAGGTGTTTGACTTGCTACTACGAGGATATCTAGATACTGATTGACTTCGGTACAAAGATGGCTAGCATATGACGTGTCCGTATATTTGCGGACATACGTCACACGCCCTCGCAATAAGAGTATGGCCGCCATTAATTCCAAAACAAAGAGCTCTAGCGTACTGAAAGATTTTGAGAGTTCTTTATCTGCCAAAGTAAGCAGCCCTGAAATCGTCAATTCCGTTCTCAGTCAGATTTATACTTGGACGCACGGACAGCCTTTTCTGACCAAGCTGCTATGTCAGTATGTTTTACTTGACGCCGGCAGTATTATTTCAGGCGAAGAAGATGATTTTGTCGACACCCTAATAGAAACTAAAGTCCTCAAAAACTGGCGCAAACAAAGTGCTTCGCAGCATCTCAAAGCATTGGAGAAAAAACTTGTCCGTTACAGTCCTAGAGATTCTCAGCTGATCTTGTATCTGCAGGTGCTGCAGCGCGGAATGTTTGCGCCGACAAACGCCAGCCCAGAGCAAACGTTTCTACAAATGGCAGGCCTCATCACCATCAGAAAAGGCAAGCTGAAGGTAAGCAACAGTATTTATGCCCGCGTGTTTAATGAGGCATGGATTGAGCGTCAGCTACCGGGTATTACGCGCCCGGTCTCCATTGTAAAAACATCTGTGAAAAAGTCATCGGTGTCTCCTCAGCCATTTCGTCGGACTTCAGATGCTTTAAAGCAGCGCTGGCTGCGGCGGAAACCGCTTTCTCTGATCTGCGGTTTGATCGTAGGGTCGGTTCTTGTTTTTTCGGCTTTCAATCGCACCACGCAGCGTAACTTGGCATCGGAACGCTCTTTAGAGCAAGCAATCGCTGTATCCGCAGCTGAGGCGGCATTAACCGGCATTCCGAGCACCGGTATTCCGAGCACCGGCATTCCTAGCACCGGTATTCCTAGTAAAGTGCAAGCGCAGCTCACGTTGTTGGGTGATACTTTTAGCGGATACAGTACATTTCGCAATGAAGATTTTCAGGCGGTCTTGGAAGAAACTGGAATTAGTCTGGTATATGCCGATGAATTTGACCAAACGCTGCGAGCACAGCAGCTAAACCAGGGAGATGCGGATCTCATGGTGACAACGCTTGACCAGTTTTTGAAGCAACAGCCACAGGGAAAGATTGTTGGTTTGCTGGATAGAACGATAGGGGCAGATGCGGTGGTACTAAATACCAAAAAGTATCCACAGCTGAAGTCTTTGTTGGATTTGCGATCGCTGCTACAGACCTCGCAGGCCAAAGGCGAGAAGCTCAGTATTGCCTATGCTAGCGATACGCCGAGTGAATATTTAGCCCTCGTGCTCGACACTCAGTTTGATACCTTCAATCTATCGGACTTTGAGCTGAAGCCGGTTGCCGATGCGTCTGAAGCTTGGCAGCTGATGCAAAATCCGATAGAGAAAGTTGCGATCGCAGTACTCTGGGAGCCTTATGTCGAACAGGCTCGGCAGGCGGGCTACAATGTTGTGCTCTCTAGCCAAGATGCGCCGAGTGCGATTGTTGATGTGCTAGTAGCATCCGATACGCTGATTGAAACCAAGCCAGAGGTGGTGGCTTCCTTGCTGGAGAAATACTATCGGCGGATTGATAGTAATGCCAGAGATGCCACTCAGCTTCAGACGCAGGTGGCTGAGGACGCGGATCTTTCTGTAGGTGACGCAGCAGCTATTATTAACGGCATCGATTTTTTTAGTGCTGCTGAGGCCAAGAGCTGGTTCGATGATGGCACACTCAAAACTCGGATTGAGGCTACGGCGGCGGTGCTAGCGCTTTCTAACAAGCTGGACACGGTGCCTCGCGACCCAAGTTCTTTGTATGCTGGAAACTTTGTCACAGAAGCGGCCGATAATACTCAAGCGCTGATTAATTTGATTCGAGCTGACAACCCTGCCCTGGCAGATAAGTTGGCTGGGAAGAGCCCTGTGGTCACGGCGTCTACATCTGTTTCCGATGCGCAAATCCAAGCGGCTCCAGATATTGGTAACTTTCAGCTACGAGGGCAGGTTAGCTTTGACAGTGGCTCAGCAGCGCTGACACCAGAAGGAAAACAAACCCTTAGCCAGCTCGCGAGCGAGCTGAAGGAATTTAACCGTGAAACCGTTGCCTTGCGGGTGATTGGCCATACGTCGAAAACGGGTAGCGCGGCTGCAAATTTGGCGTTGAGCCAGCAGCGGGCGACGGTGGTGACCGATCAGCTAAAGCGTGATGGCATTGAGCTGAATGCCGTGGCAGAGGGGAAGGGATTTAGTGAGCCTCTGAGTGCGATCGCGCCTGATGATTCTCGTCAGCAAAGAACAGAAATTCGGCTGGTTCGGGTCAACTAAAAGTAACAAAGCAAGGCTGTTACACTATGGGTATTCTTACCCTATAGACCAGCTCGTCGGAAAACTACTGTGACCAAAGATCAAACTATTTATGACGTTGTTGTAATTGGCGGAGGCGTTTGTGGCACGGCGTTGCTGTATAGCCTCAGCCACTACACCAATGTGACAAAGGTGGCACTGATTGAGAAGAATGAGGCGGTAGCGCTGGTAAATTCTAAACACACAAGTAATAGCCAAACGCTACACTTTGGCGATATTGAAACGAACTATACGCTAGAGAAAGCAAAGAAGGTAAATCGCGGGGCCAGTATGGTAAAGCAGTACTTGCTCAAGCATGATGATGAGCAGTCTATCTATACGAAGTATCACAAGATGGTACTGGCAGTGGGAGAAGCGCAGGCAGATAAGCTGCGTGAGCGATATGAGGTATTTAAAGGACTTTTTCCCGACCTACGATTGATAAAGAGAGAAGAGATTGAGACGCTTGAGCCAAATGTACTGAAGGGGCGAGAGGATACAGAAGAGACTTTGGCGTTGTTTACGCCGGAGGGCTACACGGTGGACTATCAAAAGCTGTCGCGGTCTTTTGTGGAGAATGTAGCAAAAGATAGCAACCAGTCAATTGAGCGAATGATGGGGACGAAGGTCCTCTCTATTGAGCCCGTGATAGATGAAGCAGGGAAGGAGAGTTTTATTATTGTTACAGATCAGCAAACGATTGAAGCGAAAACGGTGGCGGTGACGAGTGGGGCTCACAGCTTGCTGTTTGCGAAGGAACTGGGCTACGGGCAGGACTACGCGCTGCTGAGTGTGGCCGGGAGTTTTTACTTTGCGCCACAGCTGCTAAATGGAAAGGTATATACGGTACAGCTAGCGAAGCTGCCATTTGCGGCAATTCATGGAGACCCCGAGGTGCACGATGCGAGCCAAACGCGGTTTGGGCCAACGGCAAAAGTAATGCCGCTGTTGGAACGGCACAAGTACGGCACGATGTGGGAGTACTTTAAGACGGCGGGGCTGAGTTTAGATGCGTTTCGGTCTTTCTTTAATATTTTGAGTGACTGGGCGATTTTGACCTACATCATCATGAATTTTATTTACGATATTCCGCTGATTGGGAAGCGGCTGTTTATTCGTAAGGTGCGAAAGATTGTGCCTTCGGTGGGCCTGAGCGATTTGTCGTTTGCGAAAGGGTATGGAGGCATTCGGCCGCAGGTGGTGAATTTGAAAACGCGGCAGCTGGAGATGGGGGAAGCGAAGATTACAGGACGCAACATTTTGTTTAATATTACGCCGTCACCGGGAGCGTCGACTTGTTTGAAGACGGCAGCAGATAGCTGCCGGGCGTTGGTTGGATTTTTGGGTAAGGGCTATCAGTTTGATGAGAAACGGATGTTTAGAGATCTCTCTTAGTTTTTGTATCACTGTGTTCGATGTAATTGAGACTGCTAGAATTGTGGTGCTAGCTTGAAGAAGGAGCTTCTAATGCAAACACTCAGTAAGCTGTATACGTTGTCTGAGTACCGCACTCTAGAAGAAACTGCGGCAGAGCGACATGAGTATCGCAATGGAAAGATTGTTGCTATAACAGGTGGGACGCTAGAGCATAGTGCGATTTCTGGAAATGTTTATGCTTTGCTGAAGGTAGCCTTTAAACGAAGTCAGTTTAAGCCTTTTAATAGCGATCTTCGAGTTTGGATTCCCTCGTACAGCAAAGGGGTTTACCCAGATGTATCGGTGATTGAATCGCGCGCTGAGTTTAATGATGATAGACGAGATGAGATCTTAAATCCAAAGTTGGTTGTTGAGGTGCTCTCTAGATCTACAGAAGCCTATGACAGAGGAGATAAGTTCATTTACTACCGTTCGATTCCAACGTTTTCAGAATACTTGCTGATTAGCCAATATCGGCCTTGGGTTGACCATTATTGTAAGTCGGACAATGGTGAATGGGTGCTGCGCTCCTATGGCGATATGAAAGCAGCTATTGGGATAGAAACAGGCAATATGACGTTAGCGCTAGAAGATATTTACGAGGATATCAACTTTGCTGAGGCTAATGTGTAGTCTTTTTGATACGATACACGAGCCTTTTCTAGCCGCTACTCACACTCTTAATATATGTCTTCGAATACGCTTCAGCGCACTTTTCAGAAGGTAACTTATCCGGTGACGTCGAGGCTGACGCTCAGCAGATACGACTTTCATCAGTGGCGAGAGGTGAGCTTTTTGCATCGGTTGCTGGCCCCGTTTCGACAATGGCGAACGGGGAGCTGGCTGCTGGCCGGGGGAGATGGTATTGCCTGGGTGTTTGTGGCGGCGGTGATTGCGTTGGCACCATACGTTTCGACAACGATGATTGGGTGGCTGCTGTTGGCCTCAGCGGGCGTTTGGTTTTTACTGACGGTGAGCGATCGCGCTGAAGGCTGGCTCACACCTCTACATATTACGGTGGTTGCCTACTGGGGAGCGATGGTGCTGGCGACGGCGCTTTCACCGGTAAAGGCGGCGGCACGCTCTGGCTTGATTAAACTGACACTGAATGTGCTGCTGTTTATGCTGACGGCCCGAATTTTACGGGTGAAGGAGCTGCGCTCGGGGCTGATTTTGGTATATTTGCTGACAGCGCTAGTGGTGTCGGTGTATGGCTTGCGGCAG
>JBHJIY010000227.1:0-40892 GCA_050042985.1 Phormidesmis sp. | reverse complement strand
CATCAGCGGATTGCTGTTACTGATTAGTGCCTACTTACTCTATGGCGGTACTCAAGCGGGCCCGCTGATGGCAGGGATTGTCACACTGGTACTGATTGTTGTCTTCAGCATTCGCTTAGCCAAAACACGCAAATTTATGCCAGCAGGCTTAATGATTATTGTAGGGGTTGCCAATCTCGTTGCGCTGTGGTCGCTATTTAGCGCAGTTTGAGGCTTAGTTTAAGTGAAGTCGCCCAAAAGTTTCTCTAGGGAGAGAAGGGCTGAAACCCAAGGAAAGAGCAAAGATACTAAATCAGGCTACTAAGATCGTTTTGTCGACCGTGGGCGAGGTTCCAAGAAAACCAGCAGGTTAGAAATAGCTATTCTCTTTCTTGCTATACATAGACTATTTCGAACCTCAGCGCATTCATCACACCTGCTTCTGATAAAGATGTTGCCGCTCATGAGGACTTGCCACGTTGCCCATACCTAACGTCGACGCAGCAAGGTTTTGACAGCCCAAGCAGGTTCTGTCTACACCGGCAGCAATGAGAAATACTTTCCACAGGCTCAACTGCTGTATTGGAGATAGAGGATACAAGCTTTACTAACGGCATGAGCTTGCTGAAAACTATAAAGAGAATATGAAGTATTTTTCACATTTTGCGTAATTCTGCGGGTTCTAGCTGATTCATCTCGTAAGCGGCCTCTGTACTGATGCCGAACTTTAATGTCAGTTGTTAACTTATAAGCATGATGTTGGTCAGTATCTTTACTGACTAGATTAAGCCCTTCCGTATATAGGAAGCCTGCTCTGATTCTGGTTAGGCAAGTATAGAACCGCACACAACTTGAGCAGCCACTGATAAGTCTGTTTCCCACACTTACTATTCGCTACTAAGCTAAGAACTATGCCATCTGCCTCCATTATTGAACTCAAAAGCAAAGAAGCCTGCGCTGAATGTGGTCAACATAAGCTCTACACGAACGATTCGGAAAAGAACGATTCGGTCGTGCGCTGGCACTGCCTAAACTGCAACCACACATTTTTTGAGACCGAAGATCAAAAAAAGTTCCGCAAAGACAAAGAAAAAGAAGGAAAGCAGGACAACTCTATCTCTTCTGGTGTCATCCTCATTTCACTCACGCTAGTGACTATTTTGATGCTGCTAATGAACAATCAGCAAAATGAAACTCAAGCGCCGACTCAGCCGGACAATCAGTTTGAACAGCTAAACTAAGCGGCCAATCCGCTTAGGAATGGCTCATAAATGACTGTCGCATGACGTACATCTGAAATGCGGTGCCGCTTACCAAGCTGTTTTTAGAATGCGACAGTAGTTGATTGACCGTTCCTTAGGGGAACAGGGTATATCTTCACTCTGCTGTGTCTTCTGTCGGTACGTCTGCACTTGTTTCATCGCTTGGGCCCTCGCTAGCTTGGTTCGGAGCGATCGCATCAGTACTGTCAGCTTCTGTAGCAGTGGGAGCTTGCACCGGTAGCGCTTCGTTTTCACTCGCTTCGCCTTCACTTAATTCGCCCTCACTTGTTTCACCTTCGCTTGTTTCACTTTCCTGCTCAGGCGCGGTACTTGTATCGTCCACCAGTAGCCAATCAGCGCTCGGTCTATTGACCGCGTTGATGATGCTGCCTGAAATCGCATAGATTTTCGTCTGTTCGTCGGCATCGGCATCGGCTTGATTAGTCGCTGAATCGTCGGGCTCTTCAATGGCCTCTACGTAGCGCTTGTCTCCGAGGAAGTCGAGACCGCCTACATGCAATAGATATTCATTGCCGTTTGCCGTAATCGCAACAGTCGATTCGGGCTCGGCCAGGCCAAACTCTTCTAGATTATTGGCATTTACAAAGACGGGTAGCGCATCAGGCGTAGCAACTTGAAAGAGGAGAAAGGCGATCGCACCGCCTTCCGCCATCGCCTCTTGTGGCACGCTCATCTGCCACGTACCCTCGTCATTTTTCACGAACGACAGTGTTTCCTCGCCTTCAGCCGCTGCATCACTTTGCTGGCGAGTTACAGAAAACTGTTCTACCTCGTCTTCTTCAAATGGAAACAGCTTTTCACTAGCAGCAGCTTCCGTTGCGTCATTCGGGCTCTCTTCAGATTGGGGACCAGCCTGATTTTCGAGCAGTAATACAGCACCACCCAGCGCGATCGCGCTCAGCATTAACAACAACGTTCCACGCTTCAGCATTATCTAAATCCCCAGCTAAACCAATAGCTAAACCAGTACCTAAACCAATACATAATCCAACGGCCAAAGTCCTAACGCCGCCGCGCCCACAGCGTACCGGCCCCAACTAGCCCTGCCAATGGGAACGCCACCAGTGCTAATAACATCAGCAAAATCTGTTTCTGCACTGTCATCGTCAGTCGGCGATTCGTCGGTTCCTTCGGCTGAATAGACAGCGTAGGATTATCGATTTTGCTGAGCCAGCTCACCGAGTTGAGGAAAACATCACCATTCAGATACCGGCTGAACTGCCCATCGGTGGCGAAAGTAGAGTTGCCGATGATCACCATCCGGCTTTCTTGTGGCGTAGTATCGGTAGTTTCCACCTGCGAACTTTCTGCCTCTTCTTCTGCTATCTCAACCTCTAGCGCGTCGATTTCAGCATCTGTGGCACCTTCTGTCTCCTGGGTCTCAGCCTCTGCTGCATCTTCTGTGGCATCTGTTGCAGCAGCAGGCGTAGCGTCAGCAGCGTCAGACTCTGCGCTGTCCTCGGGTCTTACGATATCTTCTGGCTCCGGCAAAACATCTTCCACCGCGACCACCGCAGGGCGAGCGAGCGCCACCCCAAGTGCAAACGGTCCTTCCGGTGGTCGGTTGTTATCTACCGTAAGTTCACTGCCTTCGGCCACCGTTTCGGCGTAGCTCTCCTGACTGGTAAATAGCAGCGGCGACTCGTCAACATTAGGCACTTCGCGAATTTGCAGCGGGCGAGCAATCTGATAAAACGAACGCCCGTCGGCAAACGCTTCCGTAATTGGATGGTCGCCATAGTCCGTCACAAGGGGGACCGCAGGCCCCAACCCTACAGCCTGACCGCCCCCAGACGTATCGATGACAATGGTCTTTTCGGGCACGACACCCCACTGACTCATCATCACCTCCAATCCGGTTTCAATCTGAGGATCGACCATCACAAACAAGCTGCCGCCCTGTTCGAGATAGGTTCTGAGGGCGATCACCTCACTTTCAAACAGCGCTTGACGTAACCCAGCAATCACCACCACATCGGCATCTTCTGGAACCGCAGTCGTACTGGTATCTACGAGGTTGAGCGGAGCCACCGTGAAGTTTTTATCTTGCAGCTGTGTCACCGCTTCCAACAGGCCTTGCCTAGAGCCATCGATAGCGTACTCGCCGTGCCCCTGCAAAAAGTAAACAACGGCCACATCTTCTTGGCTCAGCTGGGCTAGCTTGTTGGTGAGCTGCCGCTCTGTTAGGCGCTCTTCATTACTGATGCGCTGTACCAGAATGGTTCGCTGAGCCCCATTTTCAGCCGATACATTCGGAGCCTGGGTTTGTAAAAACACCTCTCCACCTGTGACACCTAAATCTCGCGCTAGCTCAGGCTGTGAGAGCGGGGCAACATATTCATAGGTAAAGTCCGGGTTGAATCGCCGATAGTTTTCTAGCAGCTGCTGGTCAACCGGGTTGGGGCCAACCGGCGAAAAAATCAAAACGTTGGCAGGTCGTTCTAGCGAGGTCACCACTTCCTCGGAGGCAGGCGAAAGACTCAACAGCTGCCCTTCTGTCAGATCTGTGCGGCTGTCGTAGCGAGCCCCGACAAAATTCACAAGTCCGACAATAACTAGCACCGATAACACTGATACTGCGGCATTAGTACCCGCCTGCGTAGAGCGACGCTGCCAAAACCGGGCGCTAAAAATATTAAAGTCGCCAACGGCTAAGCTCGATGTGACGAGAATAAGCCCCACCACCAGTAGCGCCACAGCGGTGAGCGTCCAGCCGTTGAGCACACCGACGACTAAGCCAGCAGTCACCAGGGAAAACCCAGGCCATATCAGATATTTCAGAAGAGGTTGAATATTTTTCATAGGAACCACAGCTGTTCTTTTCAGGAGCGCTGAAAGCGAGGTGTATTAAGAGCGCTGAAAGCGTAGCGTATCGATAGATTGGGCTGTGAGGAAGAGTCCAAGGAAGATGTAACTGCCGAACAAAATAAGGCCGCTCGTATCGAAAATGCCTTGGGTAAAGTCGGTGAAGTGGGTAAGTAAGGAAAGGTGGGCCAGCGCATCGCCAACCGGGCCTGGTAGCGCAGAGGCGACCTCATCGATTATCCATAGCACAAGTACCAGGCCAAAGGTCATGACCGCCGCTAGCACCGTGCTTTCTGACAGCGACGAGATAAACATGCCTAAGGACAAAACGCCTGCCGCCAGCAGCAAGAGACCAGCATGACCGATTAATAGCAGTATCGTTGGAAAAGCTGGGTCGCTAGAGCCAAAGACTATCAGCTCCAAAACAAACATCGGTAACAGCATGGCACTGTAAAAAGTCACTACCCCCAGAAGCTTACCGAGCGCCACTACCCAGTTCGTTAGGGGCGAGGTTGCCAGCAATTCTAGGGTGCCTTGCTTACGCTCCTCTGCGTATAGCCCCATCGACAGCATGGGGAGAATAAACATGGAGAGCGAGCCTAAAAAGTTCAAATAAATCTTTAAGACCTCGTAGGGCAAATCGACCGACTGCGGCAAAACGCCCAGCTGATCGATCGCGCTCACCTGGGCCACGGGGCCGTCTGGAGAGAAGAGCACTAGCACCAAAAACAAACCACCTATCAGCCAGAACACCACCGAAATGACATAGGCAAAAGGAGAGTTGAAGTAGCTTTGCAGTTCCCGCCGGTAGATTGCTAGCAAATTATTCACAAGCGTTTTCATGCGATCGCCTCCTTATCAGAGACGGCTTCATCAGAGACGGCTGCGGCAGTGCTCTCTTCTACAGCACTTTCCTCCATCGTGAGGTCGATAAACACATCTTCTAAGGTGGCGCGATTGCGACTAAGTTCAAACAGCTCTAGGCCTTGACCGACGACTTGAGCCGCGATCGCACTGCCCACATCCTCTGCCCCGGTCGTCACCTGAAACCGCGAATGCCCAGCGGCAAGACCTTCCGAATCAATCACATCTACCGCCGTTACCCCCGGAACTTTGCGCAGCACCGAAAGACTACGCTCTACATCGCCGCGTAGCTCCAAGCAATAGCCGCCCTTCCCGGTCAACCTTTCTACAAGATGCTCTGGGCTGTCGGTAGCAATAATGCGGCCTTGGTTGATGATGGTAATGCGATCGCACGTCATACTCACCTCCGGCAGAATATGCGTCGACAAAATAATCGTGTGCTCTCCCGCCAGGCTCTTAATGAGATTGCGCACCTCAATAATTTGCCTGGGGTCGAGCCCTACCGTAGGTTCATCAAGCACAATCACAGGCGGATTGTGCACAATTGCCTGGGCAATTCCCACCCGCTGACGAAACCCCTTAGAGAGCTTGCGAATAATTACCGACCGCTTTTCCTGCAAATTGCAGCGGTTGATTGCCGAGGTCACTCGCGCCGACAAATCCCCCGGACTTACACCTTTAATGCGGGCGACAAACTGCAAAAAACCCTCCACCGTCATCTCAGGGTAAAGCGGCGGCGTCTCTGGCAAGTAGCCAATGCTTTGACGCACCGCCATCGACTCCGCGTGCACATCCTTGCCAGCCACTCGGGCCGTTCCCGCTGTCGCTGGCAAGTACCCCGTCAAAATCCGCATTGTCGTGGTTTTACCTGCCCCGTTTGGGCCCAAAAACCCTAAAATTTCACCCGGCTCTACCGTAAACGTCACATCCCTAATGGCATCGGTAGCGCCGTAGGACTTACTCAGCTGGTCAACTTCAATCATGATGTCCCCTTGATGTCCCCCTCAGAGAGCCTACAATTGATACAAATCTACGCCCATCGCACCAATACTCTAGACACTTGCCCTAGACACTCATCAGCAAGAGATTGTATCACCTTCAAGCTTGATCAATATTGCACCTACTGGCCGATCTGCAAAGTGACCCCATTCCCTATTCTGTACCGTGGATAAGCTGTGGCTAAGCAAAAATTCCCTCACCTCGTCGGCTCAAAATGGACAGCCCAGCAAAAAACAATGGGCTGGCGTCACTTCCATGTCGTCAATCGTAAAAATCAAGACAAGTGGGTCTTTGCTGAACTCGTTGCGGCCTGTGACCCCGACGTTCGATTTTGGCTCAACGCCAAAGTACTCAAAAATCGGCGGCTTTGGGCGGCCGGCTGGCAAACCCTCAATGAAATCAAAGAGCTGGCAACAGACTATACAGAGCAGCCAAAGTCACCGCCGACTTCAAGGCAAGAGTCGTGATGCGATCGCGCCATAGAAGATCGCACCACAAATCGCGCCATAAAATCACACAACAAACGTAAGAACATCCATTCGAGGGAACTCGTTCCAGAAAGAATCGTACTAATATATAGCTAGAGGAATCCGCCCAACAGTAATCCGCTGTCAGAAATCGGTGGGGCCTCTGCACTTGTTATGACTTCTCCGTCTACACCGCCAGAGGACGCCGACTTGCTCAAGTCCGTTCTGCCCCCTTTGCTCAATGACTTTCAGCATTGGTTTGAACGCACGCTCAGCATGCTAGAAAGCCAAAAGATTAGCTTTCTGACGCCCACAGAACAGTCGGACTTACTCGCGCGAGTACGCACGGCTCAGCAGCAGGTCAGCGTTTCGCAGGCGCTATCGTCAGCGACCGACAGCCGCGCCGGGATAGAGATGCCGGTCGTCATGGGTTGGCACAAGCTCGTTCACGAATGCTGGGGCGTCGCCCTACGACTCAGACGAGAAAACGCCGCCGAAGCCACACCTGAGCACTCACCCGACAATCTTCCGCCCGACTGATTTTACCGCCACTTTCTTTGCACCCGGCTTTTTTGAGTCACATCCACCCAACGCTCGCCAGATCACTGCCCTCTCCTCGCCCTCTTTGACATAAGATTCATGCTTCACCTGCTCTACATTTTGGCCTTCACAGTTCTAGCAGTTCTTGCGGTCTCCAATATGATTCGCAATCTCGTTAGGCTAGGGACAGAGGTACAAAAGCCCATGCGCCCCGCCAATCATGCTGGAGCGCAGCGTCCTGTGCCACATCCTGAACTCCTCAACGACAGCGGCGATGTCATCAACGAGCCACTGCTAGTGATGCGCTCTATTTCTATCAATGATGCCAGAGAACAGCTGAATGCTATTTACGAAGCGTCTTCGGGAAGCGATGAAGCTCAGCAAGAAGACACCTAGAGAAGACACCTAGAGAAGACGCCCAAACAGAACGCCAGCGAGAACAGCCATGTGCCGGTGTGGCCTACAGTTTTGTCAATAACTACACCTAATAAAGGCAGCAGAGCCCTTAGACTAACCACATGGACTCTGACACTATGACAAAACAGCCCGCACCCAATCAGCAACCGCCGCTGAGTACCCAAAATCAGCGACCAACGCTGAGTGTAGGCCCCCAAAAGATTATTACCCTGATTCACAAAGACACCACTATTCCTGGCGTTGTGGGCCAAAAGCTGGTGGATATGGGCTACGAGCTAGATATTCGTGCGCCTATTTTAGGCGACTCGCTGCCGACGAATTTGGCAGACTATGCCGCCGCGCTGGTATTTGGCGGACCCATGAGCGTCAATGACGACGAACCCTACCTGCACAAGGAGATGAGCTGGATCCGGCAGGTACTCGCGGCGGAACTGCCGTACTTGGGCATTTGCCTAGGCGCGCAGCTGCTGGCCAAAGTGCTAGGCGCGAAGGTGGGGCCTCATGCGCAAGAACTAGAGGAGATTGGCTACTATCCCATCTACGCGACAGCAGCGGGAAAAGGCCTATTTCCAAAAATGTTTAAGGCCTATCAGTGGCACAAGGAAGGCTTTGAGCTACCAGAGGGCGCAGTGCTGTTGGCACGCGGTGAGGACTTCCCGAATCAGGCATTTCGGTGGGGTGATTCTCAAAAGGACAGCAAAGTCGGGCGCACCTACGGCCTCCAGTTTCACCCCGAAATGACTGGCGACATGGTTAAGTTCTGGACCGAGCAGGGCGCGGAGCTTCTCGGCGCACCCAACACCCAAACCCGAGATGAGCAAATCGCAGGACACGCACACCACAGCCAAGCCGTGAGCGACTGGTTGGAAACTTTTTTAAACAATTGGCTCGCTCCTGTGCGAGAACTAGCATGATTGAGGAGTTCTCAATTCAAAATAACCAATCACAACACAAGGGCAGCACATGAGGCGCACATACGCAGCACTGGAATGGATAAAACAGGCGTGGCTAAAGAAAGGCCTGTGGAGCGTTTTGTTCTCTGCAGCGCTCAGCATTACGCTTCTTTTTCAAGCCTGTGGCAGCACCGTCCCCATTGCCGATGGCGCATCTACCGACAGCCAGACCCTCACTAGTGACACGACTCAGCCAGAGCAAGCTGCATCCAATAACACTGAATCAACAGCAGCCGACCCACTTCTACAAGAGCACGACGGCGACAAACCCACCGCTACACCTATCGCTATGGCAGAACCCACGGTTCCCGTCACTGGGCAAAATGTCACCTATGCCACTATCGACGGACAAGCCTTGACCGGTTATCTGGCAGAGCCCGAAACCCCTGAAAGCGAAAGCTTGCCTGCCATCATCACCATTCACGAGTGGTGGGGATTAAATGACAACGTCGAAGCAATGACTCGGCGCTTAGCAGGCGAGGGCTATACCGTGTTGGCAGTAGACCTTTACAACGGAGAGGTCGCTACTGAGCCAACCGCTGCCCGCGAACTCATGCGGGGTGTGATGGATGAGCCCGGCCCAGCGCAAGATAATCTCTTCCAAGCCTCTGAATTCCTTAAGAATGAATACAACGCCTCTGCGCTCGGCTCTATCGGCTGGTGCTTTGGTGGCAACTGGTCGCTACGCACCGGGCTACTGCTCTCATCTGAGTTGGATGCGATGGCTATTTATTATGGTCGGCTGATTCTCGCACCCGAAGCGCTAGACGCTTTGGATATGCCGATTATTGGATTCTTTGGGGAAGACGATAGCTCTATTCCGGTAGAGGACGTCAACACCTTTGAACAGGTGCTGAATGATTTGGGCAAAGAGGCTGATATTAACCTTTATCCTGGGGTCGGGCATGCTTTTGCCAATCCTTCTGGACAAAACTATGATGCCGCCGCCGCTGAAGATGCGTGGGAAAAGACGACTGCGTTTTTTGCGGCGAATCTTCAGCGTAGCTAAGTTCTAGGATTGGGGTTGAGCCTGCCCATGTGGGCAGAGATGCTGCATGGTTGTCGTACACTTGCTGGGCTGCCCAATCTTAGCGAGAAAATCAATCGATAGTTCACCTCGTTTTTCAGTAATTTGGGTCCACACCTGCTGAAGTCGAGGTGCTTTTTGTTCTGGGCAAGTGTTGGGAAAGCGCGTGTAGAAACTGGCCAGGCGGGAAAACTGAAGCATAGCTAATTTGCTAACCTGTACAGAAAAATTGGAGTCCCTGCATATGAACGCTCTCAATAATCACAGTCTTATCTTGACGACGCTCGAAGGCGTACCAGGAAAGGAGATTGTTGAACACTATGGCCTAGTACAAGGCAGCACGATTCGTGCAAAGCACGTGGGCAAAGACATTATGGCCGGGTTCAAAAATATTGTAGGTGGCGAGCTGAAAGGCTATACAGAGCTACTGCAAGAAGCCCGCAAAGAATCGGTAGAGCGTATGGTGATGCAGGCTGAGCAGCTAGGGGCCAACGCTGTCGTGAATATTCGCTTTGCCACATCTTCTGTAGCGCCAGGTGCTGCGGAGCTATTTGCCTACGGAACAGCGGTAAAGGTGCAATAGGCCAGCATTCAACAAACCAGCCAACGAATAAAAGAATAGAGCAACAGGCATAAAGCAACAGATATAAAGAAATAGGCACATGGAACTTTTAGTCCCGCTGATTTTGACGGCTATCGGCTTTTTTGTAGGGAAAAACCTAGAGCAAAAGCACTACGCGTCGATTAAAGCACGAGAGAAACAAACGCTGCACATTCCCATGATGAACTTTGGGGCCAAGCAGGACTTACCCCACGCTCATGAAGCGCAGATGTTTGTCGGTAGCGTGGTCGTTGCCAATGACTATTTCAAAACGCTCTCAGCAGCGCTGCGAAACTTGGTAGGCGGACGCGTTGTGGTATACGAAAGCCTAGTCGATCGCGGTCGGCGCGAGGCACTACTGCGCATGAAAGAAGAGGCCATTGGCTGGGGCGCATCGCAAATTGTGAACGTCCGTTTTGAGACCTCGAACATTGGAGGACAGGGCGGCGGTGGTCTCGCAGCCGTAGAGATTATGGCTTACGGCACAGCCATTCGCTAGTCAATTCGCTAGTCTTGGAGCAAAGCAGCAGAACAGAAAAAGCAACCCATGAAGTACGTTCCAAAAGAGATTACGCAGGAAGTCAACACCACACCGGTTAATCCTCTGGTGAATTTGACTTACCTGCTTGGGACGGTAACGCTAGCGGGCATTGTCATCTATTTTTTACTAGGCATTGCAGCTGACCAAATTGCAAAACGCATTGGCCCCGAGACCGAAGAGAAAATTGGGTCTGTGCTTGTGCAAACAATCCCTTTTCAGGAGGGCTCTACTGCTAACGAAAATGCAAAAGACAGCCGCGTAGACTATCTTCAGGAGCTGGCAACATCACTTCAAACAGACTTGGCAACGGCCACAGACGAACCGGCGAACTATCCACCCCTAAAGATTGGCATTCTCGACACGCCCGTAGAGAATGCGATGGTAACGGCAGGTAGCTATATGTTTGTGACAGAAGGGCTACTCGATGCGGTAGAAAGTGAAAATGAGCTGGCTTTTGTGATGGCGCATGAGCTAGGGCATTTGCAGCAGATGGATCCGCTGACGGCGCTGGGGCGATCGCTCGTGTGGCTCACGATTAGCGGTCTCCTCGGCATTGGGCAACAGGGGTCTAGCGTGGTGCCCAGTGCTTTCAATATGGCGGAGCTGAGCTATGGGCGAGGGCAAGAGACGGCTGCGGATGACTATGCGATCGCGCTCATCACCGAGCGCTACCCCCACGGCGCCCATAGCCTCGACTTTTTCAAACGCGCCCAGGAAAAAGAGCTGAACCTAGGCGCATTCAATCGCGTGGCCGAATGGCAACAGACTCATCCACTCTCAGAAGGGCGAGTACAAAGGCTAGAAACGCAGCTCACAAACAGCGGATGGGCACTCACAGGAGAAGCAACACCCCTACCAAACAATATTGCGTGCCGTAACTTCACTTGCGATAATTAGCTATGTCTCTTCCCCCATTGACTCTCTCCACAATAAAACGCGCTGCCACAAACAAATCCTTTGCCCGAGGTGAAGATTACTTTCAGTCAGACGCTGTCGTCAATGCCACACTGCGACAGAAAACGCTGTATGCAGAAGTAGAAGGCAGCGAAGTAGAACCCTACCGAGTGAAAATAGATTTTGATGCGGGCGGCGTAACGAAAGCCCGCTGTAGCTGCCCATATAGTTTTGAAGGGTGGTGCAAGCATATCGTAGCGACGATGCTAGTGTGCATTCATCAGCCAGACACTATCGAAAAAAGGCCACCGCTGAGTCAGCTACTGGAAAAACTCAGCCCAGCTCAGACCAAAGAAATGATTCAGTCTTTGGTGACAGAAGACCTATCGTTGCTAGAGTCGATTGATTTTTACATCAGCAGTTTGGCACAGGCAGACATGCCATCTGCGACAAAGTCGACGCCGAAACGGAGAACTAGCGTTGATCCTGCGCCGTACAAAAGGCATGTGAAAGAAGCCTTGCGCGACGCTGTAAGAGGGTGGGAGTACGGAGATGACAACGACAGTATTTCTGGTGATTTAGAGATACTGATGTTGGATGCGATCGCTTTTTCTGAACGAGGAGATAGTGGAAATGCGATCGCAGTCCTAAAAGCAATCACCGAAGCCAGTGCCCAGTACTGGTACCTTGTAGATGACTTTATCGGCATGGGCCCTGACGAATTCGGTATCGACTTTGCCTCGGCATGGACAGAGGTTTTGCTGGGGACAGCGCTATCGGCGAATGAAGTCGCCAGCTGGCAAGGAGAGCTGGAAGTATGGCAGGACTCGCTTGGCAGCTTTGAGATGGCGATGGAAGCACTGCGTCAAGGATGGGACTATCCACCGTTGCAGAAAGTCTTCGATGGAGAGATTACTGAGCAAGGTGCTTGGGAAGGAGAAGCACCGTACTATGCAGATGATTTTAGCCAGATTCGGCTGAAGATTCTTAAGCGAGATGAGAGATACGAAGACTATTTGTTACTGGCAGAAGCAGAAGGTAGAACAAAAGAATATCTGACGATGCTGGGGCAGCTAGGTCGGACAGATGAGGCAATGGATGTTGCGAAAGAACAGATGACGACGCTTTCGGAGGCAATGTCGCTGGCAAACATGCTGCGCGATCAGGACAACTTATCTCAGGCGTTGGACATCGCAATGCAAGGATTGCGACTAGATCATGAGAGTTCTTACCGTACGTTTGAGTTTGCTAATTGGACTCATGACTTAGCAGAAGAGTTGGAAGAACAAACGGTAGCGTTGGAAGCTGTTGTGTTTGCGTTTAAAGCTAAGCCATCCCTGAAGGGATATCAGGCAATTCAATCACTGTCTGGAAAGAAATGGCCAGCAACAAAAGAACAACTGTTACAACAGATTCGGCAAATGAGCATTTGGAGAGAAGCCGATGCGCAGATTGACATTTTGCTACATGAAGACCTGTTGGATGACGCAGTAGAAAAAGTTTCTAGCTCCAATAGTTTTAGAGACACGCTCACTTTGAGAGTGATGGACGAGGTAATCGTGTCTCACTCTCAATGGGTTGTTGATACAGCCATACCAAAAGCGCAAGCGATCATAGAGCAAGGAAAGTCGAAGTACTACAGCGTAGCAATAGATTGGCTAACACGAGCTAAGTCTGCTTATCTGGCAATGGAAAAGGAAGCAGACTGGCAGAAATATCGGCGAGAACTGGCAGACACACACGGACGAAAGCGAAAACTAATGGAACTGCTCATGCAAAACAGGCTATAGAGTCTGGCTGATTTGATGCGATGGTGAAGCCTTTCTAAGAAAAATCGCGTCAAGCCACTGAATAAGCTAGACGCGGCTCTGGTAAAGGCTCTCCAGTAGATTCGTATGCAATCACTAGCGACTCTAATGCTTCAATACCTTGTTTCACGGCTTCTGCGTAGGTATCACCGTGAGTACGCCATTGCTGACCAGGAAAGTCAGGGAACCCTACCAAGAAGCAACCATCTTCCTCAGACCATTGGATCAACATTTGATACTTAAGTTTATCCATCATTTTGAGTACTCTCTACTTCTTGAATAGCACGGGAAACATCCTTTTCCTGATACCTTTTTGCATCAGCACTGTTCTTGCCAGATATCGTTATCTTACCGACATAGCGCGGATGTACCCATCGTGTGGCTTCCTTTTCCTGGGACTTCACGAAAACCAGCTTTGCGCAATATTTGCTTAAGTTCTCTGATTTTCTTTGGCATCAGCTGATATTGGAAAAAGTCATATTCACCATCTCATGGCAATACTGTAACCTCAAAGAAGCTAATTTAAACTGTAGGAATTTGTTCTCTTACAAACAGCCCTAATTTCCGCTTCACTAATATTGAATTTCGACGCTCGCTGACTCAACTCTAGAATGCCTGAATGCTTTCAACACTTTATCGGCCTTGCTTCTGGAGCGGTTATAATCAGCCTAGAGTCTTAAGCCTGAGTAGTTACTGATTTTCTTCCCTTTTTTTCAGCGAACCATAAGGCATACGTACCCCGACGTCATGATGATTGCTGGTCCCGTAGAACTTCAGCAAGACCGGGAGGATACAGTGATGAATGCGATACTAGTAGCAGAAACACTGTCTGACTCAACAGAAGCCTACGATCGCGGTGACAAGTTTGCATACTACCGAACGATGGAAACGTTTCAAGAATACGTACTTATTCATCAGTACCGCCCCTGCGTAGAGCACTACGTAAAACAGTCGAAAAATCAGTGGCTGTTTACTGAGCACACCGGGAGAGAAGCAAGCTTTAGGCTGTCTTCTGTAGAGATAGAAATTGCATTGGCTGACCTATACGAAGCGGTTGAGCTCGAGCCAAAGCCTGTCATTGACGAAGCAAACTGACTAAGAAGATAGAACGGACTCTCTTTCTGGTAACGGCTCTATTGCGATCGCACTCTCACCTTCATCCTCACCCGTCATAATAGCCGCCAGCTTCTTCGACTCCCGATTAATATCAAACTGCTCGCGCACCTTCACCACACCTTGAGCGCCCAGCTTTTGCCGTAGCGCACCCTCTGCCAGCAGCGTTTGGATGCGATCGCTCAAAGCCTCCCCATCACTTGGCGGCACCAAAAATCCACTCACCGAGTCTTCCACCAGCTCACTTACACCAGCAATCTGCGTCGCCACCACCGGCACCCCAGACATCATCGCTTCCATCAGCACCACTGGCACCCCTTCAGCAAAGCTGGGGAGCACAAACACATCCGTCTGTTGCAAGTAATCTCTCACTGCCGACTGCGACTGATAGCCCACAAAGTCAACATTGTTCAACAATCCCAGTTCTGCTGCGCGCGCTTCCAACATTGCACGGTCAGGGCCATCACCTACCACCGTCAGCACAACATCGGGCTTTGCCTTTTTGATATCAACTAAACTGTTCAACAGAACAGGTAACCCTTTCACCGCTGCTAAGCGCCCAACAAACAACAATCGACTGCCAGCACCCACATGATTTACCGGCGTAAACTGTGATGGATTTACACCACAATGAATAATGTGCAGCCGGTCCCAAACGTTATAGGGGGCAAATACCATCGCCTGCGAACGGCAATAGTTGCTAATGCAAGACACAAAGCTGGCTCGCTTCATCTTTTCATCAATACGCCAACGCTGCGGCTCAAAGAAAATGGCTGGACCGTGGAGCGTAAAACTGTAGGTAAAGTCGCCCAAGGCAGCTGCCAACATTGCAACAGAACAGCTGGTGTTGCCAAAGTGGTTGTGCAGGTGGTCAATTTCTCTCTTTTTGACTTGGTCGGCGAGCACGCCTGCTTCTATAAAGTAGAACAGCTGGTACAGCAGGCCCTTTAAGTCTGGCTGACGGGTTTTGAGGGCGAGGGCGATCGCACTCAAATACCGCCTTGGACTCCCAACCAGCAAAGCCAAGTGCGCCTTCAGCAAAGCCCACGCATTCGACGGAGCCCCTTTCTCAGAGAGAATATAGAACGTTTTCTCTCTCTCACTTGCCTGCTCGGGTCCTACGATTTGCTTATCTTCTGGGCGGCGCACGGCAAAGGTGTGCACGTCCATACCGTGCGATCGCAAACCCGCTACCTCACGCTGGATAAAGGTATCGGTAGCACGAGGGTAGGTTCCAGTCAGGTAAGCAATACGCATAGCAGTCAACTAACCAATTAATCCCAAACTTCTTGCTCTTCTCTGTTGGTTCCCCTTATGAAGGGAAACCAGATCCGACTCATTACACTGGCTGGGAAACCTTCTCTGCGGCGACCTCAGCTACTTCAAAGTGACCGCTATCGTCCAAGCTACGCGCGATCGCATCCTCTACCCCAAACCGAGGCTCCCATCCCAAACACTGCTTGAGCTTGGCATTGCTATACTTCAACGACTTAAAGCGAGCGTGCAGCCGCGCCGGAATCAACACACCTGGCAGCTTTGCATTGCCCCCCAGCAGTCGCTGATTCACAGCCCACGCTAAGTTGCCAACCATCCGCATCACGGTCCAATTCACCGGGACAAACTTCGGTGGATTTGGCACCTGTGCCAGCAGCGCCTTGGCGTACTGCCTTTGTGTAGGTGGGTTGTCGTCTAGCACGTTAATGGTTTGACCGATCGCAGCTTCCTGCTCCGCCGCCATCACAATCGCATCTGCGCAGTTCTCTACATAGGAGAGAGGCAGTTTCGAGTACGCACCAATTCGCAACCAAGACCCCTCACCGAGCCCAGCACCCAGACGAGCTGTCCACAGATTGTCTTTTCCATATATCACGCCGGGCCGCAAAATAGTTACCAAACCGCTTTGCTCCCGCTCAAAATCACGCACCAGCTGCTCTTGCAACAGCTTCGTTTGCGCATACTCATCTCGCCAGGCAGGTACTTTTACCAAAGGAGAAGACTCATCTAGCAAAGAGCCGCTGCGCATGTTGATGTAGTCATATACAGAAAAAGTGCCAATCGAAACGAGGCGGTTCACATCCGCGTCCGTCATAGCGTTTAGCAAATTCTCGGTGGCAAGTACCGTCCCGCCAAACTGCGCATAGAAATCACCCGCTTTTGAAGCGGCTAAGTGCAACACTGCGTCTGCCCCTGCGAGCCCCTCTGCAATGCCTACTCTACGACGTAAGTCCAACCGGACAAATTCCACATGAGAATGGGTTGACCAAGGAATACGAGAAACATCTGTAGCCGGACGCACTACTGCTCTTACCCGGTGGCCTCGCCGTAGCGCTGCTGCCACCACGTACTTACCCAAAAAGCCAGACGCACCCGTAACTAGTAACTTCATGTAGATTTTTTCTGATAAACAACAATCAAGATTTTGCGTTAGCGGTGAGAGCCCGACGACTCAGCCAAGCTTGACGCTGACTCAATTCTTCTGGGCTCTGATTTGGGTTCTGAGCATGTGAGCGTGCCCACACATCTGCCTGTTTTTCATTCAGCTGGTGGGTAGCGGTAGCCTTCCCTTTTGTCAGGCACTGCCACTGGTAGTCGCGCAGAAACTGACGAAACGACTCATCCCCATAGCGTGATTGGCCCGTCACCATCGACTTGAGGTAGCCATACAGCATCATGCCGCTACCCACCACGTACGGCGGCACCATCATTCGGTACACCGCGCTCGCCACCATGTAAGTGAGACTTGTCCCCATAAAGTATTGGCCAGAGCCGTGGCGCGATCGCCCGGTAAAAATGCTCTTTTGGCTAGAGCCCATAGGTCGCAGATGAATGAATCGCAGTGTGGGCTCGTCCCAGCTCACTGCGATCCAGCCCAACATACGACAGCGATGACAGTCGATACCATCCCACATCACCTGCCGCACAAAGCCACCAATCTCTTCAAAGCACTCTCTGCGGTACAGCTTGATCATGCCTACTGAGTTTTCATCGCCGCAGCGCTCACTCACCAGCTCACCGGATTGATTAGGGAAGTAAGGTTTGCCGCTACAGGTCCCAATACGTGGGTTGGCTTCCATGCGTGCGACCAGCGTCGCAAAATAACCAGACGGGATGTCCAAATCTACATCGAGCTTACAGATGTAGTCGTAGTCGCTGGGATTGATAGCATCATAGCCAGTGTAAAAAGCTTCTATCACGCCAGGGCCTACGCTTCTTTGGCCCCGGTCGCGTCTCTCTACTATTTCAATAAAGCTATGCTGCCTGGCTGCTGCCGCAATAATATCTTGAGTTCCGTCGGTAGAGCCGTCATCGACAATGACCCACTTCGCTGGCGGCAAGGACTGGTTTACAACTGAATCAATTGTTGTCTGTATGTAATCGACTTCATTCCGGCAGGGGCTAATGAGCACATATCTTGACATCAGCAAAATTTCCTCAGGCAAGTAGAACACTCACCTCTTTAGATACATCTGCTGTCAAAATAGTTCCATGAAATGAAAGTAAATAAAACTTTTTACAGGATGAAACTTTCAGGCGCGATCGCCTGTCTACAGCAACAGACGTAGTGGGTGTCCGATGAGTATTCAAACTAACTCAAAGCAAACCAGCCTGGAAACGGTTGTTAAGAGCACGACTCTCGTAAACCACGCCACAACGCCTCCAGTTATTGTGGTTGGGCTGCCTAGGAGCGGTTCATCGTACCTAGCCCACGTGCTCTCCTGCCTAGATAATTGGTTCATTTTCGATGACCTATATCCCTATCAAAAGGCGGCGACCCTCGGTATTTCCAGCACCTTTGACCTATCGAAGGATCCAGAACGTCTGCAGAAGTTTGTCAACAAGCTTTCCTGGCAGCTCTGGGCCAAGATTAAGTACGAGAAGAACTTTCAAGTCCCAAACCTCAGTCTGGAAGACCCCTTTGAGATGGAAGCGGCTCTGCTCACCGCATTTCAACAGATTCCGCACCAACAGACAGAAAGAACCGCAGCTGCGCAGCAAGGCCCGTTGACCTGGCCTCAGGTGCTAGAAGAGTGGATGATGCGCCTTACTATTCATGGCCAAAAGTGCCGCTGGGGCTACAAAACACCTCAAGATTTTATGCACATGGATGAGCTCTCTCGCATCTTCCCAGAGGCCAAATTCATCTACATTTTGCGAGACCCGCGCAAAATGATGCGCTCGTTTAAAAACTTACCTCGGGTAAAAACAGAGGGTAGCCAGGACGGCGAATCACGGCAGTATCACCCAGCAGTATATGCACTGTACTGGAAAAACGCCTACGAGAAGGTGCACGCTTTTCAACAGAAAGGGCGCGCACCTGTGGAGGTCGTAAAGTTTGAGGATTTGGTGCGATCGCCCGAAGCTGTCGCCGAACGCCTAGCCAATTTTCTAGGCACCACAGTCATCGGCAACGTCATCGCCGAAAAATCTAACACCTCTCTCAAAAGCGGCTCACCCAAAGAACTCACCAACACCGAGACTCTCCTCTGCGAGAAGATTGCTGGCCCCGCCATGCGTTCAGCAGGCTACCCTTTATCCGAGCCCTCTCCAAAGCTACTGGACATTATAGATTTCTTGAAAACGTCTGCCACCTTCACCCGCTACCAGCTAGAGCGCATCGCCACAAACAAGAAGGCCCGAACCTCTGTGATAGCTTTCATCAAAAGCATTCTAAAAGTGAAGTAAAAGAGGAGCCGTCTCTGCCTCTTTCCGCTCTCTCCATCACTTCCAAACCCTTCCCTGTCAGCCGACTTGCGAGGTCTTTGTGACTACAACAGCACGATTTGGGCATTTGCTTGTGCAGCGGCAAACTGCTCGCTGTCGGCCTTCACTTGCATGGCGGCGAACAGTTCGTCCGCACGCTGCTGGTCAGCAATGGCTTCGGCTCGCAGCATGTCAAAATGCTGGTTGACTCTTACCAAGTTGACTCTTACCAATAGGCTAGCCCGAAGTTGTCAGGTTAACGACTGCCCGCCAAGACGACTTCCTCATAAGTACCAGACTGCTGTAAGCGACCGCTCTCTAACCGATAAACGCGATCGCAATGCTCAATCGTAGACACCCGATGCGCAATAATAATCAGCGTTTTGTCGCCAGCCAGGCTATTGATGGCATCACTCACCAGCTTCTCTGTCTCCGAATCGAGCGCGGAAGTTGCTTCATCTAGCACCAAAATTTCCCGTCCGTAATACAGCGCTCGCGCAATGCCCACCCGCTGACGCTGACCGCCAGAGATCCGCATGCCGCGCTCACCGACCATCGTCTCCAATCCCTCGGGCAGCTGCTCAATCAAATCCTCTAGCTGAGCTGCCTTCACGGCAATAGTCACCCGGTCGTAATCAATCTCGTCTTTGGGGATGCCGAACGCAATGTTTTGAGCGATGGTCTCATCCGTGAGGAAAATTGACTGAGGAATGTAGCCCAGTAAATTCTGCCAGGCTCGCAAGTCAGAATAAACAGATTGCCCGTCTACCAAAATATCGCCAGAAGACGGGTTCAACAATCCCAAAATAATGTCCACTAGCGTTGTCTTACCTGAGCCAGACTTACCCACTAGCGCAATCGACTCACCCTTACGAATATCAAGCGAAATGTTCTCAATCGCAGGCTCATCCGTATTCGGGTAGTAAAACGTCACGTCTTGCAAACTCACAGATTTGTCAAACTTACTCGCAGCCTGCTGGGCCAGTCGCCCATCCGAAACAGGCATCAGCTGAGCTGTCGGCACACCGTAAGCTTCAATCTCCTTTAAATCTTTGTAGAGCATGTCGAGGGCGTAGCTCATTGCCCGCATTCGGCCCACCGCGTTCAGTATTTGGCTAGAGGCAGGAATCATGCGAATAGAAGCCACTGCAAATACGCCCATTACCGCCGTGAGCTCCTCTAGGCTACGGCCCAGCACTAGCTGAGAAACCAACACAAACAGAATTAGGAAAACCACCAGCACTGTTTCAATGGCCACTTTTGGCATCAGCTGTAGGCCGTCAACTAGCGTGGATGCTTCGCTAAACTGCTTGGAATAAGTCAGCAAGTCGCGCTCAAAGTAGGCTTCACAGCCCAACACTTTTGTCTCTTTCAGGCCACCTAAGCCATGATTAATCGAGCGAATCATGCCCCCTTGCGCGGTTGACTTAATCCGTCCCCAGCCGCGAATTCGCCGACTCACCCGAGCAAAGATCAAGAAAACTGGTAGCAGCACACCCAGCACCATTAGCACTAGTGAAAAATCTGTTATCGCCAGCAAACCCAACAACAGAATGACAACTAGCGTATTCGACACAATCTCCAACAGCGGGATCAAGCAGTTCATCGTAAACTGAATCGACTCAAACGCAAGATTTTTGATTAGCGTGGCACTGTTGCGATCGAGATGAAACAGATAGGAAATATTAAGGTAAGTGTGTACCAGCCTGGCTTCTAGCTCTTGTTTTTGTCGGTAGCTGAAGCGATAGATATAGACCTTGCACAGGAAATAAGCCAGCGACTTAAAGCAAAACATGCTCAGCACCACAACAGCGCTCGCCAAGATAATTTGCCTATCGCTCTCTAGGCCAAAAAACGACACTAGCGAATTCAAAGCGGGCTTGTCATTCACAATAGACGGGTCGCTCACAATGCTTAAGAAAGGACCGATTAATCCAATGCCTAGTGCCTCTAGTACCGAAACAAACACGAACACAAACAGCATGACTGCCAGCTGCCGGCGCTTGCCAGAAAGCACATATAAAACCTTGGATAAATACTGGCGCATAAGCCGTCACGTCTTAAATTTAAAGTAAGCGTTAATGGGTGCCATTACCTACCGCCAGACTGACTAAGGGGCGGTCTTAAAAGGTAAGAGCACAAGTTATCTAGATGGGTTTTTCTCGAAAAAGGTTCCGTTCTTCTCGTATCTTCATCAGACTCATTTCCTACGGATAGCACCGTTTTCTCAGGCTGATGGACGCACCGATTTCCATTCAGTGCGCTGAGGCCAAATGCGAACGGACAAAAATATCACCATATACAGCACCCAGTAGAGGGTCACTCGGTTCATTAAGACCGTTTCCGTCAAGTTGCTCATCACGAGCAAAGTCAAAAAGGCAAAGGGCCAAAGATCTTCGGGCGCTTCCGCTTTGTAAGCGCGGCGAATGGCGATGAGATAGGTCAACAGTAGCCCAAACACAAACAGCCCTAAGCCAATCAACCCCAGGTCGATGGCCACATCTATAAAGCCGTTATGAGCGTGGGCCGGAACAAAGCCTTGGCTCCCAGCCAGCAGCCCCACTTCAAAGGCCGGTAGGCTATCGGGTACCCAGAAGGCTGCTCGGCCATACCCCAGCAGCGGCTGATCCATAATTTTATCTATAGCGCCAGCCCAGATGTAGGTACGCGCTGAGAGGGTAGGGTCTCTGCCGAGACTAATGACAATGTCTCTCCAGGTGACCGAAAGACCCGCGATCGCACCTAATGCAGCTAGCCCAGCCAAGTCCAATATCAGCACACTGCGCCGCCCGCGCCAGCGAAATAGCCGGGTAAGCACCATAATCACCATCATCGCGATAAAAATTAGCAACCCCGACTTCGAGGTCGACAAAATAATCATCGCCGTCGCAACCGCTAGCCCGATGCGCGCTAGTAGCCGCTCAAATCCTGGCCGATTGACCACCCCCAGCACAAAAAACAGCAGAATTGTGAGGGTCATCGTAGTAGAAAAATTGTTCTTCTGGGAGTAGATGCCCTTCCAGGCGCCGTCGAACTTATCGCCCACGTGCCTGCCTACAGACGGCATCGCGGTCGCATAAAAGAAAGAAAGCAGCGCGCCAATTCCAAGTGCGATCGCCAGCAATCGCATTTGCTCGCGCATATTAAAGCGAGACGAAAAATAAACGGCAAATGCGGTCATCGGCAGCACCTCTCCCCGCAGGCTGTCCACCGTATAGCTTGGCGACATCGACCAGCCCAATGACAACACCATCACCGCCATGAGTGCCCACAGCACACCGCCTTTAGAAAGCGCCCGCAGCGTCCCTCGCCATCTGGCAGATAGCAGCAACAGTGCTAACAACAAAATGCCGTATCGCATCGGCTTTAGCAGCGTTTCGTTATCATTCAAAACAGTGCTCACACCGTTCGAGAAAAACAGCCAGGCAAATACGCTGTAGCCCTTCTCTATTAGCGCAAGCCGAGCCTGCCTCTCTACGGGTTCAATACGAGAATCTTCAGCCAACTGCATGACGCCAACACGCTCCTACAACACTTCTTTTACATCACGTCTTTTACATACCGACCAGACGACAGGGCAAAGTCATGCAGCCGCTGCTGCTCGTAGGCACTGTCCGTCATCCACAGCTCAATCAGCTCGCCCCAGCACGCTGGGACTTTAATTTTATCAAGGGTGATTTGAGCAGCCTCAGAAAGCTGAGCGTACAGCGCTGCTTGCCCCATAACGCGCTCAATGCGGTGCACCATCGACTGTGGACTCCTCATGGGAAAGGTAACTGCATTAGCACCATGATACAAATGAGCGGCTAGGACTTCGTGATCGCAGGCCACTATTGGCGTTCGGGCTGCCATTGCCAGTGCCACACCCAAAGGTAGCTCAGAATCCTGTGCTGGCAACAGCAGCGGCCCAGGATGAGGAAATACCGCAATATCAGCGTCTCTTACAAGCTCTAACATTTGCTCAGGGAGCAAGCTGACATGCACCGTCACTGAACTGGATAACGCTAACGAATTCACCTGTGCTTTTAGCCAGGCAGTTTCTTGTACTGCCACCGGAAAGGTGTCGTTCAAGGGATTGCGAATCAGCTGTAAATCGACGGTGTAACCGGCTTGCTGCAACAGGAGAACGCCTTGCAGCAAATCATCTATCCCCGCGTCCGCGTCTAGCGACCCAACACACACCAACTTTACTGAAAACTTATCTGCGCGAATAGTTTTAGGAGAGTACTGTCGCAACAGTTGTGGTTGTGACCATTCCCATGGAATCAATTTAGCGGCATCTACCCCATTGGCCGCTAAGATTTTGCACGTAAGAACGCCGTTTCCGCCAACCCAGCTGATACAGGGGTGGTTGAGCTGGCGAATGAGCCGGGCGTGCTGCCGTTTTTCAGACCATCCCAGCGGCTCGTACCAATCAGAAAATAGGGCCACGCTGCGAATTTTACGGCGAATCGCCCAGGTCAAAATGGGCATAGAACGGGTGCACATTACCAGGTGCGTCGGGCAAAACTCAGCCACGAGTCGTACCAGTTTGCGACTCGCTGCCGCGCTCGGCGCTGGTGCACCGCCTGACTTATCAACCGTTTCGGCTGCTGGCTCATCAGGCAGGGGAATACCACTCCCCATGAGGCCAACCTTAAGATAAGTGCGATCGCTATAAGTTGCCTCAGAGTAACAGGAAAAAATCGCCACCGCCTGCACATCTGGGCTCCAGCGTGCCGCCGCTGTCACTATGTGGATATCTACCGGGCTCAGTCGACCAGAGAGCTGTTCGTGCATCGCCTCCGGCATAAAAATATTTGAAAGTGCCGCTCGATAGTCTGCGTTTTCCACCACAATCAGCAGACGCACATTGCCTAGGCCCATGTCTTTCTTCTTTTTACGGAACTATTTTTTCGTCTGGGTCTTCTATTTATACACATACAGCAACGCTGGTATTCACACACCTTTTCTACTCATGGCAACCGCGCTAAAATCCGCAGTCATCGGCACTGGGGTTATCTCCAAGCAGCATCTCTCTTTTCTACAGAGCAGCCAGCAGGCAAACCTAGTGGGCGTTTGCGACTTATCGCCCGCTGCCGCTAACTATGCAGCCGATACATTTGGTGCAGCCGCTGCCTACACCAACTATGCAGAAATGCTAGAGCGAGCCCAGCCGGATGTCGTTCACATTCTCACCCCACCAAAAACGCACTTCCCCATTGCGACCGACTGCCTTCGCGCGGGTTCCCACGTCATCTGCGAAAAGCCTGTTGCGCCTAGTTATCAAGAATTTACTGACCTGTGGCAAATTGCGAAGGACTGCGATCGCACCCTCATCGAAGACCACAACTACCGCTTCAACGGTCCCGTTCGCGCCATCAAAGACATGGTGGCCGCTGGTGAACTCGGCGACATTCAAGACGTAGAAATCCGCATCGCGCTGAACGTGCGCGGCGGTGGCCGCTATGCTGACACAAATCTGCCTAGCCCTAGCCACAAAATGCCCGCTGGCGTGATTCACGACTTCATCACTCACCTCAGCTACCTACTGCTTGAGTTCCTCCCCGATGTAGACTTTGAGCGCATTTCCGCCGCTTGGAGCAACCACGGCCAAGACGACCTCTTCAAGTACGACGATTTGGACGCGCTCCTCATTAGCGACAAGGCCCATGGTCGCATTCGCTTCAGCTGCTACACATTGCCAGAGTGCTTCTCACTCACCGTCCGTGGCACCCAGGGCTACGCCGAGACAGATCTGTTTCAGCCCTACTTGCGCTGTGTGAAGCCTCGCACAGGTGGCCAGCAGCTTTCCCCTTTGGTCAATCTCTTTGTCAACGGCTGGTCTCTCGTCGGATCTAGAGTTCGCAACTTCAGTAACAAGGTTATGCAAAAGCCTCCCTACGAAGGGCTACACGCCCTTCTAGGAGAAACATACACAGCCCTCAGCAGCGGCCAAACTGCCCCCATTAACTTCAACGACATGGCTCGCACTAGTCAGCTAGTAGAAGCTCTGTTGGCCGAGCAAAATCGGTTCTAACGACTCATTTCAATGGCCCTATTTCCGCAGCTTGGTTTCAATAGCCCGGTTCTAAATAGTCCAGCTCTAATAGTTCAGTTCTAATGGTCTCCCACTTGGCGAGCAACTCAATGACCACTCTTTCCGTCACCCATGTCGGCGTTGTTGCTATTGGCCGCAATGAAGGGGCTCGCCTCATCCGCTGCCTCAAGTCTCTACAAGCCAACCTGCCCAGCAACGTTGCAATTATCTACGTCGATTCCGACTCTACCGACAACAGCATTGACGAAGCAAAGAACAAAGGCGTAGAGGTGGTGCAGTTGGACATGAGCGTGCCCTTTACAGCAGCTCGAGCCCGGAACGCAGGATTTGAGCGCTTGATGGCGATCGCACCACAGACGCAGTACGTTCAGTTCATTGATGGTGACTGCGAATTACTCTCCGACTGGATAGAGCCAGCGATCGCATTTCTGTCGCAGCATTCTGATACAGCCGTAGTCTTCGGTCGCCTCCGCGAGCGATTTCCTCAGGCCTCTACCTACCATCAGCTCGCCGAGATGGAATGGAACGTCCCTACTGGCGAGGCGGCGGCCTGCGGGGGGATTTCGCTCATGCGCACAAAATCGTTCAAAGCCATTGGTGGATTCAACCCAAAGCTCATCTGTGGCGAAGAGCCCGAGCTATGTATTCGCCTCAAACGAAAAAGCTGGAAGATTCAGTGCATCAATGCCGATATGGCTATCCACGATATGGATATGCATACGTTTGGCCAGTGGTGGCAGCGGTCCGTACGCGGCGGTTGGGCGATCGCCCAAGGCAATGACATGTACGGCCGAGCCGCCGAGCGATACAAATTCAAAGCACATGTTAGCGGCTGGATATGGGGCGTGCTTCTTCCCTTCGGGACACTCTTGAGCGCTGGTGTCACGCACGGCGTCAGCCTTATGGTAGGGCTCTTGATCTACGCTTTTCAGCTTTTCAGAATTTACCGCTACCGACGTCGCCGTGGCGACATTGACCGCCAGTCACTGCTTTACGCTTACTTCTGTATCCTCTCAAAAGTGCCACAGGCTATCGGTCAAGGCAAATATTGGTTCAATCGCTGGCAAAATAAACCAGCACAGCTGATCGAATACAAAAGCTATTAGGTGACAATAGGTGTTTCTCGTTTATTAAGCTTATGCCAATCTTCTAGCTCAATAAAAGCTCGAAATAATCCTACTCTCCTGACATTTCAGCAAGTTAATTGTTGCGAACACTCTCTTTCACATAAAGCCTCCGAGACTAGCATCATAGTACGCCCTAGCTTAGGCAAGCCCTAGCTTAGGCAAGTAAGTGTTTTATACCTAAATCACCGCTATGAAACTTGTTCCTCTCAAACGCCTTATTTTGCGTGGTATGAGGTTTTGGAAAAACCCTTCCTACAAAGATCTTAGTGACAAGTCTTGGATTCTAGCCCCTCCTCCCAAATCTCCCAAAAGCAGCAAAGCAATCTATCTGAACAATCAACTGGGCAAAGTTGTATCTGTTGCGACTAACCACGCATTAGAGCATGCACGCATTACAGGTAACTGGCAAGAATTTAGACCAACAACAACTTATCTGTTGAAATCTCCTGTCTTGGCGAACGGTTTTGTGTACAAAAATGCAATGAAGATGCCTCTCATAAAGACCCAGGAAAGTATGGTCTTATCCGGTGACTACGAACGTTTAGATGAGGCTGTCCTGACATCCAGCTATGTTAGCAACCTTTATTTTTGTCATTTCATTCAAGATGAGCTTCCCCTTATATTGTTGGGGCAAAAGCTAGGTGAGCCGATTACAGTAGCTCGCAAAGCTTACGACCACGAGCCAGCCTATCGAGATTTTTTCGATCTGCACACCCGCCAAGTCAATTCGGCTAAATGCAAAAAGCTTGTCGTGATTGACGATATCGCGTGGAACGACGATAAGGCGGAACGCTATGAAACGCTCCGCACACGGCTAAAAAACTTAATCCCATCGTCTAAACCGTTAGGTGCTTTTTTCAGACGTGGGCGCTCAGGAGACCTAAGGCTACTAGAAAATGAATCAGAGGTTGAAAATTTTTTAGAGCAGCAAGGGTTTGTAATCTTGGATCCTCAACAGTCTTCTGCCAGAGAGATGATGGAAAAATCCATGGGAGCTGAGATCATTGCAGGCGTTGAAGGAAGTCAGCTCGCACCTGGACTATTAGCCGTCAAGGACCGTGGAACTGTGCTTACACTACAACCACCTAACCGTTTCAACAACATATATAAAGTAGTAACAGACAGCTTAGAGATGGCCTATAGTTTTGTCGTGGGTTCTCCTACACAACAGGGTTTCAGCATAGATATTGATGAGCTAGCTAGAACTTTAGAGTTAGTCCTTCTGAAATCCCAAACAGGTGGAAAGACATAGACCAAGATTTATTGAGAACCATGGGCACGCCCTATGGATTGGCATTCACCTCGAGAGACTCCTCTTTAAAGCTTGAGTCTCCTACTTTCACGACTTGATGGTCCCGTGGGCTTGAAGAATTGCCTTTAACTTTTCTCCCCAGCCCTCAGATAAGTCATAGAAGCGAGATTGTAGAGATAGACAGGCCTCATACTTTTGCGTGTAAAAATCCTGATCATCACAGAGAGTCAAAATGGCATCGCCGTATCCCTTAACATCATCAGGATCAACTTCCACAACAGCTTCCCGTACATAGTGAATAGCAGGGCAAACCGCTGAAGTAATCACGGGTCGCCCCGAAAGAATACCTTCCAAAACTACCTGATTTAGGCCTTCTTGGAAACGAGTCGTGGTGGGAACGATGACCACATGAGCCTGAGCATACTTCTCGACTAATCGAGGCCGATTGCAATGGCCGTGGCAGGTAAAAGTATCTTCTAAGTTCGCTTTGGAGACCTGCATTCTTAACCGCTCAAGGTCAGGCCCGGTTCCACAAAGGTCAAACCTGATATGGTCGTGCCCTAACTGCCTGAATCGTTGCGCAATTTCTAATAGGTCAAAGATTCCTTTGTGGTCGTTCATTCTGCCCACAAATAGAACATTAAAAGGATTTCTAGAAGCAGTGGGCGGATCAATCTCCTTAAACTGGTGAGGTTGATAAATTGAGAGAAATTCAGTTATCGGTCGGCCTTGCCCTGACGTCAGCTGTTTAATTTGCTCGGTGATATCTTTCGAGGTTGATAAGACTGCTGCACAGTCCTTCTCAAAAAGTCGCCGACTCCAGTTAAAAATAGCGCTCTGGGCTCTGGTTTTAGGTTTATATTTTGCCCAAAGCACACAGTGATAGGAAGGAATGACGTCTACCCCTAACCAAGCGATAGGAGATAGAAAAAAGGGAAAAACTCGACCGCTCTGGATGACCAAAACATCAGGACGAAAGGTCAGTGTTGAGACAATGAGTTGCAGCCCTACCAACAGCTGACCAAAGTAGTACGCCAGGGCCGAGTGGCCATGTTGAAACGGAACAGGACGATGGTCAATGGTGAAGTTGCCGTCTTGAATGTGGTCCGGCCTTGGAGAGCGCGAGATAACGTACGCCTCCGCATCTAGCTCTTGGCAAAGGTCGTAGAACTGATGGACGAAAGGGATTGTGCAGTGCTGAGGATCTACCTCTCCTTTCAACCAGTGACGATAGACACTACCAGCATCGACCGGGCCAGATGCATAGAGAATCTTTAGAGGTTTCATCGTTTTTTATCACTCATACAAATGACATTGAGGTAATACGGTAGCCTGGGGTGAAGCAACACGGCAATTTCAGTGGCGACCACCAGTTTTCCATCAAGCTGCCACGAAGCACGTGGTTCACCGCGTCGACGTCTTCAGGCTTCAGCTTATTGCGCCACGCTTGCGCCACGCTGAGGGGAGTATCTTTTACTTTTCCCCACATAGATCTCCGAGTTCCTTGATGGATTAAGCCTTCAATCTCTTTTGTCCAAGGCAGGCCGCAAACTTGATAAATTTGCTGTGCGATCGCCATAGGATCTTGAGCTAAGTTTTCGTAAAGCAGAAGTTGGTAGTTATCAACACCCTCACCAGTTCGATGAATACTTTCAGTCACATACCGCCAAAACCACATTTCACTCTCAGCAATAGACATGGCATCGATATCACCAAAGATGTCACACCACTCGGGAGAAATGCGCAGAACCTCTCTCAGACGATCTCTATTACGCTGCTTGATATAGGCTATATCCCGTTTAGCCAAAAAACGATTCAGCCAGGAGTTAAGCCGTCCCCCTGGGTGACGCACAATATGAAATACCGGAACTTGAGGCCTATTTTTGAGTAGCCAAATCGCAATCCGCGCTGACTGATTAATCTTCAACACCGCGTAAGCTTGCGTTAGTTTGGATTGGTCCCCTATCCACCAAGGCATTTCCCATTCTCCTGACCTGAGGGGCGGCAAAAACACCCGTAAGGCCGGCAGAATTTTGGGGCGTGCTGGGAAATAGGCAATGCCTAGCTTTTGCGACAGCGGATGAACATAGTCTTTTGGCGCTATAAGACGATGGTCCCGCTCACCCATACTGCTCGCCATATAAGCAGCGAGTTCATCCCAGGAAACATCCATATCACTCATAGATGCCGTCACATGCCAAAGCGGATGAAGCTGATTGCAGGGAGAATCGTGAACCTCATTGGGCTCATTACGACAAAAGGTTTGGTGACTTGCATTAAAAATATCTAGTAGCCAGTTCGTACCGGAACGACCATGACCTGTAATCAGTGCGTACTTCTGAACTGTCGTCATATTATCTGTAAGCCCATCTCAGTTTATGAGGCTTGCTCTTGCTTCTGGTGTAGGACTTTTAGGTGATGTTGTATCGGCTCTGTAAACAGCTTAAAAAACCTCTCTTCCTACGCCCTAGAAGCCAAGTAACATCAAGCCAGCTCGACGCTGTATTACTTTATATAGACCCATAAACTTATCCTATTGTTCCTTGGGCCAAGGGCTTCAAACGCTGGCAGGGCAATCCTGCTCAGCTAATCGAATACAAATCTGAGCCATTTTCCCAGCCATTGACTAACGCCCAAGCAGCCGAAAAATGCTGAGCGGATTGAGCACTCGACTAAGACCATCAATTACAGATAAATAGCCCTGCTTAGAAACAACAATTACGTCGCCTTCTTCTACTTGATAAGCGTCGATCAAATTGCTCAAGTCAATCTCTTCTTGCTGAATTTGGCCTTGGTCGTCCAGGCGTACAAGGCTGACGTTGCTGAGCCTGGCATCGGTTGTGGGTCCACCGGCGATCGCCACTGCACTCGAAATCGAGCTATCTGGCGGCACCTCTATCTCCCCAGGTCGCACCACCTCGCCAACAACCTTCACCCGTACCGTACTGGGTGCCAAGCTAGAACTCGCCACCGTTCGCCGATCAATCGCATCGCCTACTAGCGTTGGGATAAAAATAGAGTCACCGTCTCTCAGAGACAGATCCGCTAGCCCCATCTCTGAAGTAATCGCCTCCCACAGGTTAAAAGAAAGCACCTGCACCTGCCCACCAGGTAAGGGCCGCCGCACTGCCACTTGCCGAATATCGGCATCGCGCGTTACCCCGCCTGCTAACAGCAGCGCCGAGCTTAGCGTGGGCAGCGCTGGCTGCGTGGCCAAGCGCGCATCGGTATTACTACCGTTCACATTGTTGCCATTGAGCGGAGTGGTGTTACTACTCGATAGCCCACTGAGCTGCAAAGGGCCCGGACGATGCACCTCACCAGCAACCGTCACCACCACCGGACGCATCACCGACAGGCTCACGCTCACGACCGGGTCAACCAGGTAGGCCCTCATCTGCGCAGTCAATGCAGCAGTGAGCTGGTTGGGCGTCAGCCCCGCCGCTCGCACGGGCCCGACCAATGGCAGCGTCACCGTTCCGTCAGGCAACACCGCTGTTGTCCCTGTAAATTCTGGGTAGCCAATTACAGACAGTGAGATTTGGTCACCCGCGCCCAAAATATAACTCGATAGATTCGCAGCCGACAGCCCAATGTTGCCGCCAACAGCGCCGGGACTAGCACCACCACCGCTTACGCCACCATTCGCAGGCATTGCGCCCGGCTGAGGAAAGCCCACCCCTGTTGGCTGTCCTGTGATTTGAGCCTGAATAGGCGCACTTACACCGAGTAGCTGGCTACCGATAAGAGCCGCCGCAGTGACTGTTGTCGTCTTAAGCCAAGCCGAAATACGCATAGGTCAAAATGTCAAAAAGAGTGTTGTCAGTCCGGTGCTACAGAAACTTACGAGGGCCACCTACAGAGGCCTTCTGGGCTTCCGCCAAGCGGTCTCTTTGCACGCGGTCTCTTGCAACGAGCGCTGTCTGGCTCGCGACATCGGTGAGCTCTCCAGCATCATAAGCATATTCACCGAAGTCATTTTTACTGTCTACACCGTTGGCAATCATGCCCAGTACCCGAGCACCCGAGCGAGCCAGCAGGGTCTTCGCTGCTAGCGCTCTGTCGTAAGGGACATGGCGAGGACGCATCACCATCAAAATGCCGTCCGTGAGGTTCCCCAGCACCGCTGCATCGGCTGAGCCTGCAAGAGAGGGCGTATCGAAAATAATGTAGTCAAACTGATCACGAAATAGCTCGATTAGCGAGGCCATGCGCTCAGAATCTAGCAGGGCCATGGGATTGGGCGGGACAACGCCCGCTGGTAGCACCGAGAGATGGTTGTTCACAGGCTGAAGGGCTTGCTGCAAGCTCCCTTCACCTACCAGCACGTGACTTAGGCCCACCGCGTTCACGAGATTCCACAGGTGGTGCTGGCGCGGCGATCGCATATCTGCATCTACCAGCAGCACCCGGCGATTGGTCTGGGCGACTGCTGCCGCTAGGTTGGCACATACCTCCGACTTACCTTCTCCGGCCACAGAGCTAGTCATCACCAGGGTCTTCAGCTTCGTATCAGAGCTAATAAAGCGCAAATTTGCCTGTAGCATTTGGTACGCACCAGACAATACTGGATAGTCACCGCTGAGCATGACAATTCGATGCGAGGGCAACCCATCTTCTGCGGCCATCGCTTCTAGCATTTCCTTTTGCTCTAGCTCGAAGCGAGGAATCACCCCTAGCAGCACATAGCCAAAGATTTTCTCGCCATCTTTCACCGTTTTCAAAGAGCGATCGATTAGGTCTAGGAAAAACGCCGTCGCAATCCCTAAAAAGGTACCAACAACACCGCCCGCCATCAAATATTTCGACTTGCCTTCGACCCTAGCCGACTTGGGTGGCACCGCCTCTTCAATCACTCGGGCACTACCCACATTGCGGTTTTCAGCCAGCTGGATTTCTTGCAAACGTAAGCGCAAGTTGTCCAGTGATTGCTGCGCTGCATTTCGCTGCTGAACCAGCTCTGTCTGCGCCTGCTTGAGCCGAGGAAACTCCTCACCCTGGCGCTGAAATGCGTCTCTGGTTGTTACCAAAGTGGAGAGCTGGTTGAAAGCGCTGGCCCGATTGAGCTCTGCCTGTACCAGCTGCTCGGCTAGCCCCCGGTCGATATCGCTCATGTTCAAAATGCTAGGAGATATGCCTGGTCCTACAATTTCAGACACTCGGTTACGCAGAACAGCGATCGCAGCTTGTTCTTGCCGCTGCAACGCTTTTATTGAAGGGTGCCTAGGCGTATAGCGAGTCAGTGCGGTTGCCAGCTCGGCTCTTACCGTCTGTAACTGAGCCAGTGAGGTCTGTACGGCAGAAGACTGGGTGACCGTCGCTAGCCCCCTTGCCTGCTGAGAACTCATGCCCAATCGGTTAGATAGCTGGCGAGAGCGACTCTCCGCCTCTACTAAATTCACCTGGGTTTGGCTAATTTGGTTGTCCAGGGTAGCGATCGCACTTACCGTAGCACCAGCTTCCTCGGGCAGCGCAATAATACCGTTACCTTCGTTAAATAATCTCAGCGCCTCGCTGAGGTTAGCCGCCTCCTGCTGGGCCCGTGGCAGCTCGTCTTCCAAAAACTCGCGTGCGGCTTTCACCTCCGAGCGCTGAGCCTCTACATTTGCCTCTACGTAAGAGCGCATAATCTGGTTGACCACCGCAGCCGACAGGTCAGCATCACCCGATCGGTAGGAAATCGCAATCAGGTCAGTATCGGCCAGCGGCTTCACCGTCAAGTCTCCCGCCAAATCCCTAGGATTCAGCAGCTCGCCTTCCTCATCCCGCAAATTCAAAGCTAAAATCGTCGCTTCTAAAATCGGCGCCGAGAAAATAATTTCCGCCTGTGTCGCCAGCGGATCGCTCGTCACCTTGAGCGTATTTAAGTCGCCTAGCTCCTGAGAAACACCGGTCAGCTCAGCAGTTTGGTCGTTGCGAAGCAAAAGCTTAGCCGTCGCTACCCACAGCGGCTTTTGTGACGTCGACGCGCCTAGGGCCGCCAGTACACTGATCGCAAATACCACAGCCGCCGGTCGCCAGCGGCGCTTGAGCACCAGCCAGTAACGTTGGAGATCAATCTCTTCTATCCGCTCTTCGTAGATCATAAAATCTCTGTCACCCAACAACCGCATGGTTGACACGGGCACTCACTTACAAATGACCCGCACACCATTTCTGGCTAACCCTTAAATGTCTATGACGAGGGAGGTTTGTCAAAGTTTCCGGAATGTCTACGGAACTTTTGAGATCTACAAAGCAAAATCTACAGAAGAGCCATCCTTATAAGAGCCATCCTTCATCGGCCTTGGCTTCACCGGTTTGCAGGGTGTCCCCAAACAGACCTGTCCTGCTGGCATAGAGCTCAATACCGTGCTGCGAGCAGCAATCACCGCATTCGCCCCAATGCGTACAGACGCCGCCACAAAGCAATCCGCCGCCACCCAAGCACCGTTCTCGATCACAATTTCACCCGTCATCAAAGCAAATCGCGGATCAGAAATATCGTGACTTCCGGTGCACAGGTAGCTTTCTTGAGAAATCACACAGTGCCGACCGACCCTGATGGGCGCGAGGCTATAAAACACCGCATCGTCACCCACCCAGCTGTAGTCGCCAATTTCGATATTCCAAGGATAGGTAAACCGAGCCGTTGGGCGAATGCGAACCCCAGTGCCAACGCGCGCGCCAAAGCGCCTAAGCAACCAACAGCGGAACCCGTGCCCAAAGTGAGACGACAGCGGAAAGCACACCGCCTGCACTAGCCACCAGATCAACATCGTCAGCCGCGATCTGCCTGCTTCGTAGCCCGGCTCATGATACTGCCGCAAATCTACAAACGGGGCCGAACCAAAGTCATCGCCAAAGTCATTTTTAGCCGCGCTCACCTCAGCTCACCTGCTGGGCTGTCTTTGCCACTGCCGCTTGCTCATCTACTACTGGCTTATTTAGCCGTCCGCCAAACTTCAGCTCGTACAGTTTCACACCAATCTGATACTCGTACTGGCTGAGCAACCGACCATACACATAGCCCGCATAGCCATCCAAAAAGCCCAGCTGAATGAAATAAAACAAAATGAACCGCAGCAACGGCTTAAAGGGCAATCGCACCCAAATCTTTTTCAAAAACCGCTTTCTTTGCACCGCATCGCCAAACAGGTTAGCGCCAATGGTGCCATCTTCACCCATGCCGTTGAGCATGTTGTAGTGCACCCGCGCTTCCCAATTGGAGTAGCGGTTGTGGCGAGCCAGCCAGTGATACAGATCGCGAAAATCTTCGTGGAGCATGTCTTCGTCCAGGTAGCCCACTTTTTCCTGCGGAATCATGACGTGCTCGTGCACCTCGTTATCGCCTGTGTTTTGAATGTCTTCGGTGTTGAGGTTTTCGTAGCGACCTTTGGCATGACGAAACAGTCGCAGGTTCCAATCGGTATACTTGCCTCCATGTCGAATCCATTTGCCGAGGATAAAGACGCGGCGGTTGATGTAGTAGCCATCCAGGTCGGGATTTTTGATTTTTTCGGCGATCTCAGCCCACGACTCAGGCGTGATACGCTCGTCACAATCTACAATCAACACCCACTCATTGCGAAAGGGCAAATTGTCTAGCGACCAATTTTTCTTTTTGGGCCAGCGTCCGTTGAAGTCAAACTGTACGACCTTGGCACCCAAGCTTTCGGCAATTTCTACCGAGCGGTCTTCGCTGTGCGAGTCCACCATAAAGACTTCATCGGCCTGTACCAAGCTCGCGAGGCAAGCCGGTAAATTTTCTTCCTCATTTTTGGCTGGAATAAGGACGGAAACAGGAATGGATGCAGTCATGAGTTTGCGACGATGATAAATGGAAGAAACGAGAAAGGAGAAGAGCTAGGCGTTCTATTAAGTAGCTGCTGATGAAATAGCGACTGATGAAATAGTTACTGAGCAGCTACGTCGAGGGCTGCGGCTGGTCGGTCGTTTGGCGTCGGCTAATTAGGTGGCGGGTAACGCTACCTAAGTAAGCCACCTGACCATAAGCATAGGCAAAGTTTTCAAAACGCTGCGCGGGTGAGTGACCATATTTGATGGTTTTATACAGGCCGCGTATTAGCCGTTCGCCGCCGCTTCTGAGCTGCCACAGCCCGGTATTGCCGCTCACCTGCTCTCGGTAGCTTTCGCTAATACCTTGCCACCAGCTGCGGCTCAAAAACCAGCCGGGCTTCATTCTTGCTGGCGCAACGTTGTGAGCGGCTAAGGCTTCGGGCACATAAGCAACCTGCTGGCCCGCATCAAGCGCGAGTCGGGTCAGCTGCTGCTCTTCATTGGAAAGTAGGTTTTTACCCACGCGGCCCAAGTGAGTATCGAACCCACCCACCTCGGCGAGGAATGACTTACGCACTGCGTAGTTGAGCCCGCGAGGGGTGAGCGCTGGCTGCTGAATGTAGACGAGTTCATCACCGAGATCATAAGCGCCTAGGCCACTGGAAAGATCTGCCGATAGCCACCGTGGAGGCTCGGTGTTTGGGGGCCAAATGAGGGTGACTTTTCCACCGGCGATCGCAATTTTCTCATTCTCATCAAATACCTTCACCAGCGCGGCTAGCCAGCCCTCACTCGCTTCCGCATCATCGTCTAAATAGGCCACAATCTCGCCCTTCGCCGCATCTGCCCCACAGTTTCTCGCCACAGAAAGTCCTAGGGTGGGCTCGTGAATGTAGCGCACCCTCGGGTCGCTCAGCTTAGCTTTGGCAATCGCTGCTGTGCCGTCAGTCGAAGCGTTATCGACCACAATAATTTCGCAATTGTCCAAGGTTTGGCTTAGCAGGCTATCGATGGCCGCACCCAGATACTGCTCACGATTGTGCGTGCAAATAATCGCTGAAATAAGCGGCATAGCCATAGCAAACAAACGTGGGATAGGAAAACTCTTATTATCGGAGCCTACAAACTTTTTTTGATAGCTTCCGGCCAAAGCAAAAACATTAGGCGCAATACATCAAGATTGCCCCATACCAGGGACACTTTCCCTTAAAGTCAGAGATAATTATTAGCAGAGAAGTTTTATCTTCATACATGCTGTCTTCTTACGTATAGAGGCCCACGAACTTTTCAAGCATCAAGGTTCAGTAATTTCATGTAAGCGAACCATAAAAATTTGATACAGCCACACTTGATACTAGCCCCACCTTTGAATGCGTAACGAGTCTATTCAAGATACCGACTTAGCCCCTTTAATCGACCACACCTTACTTGCGCCTGCGGCCACCGCAGAGCACATTCGCCATCTGTGCGACCAAGCCGACACCTATCGGTTTGCAGCGGTGTGCGTATATCCAGTGTATGTGCCCTTGGCGGTAGAGCTACTGCACGGCAAACGGCCTCAGGTATGCACAGTCATTGGCTTCCCCAGCGGGGCCACCACAACCACAACCAAGCTCTACGAAGCGCAAGAAGCCGCAGAAAGTGGCGCGACAGAGCTGGATGTGGTGATCAATCTCGGCTGGCTAAAAGCAGGAGAGACGACGCTACTGCACAAGGAAATCGCGTCCATCGTAGAACTCACGGGGCAAACGGTGAAGGCCATTTTAGAAACCACCATTTTGAGCACAGCAGAAAAGCGACTGGCCGCAGAAGTGTGTTTGGATGCTGGGGTAAAGTTTTTGAAAACCAGCACAGGGTGGCAGGGCGGCGCGACGGTAGACGATGTGAAACTGCTCAGGCAGATTGCGGGAGATCGCATTGGCATCAAAGCATCCGGCGGCATCCGCACCCCAGAGCAAGCCCTTGCCCTGGTTGAAGCGGGCGCAAATCGATTGGGCACCTCTCGCGGACCAGAGATTTTGGATCTGCAAGCTGAGGCCACCGAATAATGGTCACCAAACAAAGAACCTACAGAGCGACCGGCATCAACCTCAAAGGGATGCCGATGGGTGAGTCCGACCGGATGGTAACGGTGCTGACCAAAGAATATGGGCTGGTGAGAGCGATCGCACCCGGTGCTCGTAAGCACAAATCCCGACTGGCCGGGCGCTCTGGCCTGTTTGTCGTCAACGATGGGCTCTACACCAAGGGCAAGTCTATCGACAAATTCGTTCAGGCAGAAACCGTCAAATCTTTTCCAGGGCTTAGCCGAGATCTCGCCAAGCTCACTGCTAGCCAGTACCTCGCCGAAATCGTTCTGGCCCAGGCCCTCACCGGCCAACCGCAAGAAGAGCTGTATTACTTACTCGTTGAGCATTTGAGCCGTATAGAAGCCGCTAGCAAATCAAACGTATTGGCCTGCTTGGCTCAGGCCACGTTTCACCTATTGGCTTTGGCAGGTGTTGCCCCAGAGGTCTTTCGCTGCTGCCTTTCTAGAGTGCCGCTCACCGCTGAGCTGGGTAATCCAGACTGGTCGGTGGGCTTTAGCGTGGCCTCTGGTGGGGCAGTCTCAACCGATGAGATTGAAAAATTGGAGTGCGATCGCCTCAAAGAAATCCAACAGCGCATCGCCGAATCCCAGGAAAGTCTCACCACCACCGCCCCCCTCGTCGCCGACGCATCCCCCCAATATCCCTCCCCTAGCCCCCAAGCCCCAAGAGATAACGATCAAATGTCCACCGGCAGCAAAGAGCGTTTTCCCGAACTCAAAACCAGAGTCACCAAAGATATCGCCCGTCAGCTCGGCCTCGTCACCTACCTCAGCGCCGCCGAACTCGCCCTCATGCAGCAACTCAGTAAGCCCGAGTTGGTAATGACATCCACACCCACAATTGACGGCCCATTCGCCTCAAAATCAGGCACAATAAGACAGTCTGCCAAATCAGTGTCTACACTCTCCCCAGCTGCTGGACCTCACCTCATGTGGCGGCACATCGAAAAAGCCCTGCGGCAGTACGCTCAGTACCAGTTCGATCGCCCCATCCGGTCAGCCGCGTTGATCGACACCTGCTTTTCTATTCAATAAACCAGCCTCACCTGAATCGCCTTCCTGAATTTCGTTAACACCTGCTTTACCCCGCCAACACATGCTTCGCGAGTCTGAGTCCCAAACCGACCCTTCCGACATCCACTCAAATAGCACCTCGGATAGCGCAGCGTATGCCAACCAGTCGGCGCAATCTGCCCAATTTGATCTGGTAAAGCAAGAGGTCAGCCCTAAAGTTGACGGCTCTACAACCGCTACTGTGCAGGCAGACGACGTCGCCGTACCCAACGGACTGTGGCCCGTCTTTCGCAATCGCAACTTCCTCACCCTGTGGAGCGGCCAAGTCTTTTCACAGATGGCCGACAAAATCTATCTGGTACTGATGATTGCCATCATTTCAGATGCCTACAAATCCCCTGACCAAACGATCAGCGGCTGGGTATCGGCCATTATGATCGCCTTCACCATTCCGGCCGTTTTATTCGGCTCCTTGGCAGGCGTCTATGTTGATCGCTGGCGCAAAAAGCCGGTACTCGTATGGACCAATCTACTTCGGGGTGGGCTCGTGGCTTTGCTGCCTGTCTTCCTGTGGGTTACCGCAGACTGGGATATTGCAGGACTTCCCGTCGGTTTTTATATTCTGCTGGCCGCGACTTTCCTGATTTCTACGCTGACCCAGTTCTTTGCCCCTGCCGAGCAATCTGCCATTCCTTTAATTGTCAAAGAAGCGAATCTGCTGCCAGCAAATTCACTCTACACCACCACTATGATGGCCTCGGTGATTATTGGCTTTGCGGTAGGTGAACCGCTTTTAGGCGTCGCGGATACGCTACTTGCACCGATTGATGGCGGGACCGGGGTCGGTAAATCTGTTTTGGTGGGATTGAGCTATGCGATCGCAGGCATTCTCCTCCTCTTCATCACCACAAACGAAACAAAGAGCGAACCCACACAGCAACCCCAAGCCTGGGAAGACATCAAAGACGGGCTTAGATACCTGCAAAAACAGGTACAGGTACGCAGCGCCCTCATTCAGCTAATTGTGCTTTTCTCCGTCTTCGCCGCACTCGCCGTCTTAGCCGTTCGCCTCGCAGAAGTCATCCCTACGATTAAATCTTCTCAGTTTGGGTTTTTACTCGCCGCTGGTGGTGTGGGGCTGGCCATTGGCGCTGTTATCATCGGCCAATTTGGCCAGCGATTCTCTCGCTCCCAGCTCGGACTCGTCGGCTCATTGGGCATGGCGGCAATGCTTACTGGGCTCTCCGTTGCACCCGCACAGCTTTGGCCTAGCCTATTGCTCATCGGCGGCCTTGGTTTATTCGGCGCTATGGTCGGCATCCCCATGCAAACCACCATCCAAGAGAAAACCCCCGAAGACATGCGAGGCAAGGTCTTCGGCCTGCAAAACAACGTCGTCAATATTGCGCTAAGCCTACCGCTGGCCCTCGCCGGCATTGCTGAAACTTTCCTGGGGCTGCGAGCGGTTTTTGGGCTCCTGGCGATGCTAGTTTCCATCGGCGGATTCTTCACATGGTCCTTGGTCAAATCCGCGCTCAATGAAGAGAGCCATCAAGAGCAAGCACCTACATAGCAAAACGTCGCTAAAGTTAGCAGACGCGCTGCTGTAAATAAAACATAAGTAAATCCACCCAAAACAGCACGGCTTTACACAGTCCGATGCGCATATACTACTAGTAGCCACCTAGTAAGTCATGAGTTCACCACTTATGACAAGCTACCGTCCTAGCGACGGTAAAAGCGGCTGCAATCCCTTCAAAAAAGCTAGTAAAAGCGCTTCACTTGTAAATGCATATTGCGTGGCTTGGTAAAAAATCCCCCTTTTGTGGCAACGTCACCTACGGTCGAGAAATTACAAACGCGCTGCTAGACCGGGGCCACCGAGTTACCTTCATCCATTTCGCCCAAGCCGAAGACGCCGCCACAGACCCCACAGGATACGAAGAAGTCTCTCTGCCCTTCATCTTCAAGTCCCAAATCCTGACGATCCCTACGCTAGGGTCAGCCCGTCGACTCGCCGAAGCCTTAGAAAAACTTAAACCCGACGTCGTCCATGCGTCACTGATCCTTTCTCCGCTCGATCTCAAGCTGCCAGAAATCTGTCAGAGCCTGGGCATTCCACTCGTAGCCACCTTTCACCCGGCCTTCGACGAAAAGCGGCGCAACTTTTCATCTAGCACCCAGCACTTGGCCTATCAGGTCTACGCCCCTCGCCTGGCTAACTACGACAAAGTCATCGTCTTTTCCCAAATTCAGCGTCAGCTGCTAATGAAGCTAGGCGTACCGGCAACCCGCGTCACCGTCATTCCCAACGGCGTCGATATTCTGCGCTACGCACCGGGCCCGTCGAGCATCAAAGCAGAGTTAGGGGCTCGGCAGCTCTACGTATACCAGGGGCGGCTATCGCCAGAAAAAAATGTAGAGTCTCTGCTCAAAGGATGGCGCACCGCCAAAATGGGGCTCAATGACAAGCTCGCCATCGTCGGCAGCGGCCCCATAGCAGCTACGCTCAAAGCTATCTACGCAGATAGCAGTTATGTATGGCTGGGCTATATTGCTAACGAAGCGCGGCGGATTGAAATTTTGCGTGGGGCCGACT
>JBHJIY010000226.1:0-10727 GCA_050042985.1 Phormidesmis sp. | reverse complement strand
CACTGCTAGTCATACTATTAGGTTTAGAACGAAAAATTCTTCTGGCAAAGGAAAAAATTACTTTAACAAATTAAAAACTTAGATTACAAGATTAATTCTCTCTCTTAGCTACTTTATTATAATTTTTCGTATATTCACATTGTAATTCACATATTGACCAGCAACAAAATCAATTGTGAATAGCCAATAGTTTAATTGGCTAACGGTTCTCATCAAAATAGATGCCAATCATCTAACTCAATACATCCTCAACACATCAAAGATGTCGGTTGCCGTTTTAGCTTATGGCTTAAACGTCTGTTTCTAAAGCAATCATTTTCAGAATCTATGTATTGTCTGTGTTAGCTAGAAAGCACGGGACAATCGAAGGTTTAAAAATTCAGCTGAATCTTGATGTCATTGTGTCGATCTTTAATGTCGCATTGATCAGGCATTTGTGTCAAAGCATTTCAAGCAACATCAAAGAATAGATTAAGTGGTTTATTTTTTCGTTTTTAATTTAGAAGGAGAATGGTTATGAGTTCTTTGGTTTATAACAAGTCTGGTGCCCAGGAGTCTACTTCTAGGAAATATCATCGACTGGTAAAGATGCTAGCCGGTCAAGAGATTCAGCTACTCTCAGAGACCGAAGCGAAGGTGGCTCATAATCCATGGGACATCATTTGCAAAGAGGGTCAAAAGAACACTGTTCTAAAACAGCTTTGGACTTATAAAACATTGGGGCTTGGGAATACCTACATCAAAGGTCTCTGGCGGTGCAATCGGATTGATTTATTGTCTAAACGACTTTTTGATCTCAATCATGAGACTAAAACCAACTCAATTTTGTTTGAGATGCCAAATTCTTTGCCGTTGGTGCTTGAACAGCTTTTGTACAAGTTTTTTAACCTCTCCTTGATCAAGCAGCACGATGTTGCTAAAACCCATTATGATTTACCCACCCAGCTGTATGAGGGGTTTTTGGAAGAATCGATGAAGTATACGACGGGTGATTGGACTGGACTTGAAAGAGTTCCAGAAAACCTGACCGTTGCACAGATGCAAAATCTAGACTACTGGTCCAAGGAGCTGCAGATCCAGGATGGGGATATTATTCTTGATTGTGGCTGTGGGTGGGGGACATTACCCCAATATCTAAAAAGCCGCTTTAACCTTACCTATATCGGCGTCACCATTTCAGATGTACAGGTAGATTACTGTCGTTCTCAATGTGCTGGGTTAGAAAACTATTTCTTTTATAACCATAGCTATCACAACCCCTACCAGGAGATTTTAGAACAGTCTAGGGTTAAACAGATTACAAAGTGTATTTTCCTAGAGACAATTGAGCATGGGGGGACTCGAAACTGGCCGAGCATCCTTAAAAACGTTCGCGAGGTTATGAGTCAAGATGGACTTTTAGGCATTCAAACCATTGGAACGGAGCATCCTGTGTTAGTTTGTGACCCCTATGTTAATCGCTATATCTTTCAACACCTATCTCTGGGATCTCCGTCAGAATTAGGCCGAGCGATTGAAAGCAATCGTCAGTTTATTAAATTCAAGGAAAATAATCTTGCAGAAAGTTATCCATCAACCTTGACCGCATGGCATCACTATTTTCAAAAAAACTGGTCTCAGATCCAGCCATTAATTGCCGAGATTATTGATACTACGCCTTTTAAGACAACAGCAGAGTGGAAGCGGCACTGGGAATTTTATCTACTCTTGTGTCAGGGTGTTTATGCCTCTGGAACCTATCCTCAGCTGTATCAGTTAACGGCTAAGCCCAATTTTTACCAATCGTAGGACTCCTGAAAATTTAGGGTGAGGACGGTGCTGTTGTCTCCAGGGTGAGGCCATCTGCTAGGGAGTGTTTTTTTGCATAGCCCACAGATTGGCTCATGCCGCTAGAACCATAACGCCTATATTTCTGCGGTCTAGACAGGTGATGAGATCACACCCTGATATTACAGAAATCAATTGCCACTAAAAATCCGAAATTTAATAAAAAACAATAGGACTTTCCCATGAATACTCCTACTTCTGACTACTTAATTCATCAGGCTGTTTATGCGAAAAAACTGCGGCCCTTGCTGCCTAAAAAGGCCTTTGAGCCCGATTCTAGCAAGCTAATTGTTTTACTTGTTAACGCAGCAATTTTGCTGGTGGGGTGGGGGATTGCGGCCCAGTTGGACCATTGGCCAAAAGCTTTGCTCTGGCTGTATTTACCCTTTGCTGTTGTCATGGGAAACTGTGTCATCACTTTGTTGTTTGTTGGCCATGACATGATGCACGGTAGCGTCATCCGCAATCGTCGTTTGGTGAGGGTAATTACGTTGTTTAGTCAGGCTGTCCTCTGGATGCCTCCAACTTTGTGGAAACATATCCACAACCAGACTCACCATAATCGAACAAATTCTTTAAAGGATCCTGACCGTAACTTTCTGTATCGAGAACCTAATTCTTTAGGCAAACGGGCTCAAGACATTATAACGCCTTCTTCTACGGTGACTGTGCCAGGCTTGATGCTTGGGATGCTCACGGCTTGGAGTCTATATACTCTTCGCCATGTGATCGCAGTACTTTTTTTTAGTCAGAAAGAATGTCCCCATGTACCAGCACAGGTTACGGTTAAACCAGCCGAAAGGTTTCAGATTGCAGCAGAGTTTGCTTTCATCGTAGTGCTTCACCTTAGTCTTCTCGCCTATTTGAGATTCGATCCGATTAAACTCATTCTGGCCTATTTCCTTCCCATTGGTTTGGGCTATGGAGGCATGATTTTTTATATCTATACCAACCATCTGTTTTGTCGGATGACCAGCATCAACGACCCCTTGGTAAACAGCGTTTCGCTAAAGGTGCCCAAGTTCTTTGACCTGCTTCACTGCAATTTTTCCTACCATACCGAACACCATATCTTCCCAGGTTTAAACTCGGACTATTACCCTCTTGTGAGAGAGTCTCTAGCCAAACTTTATCCGGAGCGTATGAGATATGTGATGACGGTAAAAGAGGCTTGGCAGTTGCTGTTGACAACGCCGCGTCATTATTTAACCGAAACCATGTTTACAGACTGGAATGGTATAGAGCGGGTGTCCTGCCCGAGATTAATACCGAGCTCAGAGAACTATCGGCAGAGTATGGATAAGGAAAATAGGGGTACAAGTTGTATCGGTACAGAAAAGATCGCTAAGCCGTCCAGTTTAGTGGACAAGTAATCTGGAAGCCTTATTTTACTGCGATCACCCAGATGCGTTCTCTGAGCAGCTACTTTAAACAGCTACGAAGTTGACGAGTTTACCTGGCACGACAATCACTTTTTTGATTTCTTTCCCCTCTAAGTACTTCTGTGCAATTTCTGACTCGCGCGCATAGGTTTCGAGCGCTGCTTTATCTGCACCCGCAGGCACTTGTAAGGTGCCTCTGGTTTTGCCCATAATTTGAATCACCAGCGTGATCTCGTCAGCGACTAGGGCAGCTTTTTCGACCGTAGGCCAAGGCTGCTGGTGAACAGAGTTGCTATCTGACTGTGAAAGTGAAGACCACAGCTCGTCGGCAATGTGTGGTGCAAAGGGCGCGATTAGCTTCACCAAGGTGCAAATTGCTTCAGCGAAGGCCGATGTGGTTTTATCTTTGGTGTCGTTGATGGCATTGCTAAGCTTCATTAGCTCAGAGACTGCCGTGTTGAACTGGTAGTCGCCTTCGATGTCTTCTGTGATTTCTTTGATGGCGGTGTGAGTGGCGCGGCGAAGGGTTTTCTCTCCTTTGCTTAGGGCGCTGTGTTCGATGCTGTCGATAGTGCTAACAGCATCAAGACTCTCTGACTTAGCGAATTCCATAACGGCTCGCCATACTCGGTTCAAAAACCGGAATTGCCCCTCTACATCGGCATCGTCCCATTCGAGATCTTTCTCGGGTGGAGCTTTGAAAAGAATAAACATGCGGGCGGTGGCAGCGCCGTATTTGGCAAGCACCTGAGAGGGGGGGACGCCGTTAAATTTAGACTTGGACATTTTCTCATAAGAGACTTTTAGTGTTTCACCGGTTTCTGGATCGGTGGGATTGTCCAAGTCAGTAATTTTGTCGGGGACGATGAATTGGCCTTCTGCGTTTTTGTAGGTAATGGCCTGTACCATTCCTTGTGTGAGTAGTCGCTGGAAGGGTTCGTCAAAGTTAAGGAGATTTCTATCTCTGAGTACTTTTGTGAAAAAGCGAGAGTAGAGCAAATGCAAAATAGCATGTTCGATTCCACCAACATACTGGTCTACCGGTAGCCAGTCGTTTACGCGGTCTTTACTGAATGCAATCTCGTCGTTGTTGGCGTCGGCGTAGCGCAAGAAGTACCAGGACGAGTCTAGAAAGGTGTCCATGGTATCGGTCTCGCGCCGGGCAGCCGTGCCACAGTTAGGGCAAGGGACATTGACCCAATCGTCGAATTTGGACAGGGAAGCAACGTTTTTACCGCTGAATTCTGCATTTTCAGGTAGCTTGACGGGGAGGTCGGCTTCGGGGACGGGGACGGTGCCACAGTCGGGGCAGTGGATAACGGGAATGGGCGCGCCCCAGTAGCGCTGACGAGAGACGAGCCAGTCACGGAGGCGGTAGTTGGTGGTGCCTTGGCCGAGGGATTTTTCTTCGAGGTATGCGATCGCTTTCCCCACACTTTTCTTTTTCCCTTTACCTGACGGCACACCGTCCAACGGTCCAGAATTCACCATTACGCCATCGTGAGGATAGGCCTCAGTCATCGTGGCCCCATCGAAGCTTTCGCCTTCTGGCTGCACAACGACTTTGATAGGCAGGCCAAACTTACGCGCAAAGTCAAAGTCTCTTTGGTCGTGAGCGGGAACGGCCATAATTGCGCCTGTGCCGTAGTCCATCATCACGTAGTCAGCGGTCCAGATAGGTACCTTCTCACTGTTGACAGGGTTGATGGCATAGCTACCGGTCCATACGCCGGTTTTTTCGCGGCCTTCTGCGGTGCGATCAATGGTGCTAAGGTTGGCAGCCGCTTTTTGATACTCCTTCACCGCGTCAGATTGTTCAGCAGTGGTGAGTGTGTCTATAGCTGGATGCTCGGGTGAAATCACCATGAAGGTTGCGCCCCAGAGGGTGTCTGGGCGCGTGGTGTACACAACAAGGTCTTCGCCGGATTCCGTCTTGAAGGTGACCTGAGCGCCTTTGGATTTGCCAATCCAGTTGGCCTGCATGGTTTTTACCCGGTCTGGCCAGCCGGGAAGCTTGTCCAAGTCGGTAAGGAGCTGGTCGGCGTAGTCAGTAATTTTGAAGAACCATTGACGCAGTAGTTTGCGCTCTACTTTGGCTCCCGATCGCCAAGAGCGGCCTTCGCTGTCTACTTGCTCGTTGGCGAGTACGGTTTGATCAATCGGATCCCAGTTGACGGCGGCTTCCTTTTGGTAGGCGAGGCCAGAGTCGAAAAACTGGAGGAAGATCCACTGGGTCCAGCGGTAGTAGTTTGGTAAGCAGGTGGCGACTTCGCGGTTCCAGTCGTAGGAGAGCCCGAGGGCTTGAAGCTGCGATCGCATTTGGTCAATATTCTTCAGCGTCCACTCAGCCGGTGGCACCCCTCGTTTAATCGCTGCGTTCTCAGCGGGTAAGCCAAAGGCATCCCAGCCCATAGGGTGAAGCACGCGGTAACCCTGCATTCGGCGTACGCGAGCGATGACGTCCGTGATGGTGTAGTTACGCACATGGCCCATGTGCAAGTCCCCAGATGGGTAAGGGAACATGGAAAGCGCGTAGAATTTTTCACCCGCTTGCGTTTCAGGCGTTTTATCTAGCTCGTTGTCGGCCCAGTACTTTTGCCACTTTGCTTCAATGTCTGCCGGGCTATATCGCAATTCCACGCCGCTACGGTTCCTTAATCAATTCGAGGGACTAAGGTTGTATTTTAGTGGGTGAATGGCTGAATAGGATCGTCGTGCTTATGATTTCTGTTGAGTTCTGTGTTTTTGTCTATGGCACGCTGAAGCCGGGTGGCCGATATCACGAGCGCTATTGTGGTGCTTATGCGCCTAGGATTATCCCGGCGATGGTGCGTGGCAGGCTATTTCACTTTCCTGATTTGGGCTATCCCGCTATGGCAGAAGGAGAGGGCTGGGTGAAGGGATATTTGTTGATATTTGCTCAGCCGCAGTCTGTCTGTGCGGTTGTATTGAGCCAGTTGGATAGGCTAGAAGGCTATCAATCCGATAGTTCTTCCGCCGATAATGACTATGATCGCTGCCGATTGGATGTTTTTAACTATGACGGTCGGTTTTTGCAGCAGGCTTGGGTCTATCGAATGTCTATGGCTGCGATCGCCTCTCAGGGCGGTGTTTTACTCCCAGCAGGTGATTGGCCTGTGGCCGCCCAAATTTAGGTAAGTATGCCGTAAGTACAACAGAATTCAGACGCTGCTAGTCTGTCTCCCGAAGTTTGTCAAGACATCGGTATCCAAGTCCTTTCGAGATCGCAGCCCATCAGCCACTTGGCCGTAACACGCTGAGTGAGCCGCAAAGTGTGAGCCGCAAAGTGTGAGCCGCAAAGTTTTGCGCGTTTTTTTGATTTTCAGCGGCTTTGCGTTTTGGCTTACAGCTAACCGTTAAGCTAGTAGTGTGATTTTTAGCGGGTTGTGTGTAGCTAATGTCGGTGATTGAGCATATTCTAGATCGGGCGCTATTAGGGCAAGATATTTCTGTAGCAGAGGGTGTGGCGCTGCTGCAAGTGAGCGAGCGAGCAGAAAGAGAAGCGATTCGTGAGGTGGCAGATACGCTGCGGCACAGGCAAGCTGGCGATAGTGTTACCTATGTGCTCAATCGCAATATCAACTACACGAATATTTGCGAGCAGCACTGTAGCTTTTGTGCGTTTCGCCGAGACGCTGGCCAAGAGGGTGCCTACTGGGTCGACTGGAGCGGCATATTGGAGAAGGCGAGTGAGGCCGCTCGACTAGGTGCAACAGAAATCTGTATGCAGGGCGGGCTAAATCCTGAGGCCAAGATTGACGGAACTTCTTTGGCGTACTATTGCAAGCTGGTAGAGACGATTAAGACAGCGTCGCCTAATTTGCACGTGCATGCTTTTTCACCGCAGGAGGTGCAGTTTATTGCACGTGAAGATGGGTTGAGTTTACAGGCGGTGATCGAAGCTTTGCGAGATGCTGGCGTAGGCTCTTTGCCGGGGACGGCGGCGGAAGTACTAGATGACAGCGTGCGGCGGATACTGTGTCCTGAGAAGACGACGGCAGCAGAGTGGTTGGAGATTGTTGGATTGGCTCATGAGGTGGGGTTGCCGACGACGAGTACGATGCTGTCGGGACATATTGAGACGGTGGAGCAGCAGGCGCGGCATTTGGATTTGTTGCGATCGCTTCAGCAAAAGTCTCGTTCCAAGGGCCACACCGGTATTACTGAATTCATTCTGTTGCCTTTTGTGGGGCAAGAAGCACCAAAGCCGCTACGGCGAAGAGTTGGGCGAGATCAACCCGTGCTAGAGGATGCACTATTACTGACAGCGGTGGCTCGAATCTTTTTGGGTAATTGGATTGTGAATCATCAGCCAAGCTGGGTGAAGTTGGGGCTGGGTGGTGCGACGGAGGCACTGCGATGGGGCTGTAATGACATTGGCGGCATATTGATGGAGGAGCACATTACTTCTATGGCAGGTGCTGTGGGGGGAACTTGCCAGAGTGAGGCTGATTTAGTAGGTGCAATAACGTCTTTGGGCCGACCTGCGAAACAGCGAGATACGCTTTATGGACAGCCAGAAAGGATTCTCTATAAAAAGCAAGTATAGGCCGGCTAAGGTATGTGTTCTAAAAGCTCTAAGAGTTGGGTGCGGATAAGCTTGTGGCTGTAGTCTGCTTCAGGATGAGGCGGTTCGCCAGGCTGTTGAAAGTGGGGGCGATCGCCTGTAATGGTTGCCTGTGCGATCGCGACTTGTCTATAAAATTCATAGAATGTTGTTGGTTCACTCAGCAGACTCTCTAGAATTTGCGCTAACGCAACTAATGGGGTGTCGAGCTGACGGCTGACCCGGATATCTGCTTTTGCCCAGGTGAAAAGTGTTGTCGCAAATGCGCTGGAAGTATCGATTAATTGGCTATCGAGAAACTGCTTGATAGCGTTGTTTGCTCTCACTGGCCTTGGAACAGCAGATTCTCCTTTCATAAAGCTGCCACCTTCGCGACCGATGGCTTCTGCTAGGGAGAATTTCCGTCCTTTGCGAATTTCTCTCTGGAGTTCGCTATCCAATTCGCCGTTTAGCCGTTCGCTGTTGGTCTGTTGTTCATTTGTAGCAACAGAGGTGGCTTCCCTATGCGTTTGCAGAGCAGACGTGTTTTCTGATGAGTTGATGTTAGGAAAAAGCTTAGCAATGAGACCTGAAACGAAGGGAAATTTGGAGAGGAAGGAAAACACAGATAATAGTAGATGACTCTTGATAAATTTCTATGCTGATTGTAGTTGACCTACGGGTTGATTGAGCTGGTAGAAGTCTTGCAAGACGGCGGCGTAGGTGGGCCCAGCAATGGTGTCGATATTGTGATCTGCGCCGGGGGCGATGAAGAGCTGTTTGGGGTTTGGTGTGGCGGCGTAGAGGCGTTTGCTGAAATCGGCAGGAACGTCGAAGTCTTGGTCGCCATGAACGTAGAGAACGGGCATGGTGAGCTTGTCGACCTTACTGAGGGAGTCGAAGGGTTCGGTGAGGAGAAGATTGATAGGAAAGGCACGGTAAACGCCTTTGGCGGTGACGGCGTCGCGCATGGCGGTGAAGCTGCTTTCAACGATGAGCCGGTCTATGTCGGGATGTTGGCTGGCTAGGTGGATAGCGATCGCACCCCCGATAGAGTGACCGCAAACGGTAATGTTTTCCGGCGCGATGAGGCGCTGTGTAGTGAGGTACTGCCAGGCGGCTTCTGTGTCGGCAAATATGGCTGATTCGCTGGGGCTGGGGCCGCTGCTTTGACCATAGCCACGGTAGTCGAAGGCGAGTACTGAGCAGCCCTGGGCGTGGTGAAACCGAATGCGCTCTGTGTTGTAGCTGATGTTGCCGTAGTTGCCATGACAGAAGAGGAGAACACGGCTGCTGCCAGGGTTAGGCACCCACCAGGCATGGAGCTTGCTCTGGTCATCTAGCGGAATCCAGACGTCTTCGTAGGCGAGGCCGGTGTCAGCAGGTGTTTTGATGATGTCTGGCAGGGGACGGTAGATGAGTTTGGTCTGGTAGCTGTAAAGGGCGTAGCAAATGCCTGCATAGGCTAGGGCGGCAACCCCACTGGTCAAGAGCAAGGGATTGAGCACTCTGGTAGCTGTATTGGCAGCTGTATTGGCAGCTGTATTGGCGAGTACAGGGGGCGTGAGCCAGCTTTCGGAGAGAGGCATGAACTTGAAGAAAATGTAATATATTAACCTTACATTTGATTTTGCATTAAAAAAGGTGCCCCTAGGCACCCTTTTTGTATTAACTGGCTCAGCCCAATGAGATATTCCAGCTAGGTGGCGTGTTCTTAAGCTTGTGTGAGCGCGCTTTTGTGGTGTTCGCTTACTTGCGAAGCCATTTTGATGCGATCGCACCAATTGCTGCACCCACAATAGGGTTGCTCAAAAATTTCAAGAGCGCTGGCTGGTCGGCCATGACGTCCTGGAAGATATCAGGATGAGCTGTATAGGCAAAAGACGCTAGCTTACCGACGTCGTCGGCATTCATTTTACGAGCTTTGTGGGTGGAGAGGCCTAGCTGCTTTTCCAGGTCTTTCTCACTGAGGCCACGCTCTTTGAGGTGCTTGAAGAACTCACGAGAAACGTCGTCGCGTTCGTTGGGCTTAATTTTCTCAACGGCTTTGCGAAGCTCTGGATCCATTTGCGTAGCGGGGACGCGCTCAGGATGGAAAGATCGTTTGATGAGTCCGTGACGCTCGTCACGAGAAGAGCGGTCAGCGAAGTCATCGAAACTGTTGTACTTTTCACCAATAGCGTCATTGCCGTTGGGCTCAAGAATTTCTTTGTTGCCAGCGGCCAGATCTTTCATGATCTCGCGCTTGTATTTATCACTAGAAGACATGGGGGCTTACTCCAAAAGATAATCTAATTTTGTGTGAACTTTAGGTTTGTTTTTTGCCTGTTTGTTCTACTTTCTTGCCGCTTGTACTGGTAGCCGCTATGGGGTGTTGTACTCTACTTCCTGCGACTGTGAGTCATAGTCTGCGGTTAGGATGAGCTCTTTGTCGGGTGCGTACACCAGCACTTGAAGATCTTTGTCGGGGAAGCTTTGTCGGAAGCCTTGCAATAGCGACCTAGAGAGATCTCTTACTTCACTGGGCTCTACTTCATCAGAAATCACGACGCCAAGTTTGTTGTTGTCTCGCACGTAGGCATCAGAAACAAGGCCTTGCGCTGCACCGATTACCCAATCTCCATATTCTTGACCTTTGGCAGAGTTTCCTCGCTCTAGCTGGCTGTAGCTAACGGTCGATCCGGCAGGTGCGGTGGTGGTTTCGCTAGAACAAGCGGTAGTGGAGACAGTGAGTAGCAGCACAAGTGCGAGGGCTGTGAGCCAGCGGCGGCTGCGTTGAAAGAAAGTCATGGCGTTTCCATGGTCCTTACTTAGTCGTCCCTGAAAAACTACTCAAGGCCAAGCTATATATGTAATTCAGGTTGAAAATAGCAGGCTAGAATTACCAGATAAGCCACCCTCGTCAGAAAAAGCTTGCAAAATGAAGCCATCCTCATCAGCCTCAAATACCG